>NZ_JBVJMV010000049.1:9805-52494 GCF_055584025.1 Streptomyces sp. NPDC104309 | reverse complement strand
AGGTCGTGCCCCAGCTCACCGACGAGGTCAAGTCCCGCAAGGGCTGACCCCTCCCCTCAGCGGTTCCCGACGGTCCGGGGCCGTGTGGTGTGTACACACCACACGGCCCCGGACCGCTTTCGATCACCGGAAAGCCTGTCGGCCTACGCAAAACGAACGGTGTCCGAAGGGGCTGGCCGCGCGGGCCGCCAAGGTGCCGGTGCTCGGCATGACGGTGATTCCCGAGGAGAGGCTGCCGGGTTCGGGTGCGGACGCCTGTCCGGAGACGTTCGCCGCTGTCACTGCTGCGGGCGCGGGGGCCCACCACGCTGATCCCGCTCCACGACCTGAGCGCGGCGCCTCGGTGTGCGACCGCCCGCATGTGCTGCACGACGGAGCGCTGGTCGCGTCCGGCACTCCCCTGGAAGTGCTCACTCCGGCTCTGTCGGCGGAGGTGTTCGGTGTGCGGGCGGCATTGGTCAAGCACCCGTTGACCGGTGGTCCACTGATCGCCTTCGCTCATCGGTCGGCGGCCTGACCGTGCCCGCCCCACCGTGAGACGTACCGGCGGCTTGGCCGGAACAGAGCTCTCGTCGGTATCCGATACAGCATCAGCCACTGTCGGGGGCGCGGCCCGTCCAGCGTTCCTCGACCTTCGCGATCCGCCAGTAGGCCAAGGCCGCCGCCCACACCGCCACGAAGAGTCCGACGATGATGTAGCCGACGTTGCCCAGGTCCACGCCGGAGATCCAGCCGGTGACCGAGTCCCGCAGACCAAGCTTGTCGTGGAGTATGGTGACCAGCTCGATCGTGCCGATGAGGAAGGCGACGGCGATCGACAGGCCGGTGATGGCGAGGTTGTAGAAGACCTTGCGCACCGGGTTGGAGAAGGCCCACTGGTAGGCGAAGTTCATGAACGTCCCGTCGAGCGTGTCGAAGAGACTCATCCCGGCGGCGAACAGCAGCGGCAGGCACAGGATCGCGTACCAGGGCAGACCGGCCGCGGCGCCACTGCCCGCCATGACCATCAGCGTGACCTCCGTGGCGGTGTCGAAGCCGAGGCCGAAGAGGAAGCCGAGCGGATACATCTGGCCCGGCCTGGTGATGGACCTGGTGAACCTGCCGAGGATCCGGTTCATGAACCCACGCGAGTCCAGATGCTGCTCCAGCTCGGTCTCGTCGAAACGGCCGGCCCGCATCGCCCGGAACACGCGCAGAATGCCGACGAGGGCGACCAGGTTCAACGCGGCGATGAGATAGAGGAAGGATCCGGAGACGGTCGTACCCACCACACCGAGCACCTGGTGCGTGCCCGAGTTCTCGTTGATCAGCACCCCCGCGAGCCGCGCTCCTCCGGCGACCAGCGCGGCCATGGCGATGACCACGCTGGAGTGTCCGAGCGCGAACCAGAAGCCGACCGACACGGGGCGCTTGCCATCGGCCATCAGTTTGCGGGTCGTGTTGTCGATGGCGGCGATGTGATCGGCGTCGAAGGCGTGCCGCATGCCGAGCGTGTACGCGGTGATCCCGAGCCCGATGCCGAACGCCTTGGAACCGACCTCGTAGTGCTGGGGCAGGACGAGCAGGAACAGCACGCCGAACGCCACCACGTGCAGGGCGGCTATCACCGCGAGCAGCCCCACGGTTCGAACGGTGTCCTCGCGCCGCCACTTGAACACGGCGGATTCGGGCAGGGTCATACGGTCACGCTCCAGCACCTCGTGGATGACTTCGTGAGATGCCGTGGCCGGTCTCCTGGCTGACGGGTTCGCTCGCGCTCGTACCCGCCCCTGCCTTCCCGGCCGCGCTCTGCGGCCCGTGGCGTCGTTGGGACGGATACTCCCCGATCACAGTGGCGAGGGCCGCTCCGGCCTGAGACTCCTCGGAGTCTGTCACCGGTCTTCCCGAACACCACGGCGCACACACTCTAGCGTTACGGCGAGCGGCGCCCCATAGCCGGGCGGGCGGGCCGATGGGTGGATGACGGCCCCGGCTCCGGCAAGGCGTCGGGCTGTGGTCCTCCTTGTTCTCCACGATGCCCGGCGAAATTCCCTCCGGTCAGAGGCTGCCGTCGGCTATGGTCTGTCCCGCAATCCGTGGTGGATCAGCGCGCGGCGTCGGATGCGGTGCATCGCAAGGCGGAGGGACGTCCGCATCCTGGATGTATGCGGACGTTCCGACAACGCGGCGAGGTGCCGTAGCTCGTCGCGCGCCCGCCAGGGATTGCGGGACAGACCTTAGGGTCTTCTGCTTGGTCAGCCCGGCCCGATCCGAACGAGAGGCGCCGGCCTTCGACTCCGAGAGACCCTTGAGGAGCTGGGATGCCCGGTCACCCGAGCGCGCGTTGACCCCGTAGGCCGTAACCGGCCTGTCATCGCGTGCCGCCCTCGATCTGCGGCACGGCGAACCTTCCCTCGCCCGAGTCGGCGCACCTGTTGTGCGCCGCGCGGCGGGCGCCGTTCTCAGCAGCTCAAGGGGGCCCTGTGCCATCCGATTCTCCTGCCGTGCCCGCACACCATCGCACCGTCCGGCGCACACTCGGTCCCGCTTCCGATGGGGCTTTCGATACGGCTCGGTCTTCGGGGCTCCGTGTGGCTCCTGCGCCGAGCAGGCCGGGCGGTCCGCGGGTACGGGGCCCGCGGTGAAGGCGGCCTCCGGTCGACCGGCCCTGCCGAGCCTGTGGCGGGACGGGGACTTCCGCAAGCTCTGGGCGGGACAGACCGCCTCTCAACTCGGGGCGCAGGCCGCTCAGGTGGTCCTGCCGCTCATCGCCGTGGTGACCCTGGACGCCGGCGCCGCCGAACTCGGAGTCATGCGTGCGGTGGAGCAGGCCCCCATCCTGCTGATCTCGCTCTTCGCCGGTGCGTGGGTGGACCGTCGGCGATCCCGCGACGTGATGGTGCTGGCGGACTTCGGCCGCGCTCTGGCACTGGCCGCGATCCCCGCCGCGTACCTGCTGGGCCTGCTCGGCGCTCCGGCGTTGCTCGGCGTCGCCTTCCTCGTCGGCGTTCTCAGTGTGTTCTTCGATGTGGCGTATCAGGCCTTTCTCGTACGGCTCGTGCGTCGTGAACAGTTGACGCAGGGCAACAGCCTGCTCCAGGGCAGCAGATCCGCGGCGCAGATCGGCGGCCCCGCTCTCGGCGGTGTGCTGGTCTCGCTGTTCTCGGCGCCGTTCTCGCTCGTGGCCGCCGCGTTCCTCTTCGTACTGTCCTTTCTGTCGATCCGACGCATCCGCGCGCCCGAGTCCGTTCCTGACCACACCGAACAGCCCCCTCGGATCGGGCGGCGGATCCACGAAGGTCTCCGCCTCGTCATCGCCGATCCCTCGTTGCGGGCGGTGGGACTCGCCTCAGCCGTCTTCCAGTTCGCCTTCGCGGCCCTGATGACCGTCTATCTGCTCTACCTCCCACGGGGGCTGCATCTGTCGGGGGCCGCCGTCGGCGTGACGCTCGCGGCCATGGGCCCTGGTGCGGTCGTGGGATCACTGCTGTCCGCCCGGCTGCCGAGAAGATTCGGCTACGGCATCGTGCTGGTGTCCTCAGCGGTGCTCGCCGACGGCGTGATGCTCTGCGTGCCCCTGCTGCGCGGCTCGACCGCCGCGACGATCCCCTTGCTCATGGCGGTCAACTTCCTTTTCGGCGCCTTCAGTCAGACGGTGGACGTCACCGTCATGACGGTCCGGCAGGCCATCACACCCGTCCGGATGCAGGGCCGAGTCGTCGCGACGATCAATTTCGTCGGCATGGGACTGACACCGCTCGGCTCACTGCTCGGCGGCTGCCTGGCCGATCAGTGGGGGTTGCGCACCGGTCTGCTGCTGACCGCGATCGGCCTGTCGCTGTCCCCGTTGTTCATGGCCCTTTCCCCACTGGCCCGCCTGAGGAAGGAGCTTCCGGAATGCTCAGCGGTCGCGCAGCACCAAGGCGGGGCCGCCTCGCCCCGCTCCAAAACCCCTGAATGAAAAGCGTGTTGGACCACCTCCCCGGACGAGTTCAGGCGGCCGGTGCCTTCTCCACGGCTGCGAGGGGCGTGCGCCCCGGGTGCTGATGTCTCTGTGCCCAGCGGACGGCGAGGGGCGCCGCCAGACCCGTCAGGGCGAAAAGGGCTCCTACGACGTACCACCCGGGGCGGCCCCAGGTGATGCAGAGCGAGATGAGCAGGCCCGGCCCCAGCGCTTCGGCCAGGCCGGCGCCCAGGCCGAACACGCCGAGGTACTGGCCGGTGGCGTGCTCCGGTGCAAGGGCGAATGAGACCTCGAAGCCTGCGCCGGAGTGCCAGAGTTCGCCGATCGTGTGGATCACCATCGCGCACATGAGCAGCGTTGCCGCGGCCCACGCCGGTATGCCCGCGGACAGGGAGATCAGGGAGCACGAGACGAGGAAGGCCACACCCGCTCGACGGTAGGCGACTCCGCCGGCCGCCGGGGAGTCGATGCTGCGGCTGGCGCGTACCTGAAAGGCGATGACGATGAGGGTGCTGGTGAGCATGGTGCCCGAGATGAGCCAGCGCGGGACGGTGGTGGCGGTGACCAGCCAGAGCGGAATGGCCACCGTGAGCACCTTGAACTGGATGGCCATGATCCCGTCGAGTGCGGTGACCAGAAGGTAGGGGCGGTCCCGTAGGGCGATCCAGCGAGGGCCGTCTGCGGTCGGGACGGGCTTGACCGGCGGCAGGAAGACCAGGACTGACGCGGAAGCCACGAAGGCGCTCGCGTTGCCGATGACGAGAAGCTGATAGGCCGTGAGGGTGCCCACCTGGACGACCCACCCTGCCAGCAGGGCACCGAGGGAGATGCCGACGTTGGTCACGGCACGGAGGTAGGCACGGAATTCCTGCGGCCGGCCCCCTCCGTAGTGCCTGATGAGCGGACTGCGTGCGGCAAGTCCGGCCGCCTTGGCCCCGGTGGCCGCGCATGCCGCGAGGACGAACGGCCAGAAGCTGTCCGCCAGCACGAAGCCGGCCGTAGCCAACGCCTGGACGACAAGGGTGGTCGCGTAGACGCCGCGAGCCCCGTATCGGTCCGCGAGATGGCCGACGGCGATGCCCACGGCCAGCGAGACGAAACCGGCGATGCCGAGCCCGAGCCCCACCTGGCTTGCCGGAAGGTGCACCCCCTCGGTGAAGTACAGGACCCCGGCGGTCAGATAGAGGCCGCTGCCGACGGTATAGACGAAGTTCGAGAGGGCGATGACGCGTTGCGGGGCGGAATCCGGCATCAGTGCGGGCATGACGGGGCTCCAGGTCCTGGGCAGGCAGTAAGGACCGATCCAGCTTGGTGAATATTACAGACCGGTGCAAGCCCATTGTGAATACCGCCTGTTGAGAACCGGCGCGGTCGCACCGCGCTGCGGCGCCGTGGCGCGGTACAAGGGCTGCCGCCTGGGCACCGCTACGCCACGGAACGCTCACGGGCCCTGATCCACCAGGGGTTCCGGAGCCGTCCCACCGACGTGGGTGCGCGGTTCAGAGACCGATGTCGCGGCCGTTGATGTCGGCGAGGGATTCGCGGCGGATCAGGAGCCGCGCGCTGCCGTCGTGGACGGCTACCACGGGCGGGCGGCCGACCACGTTGTAACTGGACGCCATGGAGAGGTGGTAGGCGCCGGCGACGGGGATGGCCACCAGGTCGCCCGGACGGATGTCGCCCGGCATGTCCGCATCGGTGGCGAGTACGTCGCCCGCCTCGCAGTGCCGGCCGACGACGGTCGCCGTGCGGGACTCGGCCGACGAGCGGCGGCCGACGAGCCGGGGTGCGTAACGGACCCCGTACAGCGCGGGCCGTGGGTTGTCGCTCATCCCGCCGTCCACCGCAACGAAGAGGCGGTCGCCGGTCTGCTTGACCGCGAGCACCCGGTAGAGCGCCACACCCGCGGGCCCGACCAGCGCGCGGCCGGGCTCGACGGCGAGCCGGGGTACGGGGATGCCGGCCGCGGCACAGCTCGTGGACAGTTCGCGGCGGATGCGGGCGCCGAGGGACGGGATGTCGAGCGCGGTCTCCCCCGGCCGGTAGGCGACCGCGTGACCGCCGCCCATGTCCAGCTCCGGCAGGACGATTCCGTACTGGTGGCGGATCTGGGCCAGGAGCCCGACCATCCGCCGCAGCGTGGTCAGGTAGGGCTTGACGGTGGTGATCTGCGAGCCGATGTGGCAGTGCAGTCCGACCAGTTCGAGCCGCGGCTGGTCGAGTATCCGGGCAATGGCGTGCTCGGCGCTCCCGTCGGTGAGGGAGAGCCCGAACTTCTGGTCGTCCGTGCCCGTGCGGATCGCCGTGTGGCTGCCGGCGCTCACACCCGGAACGACGCGCACCAGGACCTTCTGCCGGGCGCCGTCGGGGACGAGTGCGGACAGCCGGGCGATCTCCCACGCGCTGTCGATGACGATCCGTCCGACGCCGAGGCGCAGCGCGGCACTCAGGTCCTCGGGACTCTTGGCGTTGCCGTGCAGCACCATGCGCTCGGGCGGGAACCCGGTGGTGACGGCGAGCTCCAGCTCGCCCGCGGAACAGACGTCGAGGCCGAGGCCCTCCTCCCGCACCCAGTGCAGCAGGGCACGGCAGAGGAACGCCTTCGCCGCGTAGACGACTTCGGTGTCCGGGAAGGCTCGCAGGTAGGTGCGGCAGCGTTCTCGCACCTCGGCCTCGTCGAGGAGATAGACCGGGGTGCCGAACCGTGACGCCGCCTCGACGAGGGAGACGCCGCCCACCTCGACATCGCCACGGGGGGTGAGTCGTGCCGAGGCGGGCCAGACGGACAGGCCGACGGCGCGGTCCGGCGGCGCGGTCGCCACCGAGGACGGCACCGACGGTCCAGGAAGTGGTGTGGTCATGGAGTTACCCCAGTCGATGGAAGGTCGACGCAGGAGACGGGCTCGCGAGCCGGGTCCTCCTGGAGACGGACACAGCACCCCGGATCGCCGACGGACCGGGACGCACCAGTGACGCTATGCCCGCCCACTCGGGGGCGGGCCTCCCCGTTAGCGGCCTCTTGACCCCGCACGCCCGGCCTTTGATGCCGACTTGACGCCGACCACCCGCCCTCCGCTCCTCACCTGCCCAGCGGGCCTCGCGCGGCGGACTGCCCGTGGCCGCTCGCCACGCCCCTCACCGCTGCGGAACCGGTTCCCTCGCCCGGCCGGCCGGGATCGGACCGAGTCTCCCGGTCCGCGTCAAACCGGCGATCGCGGCGGCGCACATCAGGCCCACGCCGCACAACACCACCCAGGGCAGGCGCGGTTGTTCGGCGGAGGCATCCCACACGGCGCCGGTCGCGAGGTTCCCGACGGTGATCCCGACGCCCGAGATGGTGTTGTACAGGCCGTAGTGGGTGGCGACCAGCCGGTCGCCGGAGAGCGTGACGACCGTGTCCATCTCGAACGGGTACACCAGGGCCGTACCGAGGGCGAGCAGGGCGGCCGCGAGGAACAACGGCACCAGGGCCGCCGCCCGGATCAGCGCTCCCCCTCCCCCGGGCGGCGCCCCGGCCACGATGAGCGGTGCGAAGGCGCCGCCCATCAGCGCCAGGCCGTACACGACGGACCGACCGGGCGACCAACGCGCCCGCGCCCAGGCGGTGATGCGCAACTGCCCGGCCGCGGCGACACCGGCCGACACGGCGAAGAGCGCGGTGGTGACGCCGTCCCCGCTCCCCGGAGCCACCTGCTGCGCCTGCAACGGCAGCGCCAGATAGACCTGGAAGGACAGGACGTACGAGCCGATCATCGCCGCCGAGAAGAGCAGAAAGGGGCGGTTGGACGCCACGGTCCGCCACTCGGCGAGCACTCCCTGACGCCCCTCGCCCGCGTCCGACGGGCGTCCACGGTCGGGCAGGGCCTTGATCTGTACGAGAGTGAGCCCGAGGAAGAGGAGCGCCGCCACCGCGCACACCATCCGGAAGTTCAGCGCGATCAAGGAGAGGCCGATCAACGGACCGACGAACATGCCGACTTGGTAGAAGACGTTGAACAGCGCGAACGCCTCCACGCGTCGTTCCCCCGCCTCCCGTGCGAGGTAGGCCCGCACGGCCGGGTTGAACAGCGCGCCCGCGAAGCCGGTCAGCGCCGACGCGAGGATCAGGGCGGGCAGCGAGTCGACGAGGCCGAGCAGTCCGAAGCCGATGGTCCGCAGCACGCATCCGGCGATGATCATGCTCTTGCACCCGAGCCGGTCGGCGAGGGTTCCGCCGATGAGGAACATGCCCTGCTGGCTGAAGTTTCTTACGCCGAGCACCAGTCCGACCGCCCAGGCGGCCATGCCCAGGCCGCCCGAGAGGTGGATCGCAAGGTACGGCATGAGCATGTAGAACGCCGTGTTGATGGTGAACTGCTGGACCATCAGCAGCCGGACGGCGCCGTCGAAGGAGCGGAACTGCCGGACGAGTCCCCTCATCGCGCGGCCACCTCGTCCGCGTGCGGCGCGGTGATGTTCACACAGCGCGTCCAGCGCTCCACGGCACGCTCGCCGGGACGGCCGATCTCATCGGGGTCGTCCGCGGGCGGGCGTGAGAGGAGGTCGTGCGTACGGCAGTAGTCGTCGCTGTAGACCGTGTCCCAGTAGCGATGGACTCCGTCGGGGAAGATCGCCGCGATACGGGTGCCCGGGGCATGGATGCGGGCGAGCCAGCCGGCCACCAGCGCGACGGCGCCGACGCTCCAGCCGCCGCTCGCGTAGTGGTGCCTGGCCAGCCGTCGGGCCGCCCAGACCGCCTCGTCCGGTGCGACCCAGTGGGCCTCGTCGAAGGCGGCGTGGTCGACGTTGCACGGATGGATGCTGCTGCCCAGGCCGCGCATCAGGCGGTCTCCGGCGGGCTGGCCGAAGATGGCGGAGCGCACCGAGTCGACACCGACCAGCCGCACGCCCGGTGAGATCGCGCGCAGGGCACGGGTGATGCCGGCGGAGTGTCCGCCCGTTCCGACGGCGGCCACCAGCACGTCCACCCGGCCGAGCTGCACGGCGAGTTCGAGGGCGAGGTTCGCGTACGCCGCCGGGTTGTCCGGGTTGTGGTACTGGTCGGGGCACCAGGAGCCGGGAGCCGCGTCGAGCAGGGAGCGGACGCGGTCCCTGCGCGCCTGCTGCCAGCCGCCGACCGGGCTCGGTTCCTCGACGATCTCCACCCGGGCGCCGAGGGCGCGGAGCTGATGAACCATGAGAGGTTCCATGCCGGGGTCGGTGACCAGCGTCACCGGATGGCCGTAGGTGATGCCCGCGAGCGCGAGGCCGAGTCCGAGTGTTCCGCTGGTGGACTCGATGACGGGCGCGCCGGGACGGAGCTCTCCGCGGGCTCGGGCCGCCGCGACCATGTGGAGGGCCGGGCGGTCCTTGATGCCGCCGGGATTGGCGCCCTCCAACTTGGCCCAGAAGCCTCGGCCGACGGGGCTGAAGGGGCTTCCGACCCAGAGGACCGGTGTGTTGCCCACCATTCCGGCGGGGGTACGGCGGGGGGCGCCCGCCGGTTCAGGGAGTTCGTGTGCTGCCACGAAGGCGTGCACATCGTCGGGGGAGATGCTGCGCAGAGCAGTGGTCATGCCGACCTGGTCCTTCCACGGCCACGACTGGTTCGCGGCCGTCGCGTGAGAGCGGTACGGGTGAGGGCGCGGCTCGTGCGGGCGATCGGCGGAGCGACCGGGCGCACGGAGCCGCGTCACGTACGGCTGACGCAGACCAGACGCAGCAGAGAGCATCCCGTGGGGGGCGATGCCCCGTCGGCCGCGAGACCGCGGGGGCGGTGCGCGAGACCCGAAGGGCCCGACTCCATGAGTCCCCACGCGGCCAGGGTGAGTAGCAGCGCCCCCAGGAGAGGCTGTACGGATCGCGTCGACACCTCACCCAGGAACACAGCCGAATCGCAGCACCCGCCGGGAGCCGCTGGGTGGTGCCCGGACTCGGACGCGTCGCAGCCCGCGGATTTCTCCGTGTCCCCCACGTGCTCCATGTCCCGTGCCTCGGGGGCGGTCGCGGACAGTGGACCGCTGATCGGCGTCACATGGTGCCCGTCCTGTGCCTGCACACCACACATCAGCACGTGAGCCACGGCGACGGTCGCCAGGCTCAGAAGAAGAGTGATGACGAGGCGGCGGACTCCCGGCCCCGGGGCAACAGCTGACAGCACGTCGCCGACCGTATCGCCAAATGTGGAGTGATACGCACTTATGAGGACGTACGGGTGAAATCCCTTGTCGGGACAGTGCGAGCTCGGCGTGTCTGCTACGGAACTCGGCCGGTGGGAGCAGCGAGGTACCCCCAACAGCCCTTACCCGCCGACGGAGTTCACCGGCGCACCGACAAACATGCCTGCCCCCGCCCCCACGGAGCGGAGGCGAGGTACACCGCCGAACGCGACCCGGCCGCGCAGGCGTGCGGCGACCCACGGAACCCCGTACGCCACCCGGCGCGCGCCCCGCACACGACCACGTCGGCAGTGAACAGCGGACTGCTCGGCATGCGACTGGCCATCGATACCCCTAGGGGGTATATTCCGATCCACAGATACCCCCCTCCCGTATAGGAGCACTGTGATGACCACTCCGACCGCCTCGGCCGATTCGCGCCGATGGACCGCGCTCGCCTTAATCGCCCTGGCCCAGTTCGTGGTCATCATGGACACGTCGATCATCGGCGTGGCCCTGCCCAAGATGCAGGCCGACCTGGGCTTCTCGCAGGAGAACCTGTCGTGGGTGTTCAACGCCTACGTCGTCGCCTTCGGCGGGCTCCTGCTGCTCGGCGGACGCCTGTCGGACCTGCTCGGCGCCAAGCGCCTCTTCAGTACCGGCTGGATCGTCCTGGCCGCGGGCTCCCTGACCGCCGGCCTCGCCGGTCAGGTCTGGGTGGAGCTGGCCGGAAGAGCCCTGCAAGGCATAGGTGCGGCGCTGATCGCCCCGTCCGCCCTCACCCTTCTCATGACGTTGTTCGGCTCACGGCCCCAGGAGCTGTCCAATGCCTTCGCGCTGTACGGTGCGGCGGCCCCGGCCGGCGGCACCGCCGGCGTCTTTCTCGGCGGGCTCATCACCCAATACGCCAGTTGGCCCTGGGTGTTCTACATCAACATCCCCATCGCCCTGATCGTCCTGGCCGCCGCACCTGCCGTCATGCCGTCGAACACGGGGCGCCGCGGCTCGATCGACCTCTCCGGCGCGGTCACCGTCACGGCAGGGCTTGCCGCCGCCGTCTACGCCATCGTCCGTGCCCCCGAGACCGGTTGGGGCTCCGCGGACACCTGGCTGGTCCTGCTGGCCGGTGCGGCACTGATCGCCGCATTCGTCGCGATCCAGTCCAAGCGGCGCGAACCGCTGATGCGCCTGGGGATCTGGAGGGCACCCAATCTGGCCGGCGCCAACATCGCACAGCTGCTCATGGCCGCCGCGTGGATCCCCATGTGGTTCTTCCTCAACCTGTACCTGCAGCAGGTCCTGGGGCTGGACGCCTTCGCCTCCGGGTCCGCTCTGCTGCCCATGACGGTCGCCATCATGATCATGATGATCGTCCTGGCGCCGCGCCTGATCAGCCGGTTCGGACCCAAACCCCTCATCGTCCTGGGGCTGTTCGCTCTCGCCGCGGGAATGTACTGGCTGTCCCTCGCCCGCCCGGACGGGACTTTCTGGGTCGACGTCCTGCCGGCTTCCCTGCTCTCGGCGGTGGGCATGTCGCTGGCGTTCATCCCGTCGCTCGGCACCGCACTGTCCAGTGCCCGCCCGGAAGAGGGCGGCCTCGCCTCGGGGATCGTCAACACCAGCTACCAGGTCGGCTCCGCCCTCGGCCTTGCCGCTATGACCGCACTCGCCGCCGCCCACGGTGCCCGCGAGCCCGGAGACCCGACGGCCCTCACCAACGGCTTCTCCGCCGCCTTCCTCGGCGCCGCGATTCTCGCCGCGGTCGGCGCTCTCGCCGCCCTGCTGACCCTGCGCACCCCACCCTCCACCGACGAAGCCGACAGCGGCGGACAGCCGGAAGAGGCAACAGTCTGAAAGGGACTGCTGCCTTCCGGTGCCGGTCACCGACCGCGTCATCGGCGGTCGGACAGCCGGCCGGGCACGGACGACACGTCCGCCGTCCGGCCGGCTGTCGGGGTTCGGCCTGGCACGTGGGCCGGGACGGTCACCGGCTGATCCGGTACGGGAGCATGCAGACGACGACGTCGGTGTGTGCCATGAGCGTGGCGGCCAGCAGGATGCCGCGCTGGTTCTGCAGGATCTGGTAGCGGCGGTGGAGCGGCTCGACCTCCGGGATGAGGACGGCGATCTGCCGTCCTTCCTCCGCCGCCCGCTGGACGTACTCGACGATCGGCTGCACCAGAGAGCGCTGCGGGCTGTCGATGATGTCCAGGCGTACACCAGGATTCCAGCGTTCCCACGTGTCGCTCAGTTCCTGAGCCTTGGCCGGGTCGGAGTGGACGGCGACCGCGACGACGTCGTGGCCGAGGGCGCCGGCGGCCGACAGGGCGTGCTGGGCGAGCTTGCTGACCTCTCCGACCGGGACGATGACCAGGGACTCGGCGGGCCGCAGCGCCGGGGGGATCTCTCCAAGGCCGAGTTCTTTTCCGACCGCCGTGTAGTAGCGCTCGACACGGGCGAACAGCAGCATCAGCAGGGGCACGGTGACGACCACCACCCAGGCGCCTTCGAGGAACTTGGTGGCCAACAGGACCAGTCCGGCCACGGCGGTCAGCGCCGCACCCGAGCCATTGAGCGCGGCGCGCCGCAGCCAGCCCGGCGGTCGCTGCCCCGCCCAGTGCCGTACCAGCCCGATCTGGCTGATGGTGAAGCCGATGAACACGCCGATCGCGAACAGCGGGATCATCCGGTGCGTGTCGCCGTTCACGGCGATCAGCAGCAGCGCCGCGAGCAGTGCCAGCGTCAGCACGCCCCAGCGGTAGACGGGACGTTCCCTGCGCAGCCCGAACAGGTGGGGCAGGCGGTGGTCACGGGCCAGCAGGCTCATCAGGACGGGCAGGCCGCCGAAGCTGGTGTTCGCCGCGAAGGCGAGGGCCAAGGTGACGATGAGGTTGGTCGCGTAGTAGGGCCATCCCGTTCCGTACGCGCCGGCGGTCAGTTGGGCGAGGACGGTCACGCCGCCGCGTGGGGCCACGTGGTCGCGGCGGATCAGCACCGCGAGGCCGATCAGCATCAGTCCGAGCAACGCGCCAAGCATCAGCTCGGTGCGCTGCGCCCGCTTGACACGGGGCTCGCGAAACACGGGCACTCCATTGGCGATCGCCTCCACTCCGGTCAGCGCGGAGCAACCGGACGAGAACGCCTTCAGGAGCAGCAGCAGGCCCAATGCCTCGGTGACGTGGACAGGTTGAGCGCTTCCGACGACGGCCGCGGGATGGCCGCGCAGCAGCCCCAGGGCGATGATGCCGAAGATGCTCACGATGAAGAGCACGGTGGGCAGCATCAGCACCCGGGCGCTGTCGGCCACGCCCCGCAGGTTCACCGCGGTGAGCAGGACGAGTCCGATGAGACAGACGGCGAGCACGTGCGAGCCGAGTGCGGGGAACGCGGAGGCGAGGCTGGCGGCGCCGGCGGCAAGGCTCACCGTCACGGTCAGCACGTAGTCGACGACCAGGCTGGCCGCTGCGAGCAGACTGATCCTCGGCCCGAGGTCCTTCTTCGCCACCGCGTAGGCGCCACCGCCGTCAGGGTGCACGGCGATCACCTGACCGTACGAGATCACCAGGACCGCCAGCAGCGCGGCGATGACCAGCGTCACCGGCAGCGTGGCGGTCAGCGCCCCGGTCCCGGCCGCGATCAGGACGAGCACGATCGCCTCAGGTCCGTACGCGACCGAACTCAGCGCGTCCAACGACAGCGCGGCAAGCCCCTCAAGGCTGGTCAAGTGGTACTTGCCACCCTCCCCGTGCCTGAGCGGAACTCTCGGCCGCAGTTCGCGGCGGGCCAGACCGTACGCCATGGTGACCTCGCGGTGCAGGGTGCGGGGGGGCTGTCCGAGGACAGTGTGACCGGACCACCGCGGTGTGGGGCTTCAAGGACGCGCCAGGCTTCGCCCAGGTGCCTCAGAGAACCGTCAGCACGTGGTCGGGCGGTTCGGCGCCCCCGCCCTTCGGTCACACCAGCCCGGCCAGATCGTGGTTGAGCTCCACGACGTTGACGCGTTCCTGGCCCAGGAAGCCCAGAACACGTCCCTGGACGTGCTGGGAGACCAGAGTGGTGACCTCGGCGGGGGCGAGGTGGCGGGCCTTCGCGACGCGGGCGACCTGTTCATAGGCGTACGCCGGGGAGATCTCCGGGTCGAGCCCGGAGCCACTGGCGGTGACGGCGTCCGCGGGGACGGACGCGGGCGGGACCCCGTCGAAGGCGGCGACGGCGGCACGACGGTCCTTGACGGTCTTGATCAGGTCGGTGTTGTTCGGGCCGAGGTTGGAGGCACCGGAGTTCGTGGGATCGTACCCACCGGTGGACGGGCGGGGCTGGAACCATCGGGGGTCGGGGCGCAGCGGCTCCTGGGCGTCATGGGGATTCTTCTTCGGCAGGGCGAAGTTCTGGCCGATCAGGCTGGAGGCCACCGGCCTGCCGTTCGTCGTCAGCAGGGAGCCGTTGGCCTGGTGGGAGAGACCTGCCTGGGCGATGCCGGTGACGAGCAGGGGGTACGCGATGCCGGTGATCACGGTGAACGCCAGCAACATCCGCAGGGCCACCAGATGGTGCTGGAGTACGGGGGGAAGGAGGGTGCGCACGGTGGGATCGCCGTCTTCTTTCGTCGGACCGTCTGTCAGCGCAGGCCGGGGATGAACTGGATGCAGAGGTCGAGCAGCTTGATGCCCAGGAAGGGCAGTACCAGCCCGCCGAGTCCGTACATCCAGATGTTGCGGCTGAGCAGTTTGGCCGCGGAGGACGGCCGGTAGCGCACGCCACGCAGCGCGATCGGGATCAGCGCGATGATGATCAGCGCGTTGAAGACGATCGCCGAGGAGATCGCCGAGGTCGGGCTGTGCAGGCGCATGATGTTCAGCTTGTCCAGGCCGGGGTAGACGCTCGCGAACATCGCGGGAATGATCGCGAAGTACTTCGCCACGTCGTTGGCGATCGAGAACGTCGTCAGCGCGCCGCGCGTGATGAGGAGTTGCTTGCCGATCTCGACGATCTCGATCAGCTTCGTCGGGTTGGAGTCGAGGTCCACCATGTTCCCGGCCTCCTTGGCGGCCGAGGTGCCGGTGTTCATGGCCACACCGACGTCCGCCTGCGCGAGGGCCGGGGCGTCGTTCGTACCGTCCCCCGTCATCGCGACCAGCTTGCCGCCCGCCTGCTCCCGCTTGATGAGCGCCATCTTGTCCTCGGGCGTGGCCTCCGCGAGGAAGTCGTCCACCCCCGCCTCCTGCGCGATGGCGCGCGCGGTCAGCGGGTTGTCGCCGGTGATCATGACGGTACGGATGCCCATCCGGCGCAGTTCGTCGAACCGCTCCTTCATGCCCGCCTTGACCACGTCCTTGAGGTGGATGACACCCAGGACCCGGGCAGTCCGCGTATCGCCGGTCCGGGACACCTCACCGACGACCAGCGGGGTGCCTCCGCTCGCCGAGATGCCGTCGACGATGCCGCCGACCTCCGCTGTGGGGTGACCGCCGTTGTCACGGACCCAGCGCATCACCGCCGTCGCCGCACCCTTGCGCAGGGACCGGTTCTCCTGAGGATCGTCGAGGTCGACACCGCTCATTCTGCTCTGCGCGGTGAAGGGTACGAACTGCGCCCGGTCCAGTTCTCCTTCGCCACGGCCGCGCAGCGCGTACTGCTGTTTGGCGAGGACGACGATCGAGCGGCCCTCGGGCGTCTCGTCGGCGATGGACGAAAGCTGGGAGGCGTCCGCGAGTTCCTCGATGCCCACCCCGTCCACCGGCAGGAATTCGGCGGCCTGGCGGTTTCCGAGGGTGATGGTGCCGGTCTTGTCGAGCAGCAGCGTGTTGACGTCACCCGCGGCCTCCACCGCGCGCCCGGACATCGCCAGCACGTTGCGCTGCACGAGCCGGTCCATACCCGCGATGCCGATCGCCGACAGCAGCGCGCCGATCGTCGTCGGGATCAAGGCCACGACGAGGGCGACCAGGATGACGATGGGCTGCTCGGCCCCGGCGAAGACGGCGAAGGGCTGCAGGGTCGCCACCGCGATCAGGAAGATGATCGTGAGCGATGCGAGCAGGATGTTGAGCGCGATCTCGTTCGGCGTCTTCTGCCGCGCGGCCCCCTCCACGAGGGCGATCATCCGGTCGATGAAGGTCTCCCCCGGCTTCGAGGTGATCTTCACGACGATCCGGTCCGAAAGCACCTTGGTGCCGCCCGTGACCGCCGACCGGTCGCCGCCCGACTCGCGGATCACCGGCGCCGACTCTCCCGTGATGGCCGATTCGTCGACGCTCGCGATCCCCTCGACCACATCGCCGTCGCCGGGGATGATCTGCCCGGCCTCGACGACGACATGATCGCCGAGACGGAGGCCGACGCCCGGGACCTCCTCCTCTTCGGCATCGCTCGCGCCCGGCCGCCAGCCGATGAGGCGGCGGGCCGTCGCCATGGTCTTGGCGCGGCGAAGAGTCTCCGCCTGGGCCTTGCCGCGCCCCTCGGCCACGGCTTCGGCGAGGTTGGCGAAGACGGACGTCAGCCAGAGCCACGCCGTGATCACCCAGGCGAAGACGCCGGGCGCCCTGATGGCCGACAGCGTGGTCAGGACCGCCCCGACCTCCACCACGAACATGACGGGGTTGTGGAACATCAGGCGCGGGTCCAGCTTGCGCAGGGCATCGGGGAAGGACGTCAGAAGCTGCTTGGGATCAAGCAGTCCCCCCGAGACGCGGTACCGCTGATTCCCGCCGCCGGGCGGAGTGGGAGCGGGGGTGGCGGTCGTGGACATCAGCGCAGACCCTCCGCAAGGGGTCCCAGCGCGAGCGCGGGGAAGTACGTCAGACCGACGACGATGAGGATCACCCCGGTCAGCAGTCCGACGAACTGCGGCCGGTGCGTCGGCAGGGTGCCCGCGGTGACCGGAACCGGCTGCTGCGCGGCGAGCGAGCCGGCGAGTGCCAGGACGAACACCATCGGCAGGAACCGGCTGACGAGCATGACCACGCCGAGCACGGTGTTGTACCAGACGGTATTCGCGCTCAGCCCGGCGAACGTCGAGCCGTTGTTGTTCGCAGCCGACGCGAAGGCGTAAAGGACCTCGGAGAATCCGTGCGGTCCGGAGTTGAGCATCGCGGCCCTCTCGCCCGGGAACGCCATCGCCAGCCCCGCACCGATCAGCACGACCGCGGGCGTGGTCAGGATGTAGAGGGAGGCGAACTTCATCTCCCGGCCCCGGAGTTTCTTGCCCAGGTATTCGGGTGTACGGCCGACCATCAGGCCGGCCACGAAGACCGCGACGACCGCCAGGACCAGGATCCCGTAGAGCCCTGAGCCGGTGCCGCCGGGCGCGATCTCCCCCAGCATCATGTTGAAGATCGTCATTCCGCCGCCGCCCGGCGTGTACGAGTCGTGGAAGGAGTCGACCGCTCCGCACGACGTGAGGGTGGTGGACACGGCGAACAGGGCCGAGGCCCAGATTCCGAACCGTGCCTCCTTGCCCTCCATCATTCCGCCGGCGGCGTGCCCGGCGGCGCTGCTGACGCTGTGCAGTTCGTTCGCGGTCACGATGGCGACCGACGCCCCCCAGATCAATGCCATCACGGCGACGATCGCGTAGCCCTGACGGTTGTCGCCGACCATCGTCCCGAAGGTCCGCGGCAGTGAGAACGGGATGACCAGCATCAGGTAGATCTCGATCAGGTTGGTGAAGGCGTTGGGGTTCTCGAAGGGATGCGCGGAGTTCGCGTTGTAGAAACCACCGCCATTGGTGCCCAGTTCCTTGATGGCCTCCTGGGAGGCGACCGCACCCCCGGTCAGGCGTTGATGCCCGCCCGCGATGGTGGTGATGTCGTGGATGCCGTGGAAGTTCTGAACGGTGCCGGAGGCCACCAGAACGATCGCGAAGACGAACGCGAGGGGCAGCAGAACGCGAAGCACGATCCGCGTCAGGTCCACCCAGAAGTTTCCGACGCGATCGGTCTTCTTCCTGGTGAAGCCGCGGATCAGTGCGGCAACCACGGCAACGCCCACGGCCGCGGAGACGAAGTTCTGCACGGCGAGGCCCGCCATCTGGACCAGATGGCCCATGGTCGACTCGCCGGAATAGGACTGCCAGTTGGTATTGGTGACGAAGGATGCCGCGGTGTTGAACGACTGGTCCGCGGTGACCGGCTTCATTCCCAGGGACAGCAGGAGGTGGTCCTGCAGGCGCAGGAACGCGTACAGGAAGAGCACCGACACCGCGGAGAAGGCGAGGATGCTGCGCAGATACACCGACCACTTCTGGTCGGCGTCGCCGTTCACTCCGCCTGCCCGGTAGATCAGGCGTTCCACCCGCCCGTGGTGACCGGTGGTCAGGACGCGCGCCATGTAGCCGCCCAGCGGGCGGAACGTGAGGCACAGCGCGATCACCAGCGCGAGTACCTGGAGCCAGCCCGCGAGGGTCTCGTTCATCCGGGCCCGCTCCTAGAACTTCTCGGGGAAGATCAGGCAGACGATGAGGTAGATCACGAGGCACACGGCGACGATCAGGCCGACGACGTTCTCCACGTTCACAGGCGTCCGACCCCCTTGGCGGCCAGGCCGATGAGGGCGAACACCACGACCGTGAGGCCGATGAACGAGACGTCCGACATGCGCGGGGCACCTCGCAGTGCATCGGAGGCGGGACTGTTCGCCTCGACCGGAACATGGTGTGATCATTCGCTTCTGACGCTATATCAGCTGAGTCCGGGATCGCCCCGAAGCTCCACGGGCCGATCGGGTGGTGAGGGGGCGCGGGGATTCACCGGGCGCGGCCGGACGCCGCACTGCCGCCGGGCGCGGCGCTCGGCAGGGTGAGCGTCGCCGAGAAGGCCGCCCCGGCCTCCTCAGCGGTCGTCTCCAGGACCCCGTCCATGGCTTCGGCCAGGTCGCGCGACAGCCGCAGAGCCAGGCTGCCGGCCCCGGCACCCGGTGCCCGGGAGACCGTTGTGCGCGGTTCCGGGCCCCGGTCGGGCATCCCGTCCTGCACGCGGATCTCCAGGCGGTCGCCCCGGACTTCGGCGGTGAAGACGGGGGGCCGGTCCGGCGGGCTGTGACGCAGCGCGTGGGCCCCGAGGGCGGTCAGGGCGCGGGTGAGGAGGGCTGCGTCGGCGATCACGTCGGGCAGCTGTTCCGGCAGGCGCACATCGATGGAGTGGCCGCCGGGCCCGAGGTCGTCCAGAACGACGCCCAGCACCTCGTTGAGGTCGACCGGGCGCAGGTAGAGATCGAGTGCACCGGCGTGCAAACGGCTCACGTCATGGAGATCGGTGACCAACTGCGCCGCGCGGTGTACGGCCGCGCGGGCCACCTCCAACAGTTGCGCCTCTTCCGCGGCGGGCTCGTCGGCGCGTCGATGCCGCAGCCGCACGAGAGCCTCTTCGGCGGTGTGCAGCGGAGCAGGCAGATCGCGGCCCGCCGCGAGGAGCAGGGACGCCCGGGTGCGTTCGGCGGCGGCGAGGGTGTCCGTGCCACCGGAACCCCCGGCGCTCCGCCCCCGGGCATGGGCCAGCCCCAGTTCGGCGGCGCACGCGGCGAGGACGCGCTGGTCCTGCGTACTCAGTCCGGCGCCGCGACCGACCAGGGTGAGATCGTCATCGACCGGGCTTTCCACATCCGCCTCATAGGGCTTCTCCGGCGGCCGCTCCCCGGCGCTGGCCACCACGTACCAACGGGGCACGGGAGAGGCTTCCGGATCCCTTTCGAGCAGGCTGATCGCGGCCAGTCCGAAGTACTCCCGGATCTGTTCGACGAGTGCCGGCAGATCCTGCCCGCGCATCATGGCGGCGGCCAGGCGGCTCAACGCCCTCGCCTCCGATGTCGCACGCACAGCCTGGTGCGTACGCTGCGCAGCCGCTCCCGCGGCCGTGCCGACGAGAGCTGCCGTGGCGACGAAGACCACGAGCGCGGCGATCTCGTCGGGGCGCTCCGTGACCAGCGAGTGCACCGGTGCCGTGAAGTAGTAATCAGCGAGCAGCGCCGCGGCGAGGGCGGCGAACAGAGCGGGGTAGAGACCTCCGACCAGGGCGATCGCGACGACAGCGAGCAGATAGATCACCAAGTCGCTGGAGAGGCCGAGCCGGCCGCGCAGCGCCGTCGACGTCAGCAGGAGAGTCAGTGCGGGCAGCAGCACCACGGCACCGGCCAACGCGGACCAGTACCGTCTCGGGCCCATGCCACGGCTCGGATGCGGCAGCCTCAGCGCGGCAGGGCCGACTGCCTCCTCGTGCGAGACGATGTGCACGTCGACGGGACCGGACCCCTTGATCGTCCGCTCCCCCACTCCTGCTCTCAGAAAGGAGGCGAGCCGGCCGTGCCGGCTCGCGCCCAGCACGATCTGAGTGACGTTCTCCGCCTCGGCGAACTGGAGCAGGGCATCGACGACGTCCTCGCCCGTGGTCTGGTGGTAGCTGCCGCCGAGTGATTCCAGGAGGGCGTGCTGGGCGTCCAGTACAGCCGGGTCGACCCCGGTGAGCCCGTCCTCCGGAACCACGTGGAGTGCCAGCAGCTCGGTGCCGGGGGTACGGGCGCTGATCCGCGCGGCTCGGCGGATGAGGGTCTCGCCCTCCGGGCCACCGCTGAGGGCCACCAGGATCCGCTCCCGGGTCTCCCAGGGGGCGGAGATGCCGTGTTCGGCCCGGTAGCGCTGCAGCCCCTCCTCCACCCGGTCGGCGAGCCACAGCAGGGCGAGTTCGCGCAGTGCCGTGAGGTTGCCGACCCGGAAGTAGTGGGTGAGCGCGGACTCGATGCGGTCCGGTGGGTAGATGTCGCCGTGCACCATGCGGCGGCGCAGGACCTCGGGCGGCAGATCGACCAGTTCGATCTGGTCGGCGCGACGGGCCACCTCGTCGGGCAGGGTTTCGCGCTGTCTGACCCCGGTGATCTGCCGGACCACGTCGTTGAGGGATTCCAGGTGCTGGACGTTGAGCGTGGTGACGACATCGATGCCCGCGTCCAGCAGCTCCTCGACGTCCTGCCATCGCTTGGCGTTGCGGGCCCCCGGAACATTGGAGTGAGCCAGCTCGTCGACCAGCGCGACCTGGGGACGGCGGGCCAGTACCGCGTCGAGATCCATCTCGGTGAAGGCCACACCGCGATGGGCCAGGGTGCGCCTGGCGATCGTCCTCAGACCGTCGGCCATGGCCGCGGTGGGCCGGCGCCCGTGCGGCTCCACGAAGCCCACGACGACATCCGCGCCCAGTGAACGCAGCCGCTGTCCCTCCGCGAGCATGGCGTACGTCTTGCCGACCCCGGGGGCCGCCCCGAGGTAGATCCGCAACCGTCCACGTGCCACCGGCGGACTCCTGCCAGGTCATCCCCGTGTCGTGCTCGCGCCCTTCCATGGTGCTCTTCTCCGGTCCGCTCCACTCGCCGACACCGGCCTCGGACCCGCGAGAGCGATCTCGCGGGTCCGCCGGGAACGCGTCCCCACGGCGAGCACAGTGGTCCCGGACGGCAGGCGGTCGCTGTGAGGCGAACGGACTAAACCGTATGGTGGCGGTGTTGTGCCTGATCAGAGTGATTCATGGCAGAGTCGGGCGGACGTGGAGGCAGGGCTGTGCACGGTGAGTACAAGGTCCCGGGCGGCAAGCTCGTCGTCGTGGACCTGGATGTCCGGGGCGGGGCGCTGCGCGACGTCCGGGTGGCCGGGGACTTCTTCCTCGAACCGGACGAGGCGATCCTCGCGATCGATGCGGCGCTCGAAGGCGCTCCGGCCAACACCGACACCGCCGGGCTCACCGCCCGGATCGACGCGGCTCTCCCCGCCTCGACCGTGATGCTGGGCCTCACCTCCGAGGGTGTGGCCGTCGCCGTACGCCGGGCCCTCGCGCAGGCCACCGAGTGGAGCGACTAAGACTGGCAGCTCATCCACGAGGCGCCGCAGTCCCCCGCGCTCCACATGGCGCTCGACGAGGTCATCACCGCGGAGGTCGCCGCGGGCCGGCGCCCGCCGACGCTCCGGGTCTGGGAGTGGGTCTCGCCCGTCGTGATCACCGGCAGCTTCCAGTCGCTGCGCAACGAGGTCGACCCGGTGGGCGCCGAACGCCACGGCATCACGGTCGTGCGCCGCGTATCCGGCGGCGGTGCCATGTTCGTCGCAACGCTCCGGCACTACAAACTCGCCGCCTAGCCAATCTGCGACACCCAATGGCCACAAAGCGCGGCAATCGCGACAAAGGTCGGCCGGAAAAGCGACCTGCTCTGCGCGATTGTGAGCACCATCGTGACAACCGCACCAATCCGGCTACGCCCCGCCGAAGAGCAGCCCGCCACCGCCGGCCGCCGCAAGCGGGGCCTGATGTCCCGGAGCAGGAGGCGCACGCCAGCAGTGCCGCCGTGGCAGCGACGGTTGCCAGGGTCGGGTGCCCTCGCATGCGGCCCACGGTAGAGAGGCTGGTGCGCAGGATGAGCCATCCAGGCTGGTCTGCCCTCGGTGGCGCGTACGTACGACAGTCCCCGATGCATGTCGAGGACCGGTCTCACTCGACTCCTCGCGATGGGGGCTGCTGCGCGTCGCGGATGGCACGGGCGGCGTTGATGAGTCCGATGTGGCTGAAGGCTTGGGGGTAGTTGCCGAGCGCTTCTCCCGTGGCGGGGTCCGTCTCCTCGGCAAGCAGGCCAACGTCGTTGGCGTGTGCGAGAGCGGCCTGGAACACCTGCCGTGCACGGACGACATGACCGGTCAGGGCGAGAGCGTGGGCGAACCAGAAGGTGCATAGCAGGAAGGCTCCTTCCGCTTCCTCGATCTCGTCGCCGAGGTAGCGGCGGACCAGGCCGTTGCGGTCGGTGAGCCGGGTGGCGACGGCGAGCACGGTGGATTGGACGCGAGGGTCCTGCGGAGGCAGGAAGCCGACGATGGGCAGCATCAGCGCCGAGGCGTCCAGTTCGTCACTGCCGAACGCCTGGGTGAAGGCGCCCGAACGGGGGCTCCATCCGCGCTCTTCGATGGCTTGGCGGACGTTGTCTCGCTCGTGGCGCCAGTGGGGTACGCGTTCGTGGGCCTGGAGGACGGGGGCCATGGAGATGGCGCGGTCCAGCGCGACCCAGCACATCAGTTTCGAGTGCAGGAAGTGTCTGCTCGGGCCGCGTCTCTCCCAGATGCCCTGGTCGGGCTCGGTCCAGCGACGGGCGGCTGTGTCGGCCGCTTGGACCAGGAAGGCGCGGGTGGGCGGGTCCAGGCGCTCCCCGGGTGGGAGGCACTCGTGGGCGGCGTCGAGGAGTTCGCCGTATACGTCGAGTTGGCGTTGGCGCCAGGCGTCGTTGCCGATCCGAACGGGGCCGCTGTTGCGCCAGCCGGTCAGGTGAGGCAGGAGCCGCTCGCTCAGATCACGTTCTCCGCCGATGCCGTACATGATCTGCAGGTCGACGTCGCGGTCGAGTTGGGTTGCCGCGGCGCGGGCGAGGAAGCCGAAGAACCGGTTCTTCTCCTTCTCGCAGGCGGCCGTGGCGAGCGCTTGCAGGGTGAAGCTCGCATCGCGGACCCAGGTGTAGCGGTAGTCCCAGTTGCGCATCCCGCCCGCTTTCTCGGGCAGGGAGGTGGTGGCCGCGGCGACGATGGCCCCGGTGGGAGCGAAGGTCAGGGCTCGCAGCACGCGTCCGCTGTGGCCGACCTCGTCCTGCCAGGGGCCGACGTAGCCGCGGTGGAGCTTCGACCAGGAACTCCAGCCTTTGATGGTGTCGGACATGCGGTGCCGGATCCGCCCTGCCCGCCAGCCCACCGACTCCCTTTCCCACGCCGGCACGACGTGCAGGGCGAACCCGAGGCGGTGCCCCGCCGAGAGTGGGATTCGACTGTGTGCTGTGGAGCCGCTCAACCGCAGGTCGACTGGGCTCGACAGCAGCAGAACATGGGCGCCCCCGTACGCGGCGAGCCCGCCTCGCACGGCTGAGAGGAGTGGATGGACGAGTCCGAACTCCGGGCGCGGCGCGTAGGCGATCTCGATGTTCACGCGCCCTTCGGTGCAGGTGATCTGCCGCAGGAGCGTCCCGGGGGACGCGGTGCCGAGCGCGTGCCCGCGTTCGCGCCGCCCCAGGGCAAGGGCATCGTGCAGGACCGCCGTACCCGCTGTCGTGCGGAAGGTCGTCTCCAGAACAAGGGTGTCTTTGACGTAGCGGCGGCTGATGTCGACCGGGCCGGCAGGGCGGATGGACCAGTGGCCGGCGTCCTCGTCGAGGAGCCGGGCGAAGATCGCCGGGCTGTCGAACCGGGGCAGGCACAGCCAGTCCACCGAGCCGTCGGAGGTGACCAGCGCGGCCGAGCGGCAGTCGGACAGCAGCGCGTAGTCACCGATCGGTCGCGTACTCATGCGTCGCAGCCCGTCCGCCTTGGGCCGAACGCGGCCCGGCCGGGACGACGTGAGCAGTCGCCCGCGCCGCAGGATTCTCCGGGTGCCTGACGAGTGTCATTGATCCCAGCCTCCCTGCACAGCGGATTCACCCCCACCCAATCAGCACGATCGGTGGATCGCACGTGCTGGCCGTCGGCGGTTGCCCCGACTGGGTGGCACGGCCTGTTGCCGCGCCCCGCGCTCGGCGTCCGGTCGGCGTAGGTCGTGTCTCCTCGCCACCGCGTGGTCAGCCCCGCCTCAGCAACGACGTCCCGAGGCTGAGTCCTGGCGGCCGAGGGCGAGGAAGCATCGGTGGCCGCATCTCCACTGGTCGGTGACGCTGAGGGCTAGGTCCTCGGCGATCCTGTGGAGCGCCGGTGTTCCCAGACGTGCCCAGGGAAACGGCGGGCCCCCGTGGCCATGGATGTCTTCGAACCGGGCGGTGCAGCGCTCCTCGACATCGTCGGGGTCGACCTCGACGAGGAGTAGGCCCGTCGGGGCGGTGAGCTGGATGCAGCGGTACAGCAGGGCATGCGGATCGCCGTCGATGCCGATGTTGCCGTCGGTGAGCAGGACGGTCTGCCAGCCTCCCTCGGCCGGAAGCGGATCGAACACCGATCGGCACAGTGCGATTCCGCCGAGGGCGGTGGTATGGGCGACCGCACGGGGGGTTACGTCGACACCGAGCGCGAAGACTCCGCGGCCCAGGAGCGCTCGGCACAGCCGGCCCGGTCCGCAGCCGACGTCGAGGACGGGGCCGACGCATCGGTTGAGCACGGATCTGTCGGCCACGGTGGGCTGCGCGTACCAGCGATGCACCGGCATCCGGATCCGGCGCCCGTCCCCCAGGCGTAGATACACCGGTTCGTTGCCGCTGCGCAGGGCCAGTGCGTAGGGGTCCGCGCCGGCGCCGGACGACCGGTCCTCGCCGGACGTCATGGCGCGGCGTCGTGACCCGGTGGGGGTCGTTCCTCGTCGGTCCGGGCGGCCCGCCGGACGCGCCCCAGCTTGAGAGCGAAGGCCAGGGCGGAGGCGCCGAAGAGCACGGCGGTGATGGCCAGCCATCGGCCGAGGTAGACGCCTTCGGACAGTCGTGCGGCATCGGGGTAGGGGATCGACAGGTCGAAGATGAGGGGGAACCAGACGAGCAGGAGCACGCCGGAGAGGAAGGTGGGCACGCGCAGGTAGTTGATCCACGGCAGTTGTGGCATGCGGGTGGCGCGATGCCGCAGGACAGCCTGTGCCGAGAGATCGGCGAGTGAGTACAGGGGCAGCAGGATCAGGTCGTGGACGATCGCCGCGCCGACGAACCAGATCGCGACCTCGAGGGGGCGGACGGCGAACAGGCGCACCAGGGCGTAACCGGTGAGGGCGAACGAGGCGATCAGGACGAGAAGATGGAGGGGGCCGGAGCCGTACCAACGGGCGAAGCGTGCCATGGTCATGTCCTGAAGGTGAGCCGGTGCACCCACTTGGTGTTGTTCACGCCGGGGTTGGCCGGGACGATGACGCGGGCTGGGTGACCGTGGTCGAGCGAGAGGTCCGCGCCGTTGACTCGCAGGGCGAGCAGCGATCGGAGGTCGTGAATCTGGTTGCCCCGCAGTACCACGGAGCTGTAGGGGCCGGGGGGTTGGACGGACTCGACCAGGACGCTACCGGCTTCGGGGAGGCCCGCCAGGGCGGCGAGATCGGTCAGCCGAAGGCCACTCCAGTGCTGGTCCTCAGTGGACCATCCCTCCACGCAGGCGATCGGTAGTGCGGCGGCATGCTGGGGCATCGCGAGGAGTTGTGCGCGGGTGAAGACGAGCGTCGGCCCGTGGCCGCGGACCTCCAGCCGCCAATCCGGCCCGACATGGGCAGGGGTGACGCCGACGGAAGCGGCCGTCTTGTTGACTTGGAAGTCCTTCGGGCCGCCACCCGGGTCACGGTTGTGCGGCGCGAGAAGGGCGGTCCTTCGCAGCCGGCCGCCGATGCTCTGTCCCGCGGTGACCACCAGGAGGAGCAGCGACCCACCCCCCACCATGGCGAGTGCGCCGCGCCGGGACATGGTGGGCGCCACGGGCTCGAGCGCGACCAGGCCGTCCGGGTCGGGTGGCTCCGGCCGGGTGCCGGTGAGACCGGTGCGCAGCTCCGTCAGCAGGTTGCGGGAGCGCAGGGAGCGGGTCATCCGGCCGAGTTTGAGGCACACATGGACGACGAACGCGGCGATGAACACCCAGGCGCCGTAGAAGTGCAGGGTGTAGAAGGAGCCGGGAAAGACGTAGTAGAGCTGGATGTTGAGGATCCCGGTGACGAACTCGAAGACGACTCCGCCCACCAGTACCAGCAGCGACAGCCGCTCCAGCGCATGGGCGGCGCTGCGGACCGGCAGCCACTCGAACAGCTTCGGGATCACCGACCACAGTTTGGCCAGCACCACCGGCACCAGGACCACGCCGAGCGTCACGTGCACGCCCTGGGTGAGCCGGTACAGCCAGTAGGGATGCGTAGGCCAGTCGAACAGGTAGAAGCCCAGCAAGCCCTTGTCCGGGGTCTGGTCGTTCAGTTCGCCGAGGCTGGGATTGTAGGCGGCGTAGGACAGCGCGCCGGTCACGAAGAGCAGCGGGATGCCGATCAGCAGCACCAGGCCGAAGACGGACGTCAGCCAGGGCCCGCGGAGGGGACTGCGCCAGAAGCCGGGACGGAACGGCCCCGGGGGCGGAGGGGTTTGCTCGACCCGCCGTACGAGGGCCCGGGTACGAGCGGCCCCCTTGGATACCCGCGCCGCCGCGGCAGCGCGAACGCACTCAAGACGCCCCTGCGCATGACCCTCGTCCGATCTCGGGCGTTGTGGCCCGCCGGAGCCCGGGGCCGGTGGCTGTCCGTCACTGCCCATCGGCCGCCTCCTCTGTCCCGGGCCGGCTCTCAAAGGGGTGGATCGAACCCACCGCGCCGTCGGTGCCTGTCAAGTCGTCAGTTACAAACTGGCACAGGTCGGGTCGAATCTCCGTGTCTCGCGTGCATGCGGGTGTCCGTCGCGAGCCGAATGGTGGAACCGGTGCTCGGACGGCTCGACGGGGCGCACGGTGGCCTCATGATGGTGGGGTGCGACGCCTCAGCGCACGGCGCAGTGCCTCCAACCGGCCCGGCGGCACCGCGCTGACCAGGGAAGTGTTCTGGTTCGTCGTGATCGGCGTCGCCTCCACGGTGGCCCAGGCCTTGCTGTACTGGGTTCTACGCCACTGGTCGCCGCCCATCCTGGCCAATTTCGCCTCCCTTCTTGTCGTCACCGTCCTCAACACGGAGGCCAACCGCCGGCTGGCCTTTCGCGGGTCCGCGGTCCGGGTCCTCCGGGCGCATCTGGCCGCCGGTGGCCTGTTCGTCCTGGCGTATCTGGTCACCTCGGGCGCTGTCCTGCTCTTCCGCCACTACCGGCCCACCGCCTCGCCTGCGGCGGAGACCCTGGTGCTCGCACCGAGCTTCGCGCTGGTGACCGTGGTGCGCTTCACCGTCCTGCGACTGGTTGTCTTCAGACGCCGCCACCGATGACCCCCTCGCGCGCGATGTGGCCGACGCGCCTGCTCTCACGCACCGTCCCGCGGCCTGTCTCCGCCGCCACGCGCCCGCGCCCGAACGAGTGCACCAGCGAGCACCGTCATGGCTGCCATCCCGTACGCAGAGGCCTGAGCTCCGTGCCACTGCAGTGCGTCCGCGACATACAGCACGGTGCCCGCGGCAGCGACGGCGAGCCACTCCCATCGGCCACCCATGGCCACGAGGGCCACGACGAGCAGCGCATACCAGTAGTACGCCGGCGAGGCGAGCAGCAGCGCAGTGCCCGTGACCAGCAGCGCCCCGTGCCACGGCCGCTCTGGATCGCCGCGCCGCAGGACGTACCAGGCGCTGAGCGCCACCAGTGCGACGGCGGCCGGACCGGCCCACGTGTCCGGCAACACCAGCCGCAGCAGCGCGAACCGGCCGACGTCACCTGGCTCGTATCCTTCCTCCCGCAGATAGCCGGGGAGATAGCCCAGGACCGCGGAACCGGACGCCAGTAGGTACGGGAGATAGGCGAGCGCCACGACACCAACGGCGGCGAGCAGCACGCTTGCCGTCTCCCGCAGCCGGGCACGCGGGCCACGGCCGGGGGCCAGCACCCCCGACAGCGCACCGGGGAGGGTGAGCACGGGCAGCAGCTTGGCGGCGATCGCCGTTCCGAGCAGCGCTCCACGGCGTGCTCCCGCGGCCGTGCCGAGCGCGGCCACCGTGAGCAGCACTCCGAGAGTGTCCACATGGGCGTCGTTGACCGCGGCGAACGGCACCGCCGGGCACCATGCCCACAGCGCCACCCGCCGCGTGTCAGCACACGTACGCCGCCGCACCAGCAGTAGCGCCACCGTCGTGGCGACGGCGAGCACCGCACCGGCGAGTTGAAGGGGCTTATGCCGCCCGCCCGCCGGGGAGACGGCGTGCACCAGCAGGAACCACCCCTCGGCCACGGGCGGATAGATCGTGGGTTCGGACGGCCTGTTGATGTGCGTGCACACACCCGCCACTGAGTGGAGGTCCCACCCACGGCACGTGGCCGGGGCGGGGAAGAGCCACGGATCACGCAACCGGGCAAGCTGTGGCGCGTCCGGCGGGTAGGCGTACGGGGAGATCCCTGCTGCCTGTACGCGACCGTCCCACGCGTAGCGGTACATGTCGTCGCTGGTGCGCGGCGGAGCCGAGAGCGCCGCCACGCACAGGGCGATCCCCCCGGCCAGGATCAGCGCCACGGCAGTGCGCACCGGCACGCGCCGCACGGTCCACGCCGCTCCGGCGAACAACACCCACGCGGCGGCATACCAGTACAGCAGCGCAGCCGGATGGCCGAGATCACCGCCTGAGCGGACCGTCGCGGCGACGACGGCAACGAGGGCGGCGAGCAGCGCCGTGGCGCAGAGCGTGCGGACTCCCACACCCGCCACAGTGGCAGACGCGAACGCGCCGAACGGCCTCGTGCTGCCGCGTGTCCGGATCCAGCCGTAGCCTCGAAGGCATGCTCGTTCTTGTCACAGGAGGGGCCGGATTCATCGGCTCCCACGTCGTCCGGGCTCTCGTCGAGGCCAGGCACGGGGTGCGCGTGCTGGACGTGCGTCCCCCCGAGCCGCCGCAGTTCCCGCCCGGCGTCGCGTTCGTGCGCGGCGACGTGCGGGACCGGGCGGTGGTCGAGGAGGCGCTGCGCGGGGTGGACGCGGTCTGTCACCAGGCGGCGATGGTCGGCCTGGGCCGGGACTTCGACGACGCGCCCGCCTACGTGGGGTGCAACGACCTGGGCACCGCCGTCCTGCTCACGGCCTTGGCCCGGCTAAGGGTGAGCGAACTCGTCCTGGCCGGCTCGATGGTGTACTACGGCGAGGGCCGCTACGAATGCGCCCGCCACGGGACCGTCCGGCCCGGCCCGCGCCGGGTCGCCGACCTGGATGCCGGGCAGTTCGAGCCCGTATGCCCGCGCTGCGGCGTTCCGCTCACCCCCGGCCTGGTGCCGGAGGACGCACCACCCGACCCGCGCAACGTCTACGCGGCGACGAAAGTCGCCCAGGAGCACCTGACCGCTGCCTGGGCGCGGGCCACCGGCGGCCGGGCGGTCGCCCTGCGCTACCACAACGTCTACGGGCCGGGCATGCCGCGCGACACCCCCTACGCCGGGGTGGCCTCGCTCTTCCGCTCCGCACTCGCGCGCGGCGAGCCGCCCCGGGTCTTCGAGGACGGCGGTCAGCGCCGGGACTTCGTCCACGTCGCCGACGTGGCCGCCGCCAACCTGGCGGCGCTCGACGCGGTCGGCTCCGCGATCCCGGCAGACACGCTGCGCGCCTACAACGTCGGCAGCGGGAGCCCGCACACCGTGGGGGAGATGGCCACCGCGCTCGCGGGCGCCTGCGGCGGGCCCGAGCCGGTGGTGACCGGCGAGTACCGGCTGGGCGACGTCCGCCACATCACCGCCTCCTCGTCACGGCTGCGCAAGGAACTCGGCTGGCTGCCCCAGACACCGTTCGCCGACGGCGTGCGGGAGTTTGCGAAGGCCCCCCTACGCGGCCAGGCATCGGCGCCTCGGTAAAGGCGCGTGCGGGAGATGGACCTCGAACCCCCGGCCGCCGGATACCGGATGGAAGCGCCCGGCGCTCGAACCGCGTCGGCCTGCATCGAAGACGGTGCGGCGGCGCACATCGAGTGAAGTCCGGGCGCGCCATCCCCTTTCTCTCCGTACGCTGAAAGACGTGACCGACAGGCATCGGCCCCTTGCGGACGTCGTACTCCCGTGCCTCGACGAAGCAGCCGCCCTGCCCTGGGTGCTGGAGCGGATCCCGCCCGGCTGGCGAGCCGTTGTCGTCGACAACGGCTCGACCGACGGCTCCGCCGAGCTCGCCACGTCGCTGGGCGCGTACGTCGTGGGCGAACCGGCGCGCGGCTTCGGCGCCGCCTGCGTGGCCGGGCTGCGCGCCGCCACCGCGCCCGTGGTCTGCTTCTGCGACTGCGATGCCTCCCTCGACCCGGGGCTGCTGCCGTCCCTCGCCCAGCCCGTCCTGGACGGTGAGGCGGACCTGGTGCTCGGGCGGCGCAGGCCGACGATGCGCGGCGCCTGGCCGGTGCACGCCCGGCTCGCCAACCGCGAGCTGGCCCGGCTGATCCGCCGCCGCACCGGCCTGCGCCTGCACGACCTCGGCCCCATGCGGGTGGTCCGCCGGGAGGCCCTGCTTGATCTGGACCTGACCGATCGCAGGTCGGGCTACCCGTTGCAGATGGTCGTCCGCGCCGCCGACGCCGGATGGCGGGTGCGCGAGGTCGACGTGCCGTACTACCCGCGCGCCGGCCGTTCCAAGGTCACGGGTACCTGGCGTGGGACCTGGTGCGCGGTGCGCGACATGCGTGCGGTGCTCAGCGAGCCGCCGCGGCGTCCGGCGGGAGCACTGCGGTGAGCGGCCCGGTCGGGCTGACGCCCGAGAGCGCGGTCGGGCCGACCGCGCTGCTGGTGATAGCCAAGGAGCCGCAGCCTGGGCACGTCAAGACGCGGCTCACCCCGCCGTTCACCCCTGCCCAGGCGGCTGCCCTCGCGGAGGCGGCGCTCGCCGACACCCTCGAGACCGCGCTGCGCTGCCCGGCCCGCCGCCGGGTGCTCTTCCTGGACGGCGCGCCCGGACGCTGGCTGCCGCCTGGCATAGAGGTGATCCCGCAGGCGTCCGGCGGCCTGGACGAGCGGCTGGCCGCAGCCTTCGCCGTAATGACGGACGGCCCCGCCCTACTGGTCGGCATGGATACCCCACAGCTCACCCCGAACCTCCTCGCCCCCGTACTGGATCCCGGCGCGTGGCGGGAGTGCGACGCGTGGTTCGGCCCGGCGGAGGACGGAGGGTTCTGGGCGCTCGGCCTGGCTGCACCCGACCCGGCGCTGCTGCTGGGCATCCCGATGTCCACCGCATACACCGGCGCCGCCCAGCGCCACCGCCTCACCGAGGCGGGCCTTCGGGTGCGCGACCTGCCACTCCTGCGCGACGCAGACACAGCACCTGACGCAGCCGAGGTGGCGGCCGCGGCGCCGGGATCGAGGTTCGCCACCCTCTTGAAGCGCTACTCTCGCGGCCTGGTCTCCTGAGCCGGAGATTCGTCGTTGGTCTCGCTGCCGCGCAGCCCCGGTGATCAGGCCACCGGTGCCGGTGGAGGGGAGAGGGGTCAGTCGGCCGTGCGGACCTCGGCCAACAGCGCCGTCACCCCGCGGCGCGTACGCGGCCATCGCCCTTCACTCGCCCGACAGACCACGCAATACCCAGCCCCGGACCGGTCGTCTGTGCGGACCTGAGCACGGGTCCGCACAGACGGCCCTCCAACGGGGCCCCTCCGGCTCGCAGGCGGCACGGTCGGCCGTAGATGACCGTGCCACGAAGCCCGAACCGGAGGGGCGCGGCGCAGCTCAGCGCCCCGGCTGACACCGACTCGCGACGGTGTCAGCCGGCCCGAACCCGCGTCCGTACCGATCAGAAGCCTCCACCGCAGAAAGGCTGTCATGCGTAGCCATACGCCTCGGTGTCCCACCGCGGGCTCCCCAGACCGGGAGGCCGCCCGTGCAATCGCTCCCCATCACGAGCAGAGCTGGTCTGTTACTAGGCCCTGTCCGGCCGATCTTCGCGGGCCCGGGGCGTCTGGTGCGGCACCTCGCCGCGTTGTCGGTGTCGCCCAAGTACGTCCAGTACGAGGACGAACCTCCGCCTTGCGATGCACCGCACCAGACGCCCCGGGCTGATCCACGAAGATCGGCAGGACAGGACCTAACAGGTGCCGGGGTTGCCGGCCACCCACCAGTCCATCTCCCGCTGGGTGACTTCAGCGAGCGCGAGGCCGTGGTCGTTCATCGTTGTGAGGAAGGCGACGGCAAGGTTGATGCGCGTGTACGCCCAGCGGACACGGTGCTTGAAGCCGCCCGGCCTTCGGCCGGCCCGGGGTCGGCGGACTGCCCCTCCGCTCACTGCTGCACGCGCCGCTGGACGCCGAGGCGGAGGACGATACCCACCGAGCGATCAGGTGTGGCCGACCGGGACGTAGGGCCGCTGGATGTCCTCCGGGTGGGCCGTGCACAGCACGGCCTCCTCGTAGGCGATGGTGCCTGCCGCGACGAGGGCGTTGATGCTGGTCTCGAGGGTCTGCATGCCGTCACGGTGGCCGGTCGAGACCATGTTGCGGATCTGGCGGGTCTTGCCCTCGCGGATCAGGTTGCGGATCGCCGGCGTGCCCACCAGCACCTCGAAGGCGGCAACCCGGCCCCCGCCGATCCGGGGGATGAGCGTCTGGTTGAGGATGCCGACCAGAGTGTGCGCCAATTGCAGCCGGATCTGGGGCTGTTGCTCGGCCGGGAACACGTCGACGATGCGGTCCAGCGTCTGCGACGTGTCGTTGGTGTGCAGGGTGGCGAACACCAGGTGCCCGGTCTCGGCGATGGTCAGGGCCGCGGAGATGCTCTCCGGGTCGCGCATCTCGCCGAGGAGCAGGACGTCGGGATCCTCGCGCAGGGCCGAGCGCAGCGCGGCGGGGAACGAGTCGGTGTCGGTGCCGACCTCGCGCTGGTTGACCGCCGCGCGCTTGTGCTGGTGCAGGTACTCGATCGGGTCCTCGATGGTGAGGATGTGCACCGGCCGGTGGGTGTTGACGAAATCGAGGAGTGCCGCCAGGCTTGTCGACTTCCCCGACCCGGTCGGCCCCGTGACCAGCACGAACCCGCGCGGCATGCCCGCCCACCCGACGACGACCGGGGGGAGCCCGAGCTGCTCGGACGACGGCACGTCGAACGGGATGATCCGCAGCGCCAGCGCCGACGCGCCGCGCTGCACGAAGGCGTTCCCGCGCAACCGGGCCCTCTCCCCCCAGCTGAACGCGAAATCGACCTGCTTCTCCCGGCGGAACCGCTCCGTGAGTTCCTTGCCCAGCACCCCGGCCACCAGGCGATCGACCTCCGGCTCGGTCAGCGCGGCCCCCTCGACCGGTCGCAGGGCGCCGTCGACGCGGAGGAACGGCGCCGATCCGGCGGTGAGCAGCAGGTCGCTGCCGCCCCGCTCCCACAGCGCACCCACCAGCTGGTCGATGATTGCGGCGCTCGGCCCGGACATGGTGGCCTCCAAAGGGGCGTGCTTGCTCATGGCAGGACCGTCCACTGCTTGACGGTGCTGGTGTGGCCGTCGAAGGACACGGCGGCCCGGACGAGCGGGCCGGACAGCAGGTCGATCCGGGTGCCGCCGAGGTGCTCGGTCGCGCCGCCGCTCCCGGCGGTGACGGTGTAGGTCACGGCCAGCCCGGCCAACTGGGAGGCCGTGGTCAGGCCGCACGGTGCCAGGTCGACTTGGTCGGTCACCGGGCTCGCGCCGAGACGGACCGGCACGTCCAGTGAGTCGACGCCGGTGCAGGTGCTGCCGGTGAAGTCCACCGACACCTTCACCGACTCCACGTCGCCGGCCTCGTGGTGCGCCACCTGCAGGACGGCATGGTCGAGCGGTCCGGTCGTCGTCGATGTCGGCCGGGCGTAGCCGCCGAACGTGAGGGACGCCTGGCCACCGCCGGGGACGGTGGCGTCCGTGACGTCGACGGGCGCGCCGGGAGCCGGGGTCGTGAACCCGGTGATCGCTGTGACCGACGCCGGTTTCGCGATCACGGCCGGATAGGTCGTGAACAGCACCGGCTCCGGTGGGATCCCGATCACCGGGCGGAGGTATCCGGTGGTCGGGCTGATGCCGAGAGCGATGGTCCGGGCGATGATGCCGCGGGTGACGACCTGCGAGCTGACCCGGCTCATCGACAGGTCGACGGCAGCGGTCGGCGCGTAGACGGTGCCGTTGATCACCAGGCGGCTGTGGTCGGTGGTCGTGTCGGCGTCGTCGGTCGACTTCAGCACCGCGCAGCGGCTGCCCGCGGTGAGGCAGCCGGACAGGGCCCTGATGGACGGGGCTCGGAACACGATGTCGAGCTCGACGCCGTCGAGCTGGTCGACGGCGCCGGCACTGCCCGTGCCCAGCCTCACCGCGTAGTCGACAGCGAGCCCGGACAACTGGTCGCCCGTCGTGATCCCGCAGGCGCCAAGGTCGACCACGTCGACGCCGAGTGCCTCTTCATGGGCGGTCAGGGCGTGGTTCGCGTCGCAGGCGGTGCCGGTGCCGGAGATGGTCAGCGCGGCCGTGGGTGGCTCCGCCGGCGAGGGCGGTGCCGGGGTGGTGTCGTCGTCCTGGTGAGATACGCGCAGCCCGACCCTGTCGATCACCGCCCCCGCCGGCAGCGGCGACATCCCGAACTCGCCGAGCCGGATCGACGCCGACGGGGTGGCCGTGGCAAGCGTCACGGTCGACGTGGCGGTGTCGATCGCCTGTGCGTTCTTCGGGTCGAGGAACGCCGCGGCGGTGGGCGTCGCGGTGCTGATCGCCTGGGTGGGCCGTACCGAGAGTGGGGGCCGGTGGGCCAGCTCCAGGGTGACGCCGTCGAGCTGATCGGTGGCGCTGGTGCTGCCGGCGCCGAGAGTGGCGGTGTAGGTCACGACCAGGCCGGTCAGCTGGGCGGGGTCGGTCAGCCCGCAGGCAGCGACCAGGTCCAGGGTGTCGGTGCCCAGGGCACCCTGGCGCGTGGCGAGCTTCTGCGCGGTGGTGCAGGAGCGGGGTATGCCGGGCCCGGTCAGGGTGACCGTGACCGTCGGCGGCGGTCCTCCGGTCGCCCCGGGATCGTCGCGATGCGCGACGTGCAGCAGGGCCCCGTCCAGGACCGAGCCGGGCGCCACCGCGGGGGTGTCGTAACCGCCGAGGTCGATGGTGGCGGTCGGCGTCGTGACCGAGTCGAGTGTGGCGTGGGCCGTGTTGGCGCCGTCGACCGCCTTGGCGTTGGTCGCGGGAATGAACGTCGTCGACTCCGCGCTCGTCGCCGGCCGGGGCGGCGGCCGGTCGTAGACGATTTCGAGCCACATGCCATCCAGGGAATGGGCGCCCGCGGTGCCGTCCGCGTCCAGTCCGGCGGTGTAGGTCGCGGTCAGGCCGGTCAGCTGTGCGGGGTCGGTGATGCCGCATGCCTTCAGGTCGACGCGGTCGTCGCCCAGGCCGGCCCGCGCGGTGAGCGGCAGTTTGGTACAACTGCCACCGCCGCCCGCGGGGGTGACCTTGATTCTGGGCGCCGCCGCGTCGCCGGTCTCCTGATGGGCCACCCGCAGCACGGCAGAGTCGATCGTCGACCCCGGCGGCAAGGGCGGCTGACCGAACCCGGCCAGGGTGATCGACGCGGACGGGGCCGCCGTGGTCAGTTCGGCGCCGGCCACCGACGACGTCGGCTGCTCGCCGATCTCCAGGGCGTTGCGGGGATCGGTGCCGGTGGCGGTGAATCCGGTCGACGCGGTCACGGCGGTCGGCTTGAACGTGGTCGGCGTGCGGTAGGAGACCTCCAGCCAGATGCCGTCCAGACGTTCCGTGGCGGTGGTGCCGTCGGTGTCCAGGGTGGCGGCGTAAGTCACCGTCAGGCTGGTGAGCCGGGCCGGGTCGATGAGCCCGCACGCGCCCAGCAGGTCGATCGGAGGATCCGTGGCGAGTGCCGTGTGCCGGGGCAGGTCGTCGGTGCGGCAGGTGTCTCCGCCGACGGTGGTGGTGACCTTCACCGCGCCGGGAGCGGTCAGGTCACCGTCGTCCTCGTGCCTGACACGCAGCGTCGCGCTGGTGATGACCGAGCCGGGCGGCACCTGCGGGGCGAAGCCGGTGAGCTGCATCGAGGCCGAACGGCGTTCGTTCGGATCGAGGACGGCGTCGGCCGTGCAGCTCGCGGTGCCCGTTGGCTGCGAACACCCGGGCAGGGTCGGCTGTTCGCCACTGGTCAGGGCATGGCCCGGGTTGGCGAAGCCGGTGTTCGTGACCACCGCTGTCGGCTTCAGTGTGTGTGACGGCTTCGGCGGCTGGACCCCGTACACCGCCACCTGCTGCGCGTCCGGGGTCACCGGGGCGCACAGTTCGACGTGTCCACGGTCGACCTGGAATCGGCTGCCGCCGCCCATCATGACCTCGACGCCTTCGGGCCGCGTTCTGTCGCAACCACCCGGGTTGGGGATGGTCGGGCGGGTGAGGGCCCCGGGATCCCAGCCTGCCTGCGTGCCGCCGACCACGCTGACCGTGGGGTCGTCGACCGTCCAGACCGCGGTGCCGCCGGTGAAGGTGAAGTCGAAGTAGTAGATACCCGGCTGTAGCCACACGACGACGTCGGGGCAATCGCCACCGGTGAGGCGGGTGAGGGCGCGGGCGTCGTCGTAGTAGCCGGGCCGCAACCGCACCAGCCAGGAACCGGGGTCGGGGCACGCGGGCACCGTCTGCCGGACCGGGACGGCCGTGGCGGGCGGGGTGTAGTCCGGGTCGGCGCCCACGACCTCGTCGGCGGGAGCCGACGGGGTGTCGTTGGCGCAGTTGCGCACGTACGGCGCCTGGGTCGAGGGCAGCTGGGTCTGTGACACGGCACTGGAGCAGTCGCCGACGGCGGACAGGTCGCCCGACACCACCATCGAGGCGCCGGCGCCGGTGGTGACGTTCGAGTTGGAGAACACGCTGCCCTGCACGCGCAGGCCGTGCGTGGTCACGTTGATGCCGTCCTTCGCCGTCTGGCCCAGGCTGCGCAGCGCGTCCTGCGGTTGGGTCGCGCGCGTGGTCGCGGGAGACGCGTTGAGAGGGTCGCAGTGGACGATCATCTGCTGGCCGTTGATCGGCGGGGCGGTGTAGTCGGCGCACGGGTTGCCCTGCGAGAAGTTCTTGATCGCGAGCTGCGTGGCACCGTCCGCGCTGTAGCTCCGCTTGCCCTGGTCGACGTACACGCTCGCGGCTTTCAGTCCCGTGCCGGCGAAGGACAGGACCGACACGGTGACCAGGCTGAAGACGACGACGAAGGCCAGCGCGAGGATCAGTGTCGCGCCCTGTTCGTCGTCGCGCAGGCGGCGCGGATTCAGGCGGCCGGTCATGACGAGCTCGATCGTCGGACGGCGGTGAGGGCCGTCGGGGGCGCGGCGGGGTCGCTCTGCACGGTCAGCGTTACCTCCATGGGCGAGGTGCACGAGGTCTCGGCACCGCAGCTCAGAGTCACCGGATGGGTCGATGTGGCGTTGTCGAACCGGCCCAGCAACGTGGTGACGACGTCTCCGTCGGTGCACTTCACCCGGTTGAGGGCGCCGGTCGGCCGGTCGTAGGTGTAGACGACGTCGGTGCCGGTCCAGCTCAGGTGGACGATCACGCCGGCAACGCCGCATGCGGGGTCGGTCGTGACGTTGTCCGCGCTGTGCACGTCGCCGTAGAAGTAGCGGTTGAGCGTGCCCACCGCGCTGGTGGCGGCCACCCGCTTCTCGGTGCCCGCTGTGAACCGCAGTCCGAGGATGATCGCCTTGGGCAGCAGTATCCCGATGATGCCCAAGATGACGATCGTGACCAGCAACTCGGTCAGGGTGAACCCCGACTCCGAGCGCCCAGTTGGCTGTTGCGTCGTCATGACAGCATCGACTCCCGCTTGACCACCTCGAGCGTCGCGTCCCTGACGGGGTGTGGGCCGGTCGAGTGCACGGTGAGCGTTACCTTCTGCACTCCGGTATCGGCCTTCGGGCAGAGCTGGCCGAACGCACCCACCCCGTCCCAGTACTCGATCTTGACGGTCACGGTGTACCCGGCCGGCGGCGTCGGAGTCTCATAACTACTGGCGCAGGACACGTACGGGTCGCTGACGACCTTCTCGGCGGCGCTGCGGATGACCGAGTCGGCGCTGGTCACCTTCTGCTGCGTAACCGAGCTGATGATCGCGGTGCCCATGCCCCCGAGGATGGTCACGAAGGCAACGCCCATGAGCACCACGGCGACGAGGACCTCGACCAGGGTCTCGCCCTCTTCGCCGCGACGGCGCCGCAGGCGGTGTGCCAGGCCGGTCATTGGACGTTGACCTGGTTGTAGACACCGTAGATCGCCGAGACGAGGGCAACGGCCACGAACCCCACGATGACCCCGACCATGATCACCACGGTCGGCTCGAACAGGCTGGTCAGCCGCTTGAGTTTGTGCTGCAGTTCCTTCTCGTAGAAGTCCGACACGTTCTCAAGCTGGTCGTCGAGGGTCCCGGTCTCCTCCCCCACGCGCATCATCTGGGTGACCGACCCGGGGAACAGCTTGGTGCGGGCGATCGGCCCGGAGATGCCGCCGCCTTCGAGCATCTCCACCTGGGCCGTCCCGATGGACCGCTCGTACACCAGGTTGTTGGTGCCCGAGCCGGCCAGGCTGAGTGCCTCCGGGATGGGCACGCCGGCCTTGACCATCGAGGTCAGGATGCGGCAGAACCGTTCGATGACCATGAAGCGGACCACGTCGCCGACCACCGGCATCGCCAGCAGGAAACGGTCGCGCAGTACCCGTCCCCGCTCGGTCCGCAAACCGGCGATCAGTGCCAGGACGAGCGCGACGACCACGCCGACGATGACCGGATACCAGGCCGTGACGAAGTCGGTGAAGCCCAGCAGAATCCGGGTCGGCCGCGGCAGTTCCGCGTGGAAGGACTCGAAGAACAGCTTGAAACGGGGCAGCACGAAGATGACGAGGACGAGGATGACGGCGACGGCCAGACCCATCACCAGGCTCGGATAGGTCAGGGCGGAGCGGATGCTGCGCCGGCCTTCGACGTCGCGCTCGATGTAGCGGCCCAACTGGGCCATCACCACGTCGAGCTCACCGGTCGCCTCTGCCGAGCGGAGGACGGAGATGTAGAACGGCGGGAGCGCCTTGGTGTGGGCGGCCATCGCAACGGCGAAGCTTTCGCCGAATCGCAGCGAGTCCATGACGTCAACGAGCACCTTGCCCAGCTTCTTGTCCTTGGTCTCGGCGCGGATGATCTCCAGGGCGTCCAGGATGGGCACTCCAGCCTTGATGAAGGCGGCCATCTGGCGGGAGAAGTTGCTCAGCTCCACCTGGTCGATCTTTTCCGCGGTGAGTTCGAGCTGCAGCAGGTTGCGGCCCGCGGCCTTGACCGACTGCACGTCGTAGCCCTGCCGGGTCAGGCTGTCGGTCACGCCGTCGACGCTGGAGCCCGTGAGCACGCCGGTGGCCCGCTTGCCGTCCGGGCCGACCGCGACGTACTTGAAGGTGGCCATGCCGATGCTCTCCTGGTATCCAGTGTCAGAGGTTGGCGTCGTCAGTGTTTGGGTGCGGCATCCGGCGAGCCGGGCACTAGACCACGTACACGCTGGACATGATCTCGGCGATGGTCGTGATCCCCTCCTCCACCAGACGGACGCCTCCGTCCAGGAGGCTGTCCATGTGCTGCTCGCGGGCGGCCTTGCGCAGGCTGTCGATCGGCGCTTTCTCGACGAGCAGCTGCTTGACCGCATCGCTCATCACGAGCAGTTCGAAGACGCCGATCCGCTCCTGGTAGCCGGTCCGGGAGCAGAAGTTGCAGCCCCGGCCCTGCCAGAACCCGTTGTCGGTCGACCCGCCGGCCTTTGCGAAGAAGGCCAGTTCGTCCACGCCCGGCCGGTAGGGCTCGCGGCACTGATCGCAGATCCTCCGCACCAGTCGCTGGCTGACCACCCCGGCGACCGTGGAGGTGATCAGGAACGGCTCGATGCCCATGTCGACGAACCGGTGCAGCGCGGAGCAGGCGTCGGCGGCGTGGATGGACGACAGCACGAAGTGGCCGGTGAGAGCGGACTCGACCGCGATCCGCGCTGTCTCGGCGTCTCGGATCTCGCCGACCAGGATCACGTCGGGGTCCTGCCGGAGGATCGAACGCAGCCCGGTCGCGAACGAGATGCCCGCCTGGTCGTTGATCTGGATCTGGTTGATCGACGGGAACACGTACTCCACCGGGTCTTCGATGGTGGTGATGTTCCGCTCGCTCTGGTTCAGCTCACCGAGCGTGGCGTACAGGGTGGTCGTCTTGCCGCTGCCGGTCGGTCCGCCGCAAGCGACCATGCCGTGTGGCGAGCGCAACAGGGACGAGAACCGTTCGTAGGTCGCGGCGGGCATGCCGAGCTCGCCCAGCCGGAACAGTGTGCGGTTGCTGTCGAGCAGCCGCAGCACCGCCTTCTCGCCCCAGATGGTGGGGCTGGTCGCGACCCGGATGTCGACCGACCTGCCGTCGATCTCGGTGGCGATCTGCCCGTCCTGCGGGCGCCGCCGGTCGACGATGTTCATGTTGGCCATGATCTTGATTCGGCTGACCAGAGACGGGCCCATGTTCTCCGGCAGGCTCAGCACGTCATGCAGCGCGCCGTCGATGCGGTACCGGACCCGGACCCGGTCGGCGTGCGGTTCGACGTGGATGTCCGAGGCCCGGTCGCGCAGGCCCTGGGTCAGCATGAGGTTGACCAGGTGCACGACCGGCGCGTCCTCGCTCACCACCCTGGCCCCGGAGTTGGCGTTGCGGACGGTCTCGGTCGCCTCGAAGGCCTCGACCAGGCTGCTGACGCCGGCCAACGCCCGGTAGGTGCTGTCGATCGAGCGCCGGATGTCCGAGGGAGCCGCGATCGCCAACTGCACCCGATCCGGCGCGACGGCCCGGCCGACCTCGTCGAGCACGCGCGGGTCACCCGGGTCGCCCGCCGCGATCAGCAGCGTGCCCTCGGCCCGCCGTACCGCGACGACGCCCAGCGAGCGGGCCAGCGCCTCCGGCACCCGGGCGGCCGCCTCGGGATCGGGTTCGCTCTGGCTCAGGTCGGCGACCGGGACGCCGAGTTGAACCGACAGCGCCTCGATCAGTGACCGCTCCTCGACCATGCCGAGTTCGACCATCAGGGCGCCGAGTCGCTTGCCCGACGCCGACTGCTGCAGGAGCGCCTCGTCCACCTGTGCCGGGGTGAGCAGCCCGTGTTGCACCAGCAGTTCCCCGATGCGCGGCCGCTTCTGCCCGGCGGGCGGCGACTGCGCGGCGCCGGACGTGGCCCCCCGGGCCGGTTCGCCCACAGGGACCGGAGACGGCGCCGGGCCCCGCGCTCCATCGGGCAGGGTGGTGTCGTCCTCGCCCGCAGGGCCTGTCGTCGCCGCGCGGCGCCGGAGAAGCCGGCGATTCGCCAAGGAACCCACCCCATTTCGCGCATCGGAACAGCGGCCGATCGTTCGCCGAGAGCAACCCGCCAGAACTGTCAGTCGCTGATTAGCCAGCCGGATACTACTGCATGCCGCCGCACCGCCACCTACCCCCGGGGTGGGTGGCGCTTGCTGGAGTCACCCCTTGTGGGCCCACCGCCCACTAAGTAGTCTGCGGCTGATTACTCAACTGGTTACTATCGCTCGATGTGCTTGCGCCGTCGCCGTAGATGGAGAGAGATGTTCACGTACCTGCAAGGCAAGTCGCGCCGGCGAATGCGCGCACCGAACGAGACGGCGGAAGCCGGCTTCACGCTGATCGAGCTCCTCGTGGTCATCGTGATCCTCGGCGTCCTGTCCGCCATCGTCGTCTTCTCCGTTCGCGGCATCAACGACAAGGGTCAGGGCTCGGCGTGCAAGACCGACAAGTCCACGATCCAGACCGCGGAGGAGGCGTACTTCGCCAGCGATAACCGCGGCCGGTACGGCACCATGGCCCAACTGGTGGACGGTGGGTTCCTGTCCAGCACTTCCGTCTGGTACGACGTCGATCCGAGCGGCGCCTCGTACGAGATCAAGCCGAAGGCCGAACTCCCGGGCGGCCAGCCGAACCCCTGCAACACCTGATACGAGGGAGTCCTCACCGGACGTCGGCGGTCGGCGGTCGGCGGTCGGCGGTCGGCGGTCGGCGGTCGGCGGTCGGCGGTCGGCGGTCGGCGGTCGGCGGTCGGCGGTCGGCGGTCGG
>NZ_JBVJMV010000049.1:0-9708 GCF_055584025.1 Streptomyces sp. NPDC104309 | reverse complement strand
ACGTCGGCGGTCGGCGGTCGGCGGTCGGCGGTCGGCGGTCGGCGGTCGGCGGTCGGCGGTCGGCGGTCGGCGGTCGGCGGTCGGCGGTCGGCGGTCGGCGGTCGAGTGGACCAGGTGGCATCGGAAGAGCCACCTGGTGCACCGCGGTAGGCGGCCTGCGGCATCGCCGGAATTGCCGTTGGCCTGAACCACCTTGCGGAGGGTGAGGACGGTCACGGCGAGGGTCGCAGCGGCCTGGAGTTCTGGTCGGAATCACTAGCATCGTGCCGGTAGCGACCGGTATGCGCGGTACGGCACCATTGCGGCCATGTCACCCATATTTATCGTGATTATCGGTCTACTGGGGCTCGCGGTGGGGTCGTTCCTCAACGTCGCCGTCTCCCGGGTGCCGGCCGGCCGCTCGGTCGTACGGCCCCGCTCCGCCTGCCCGCGATGCGCCGCGCCCATCGCGGCCCGGGACAACATCCCCCTCGTGTCCTGGCTCCTGCTGGGCCGGCGCTGCCGAGCGTGCCGGGTTCCGATTCCCGCCCGCTACCCGCTCGTCGAAGCGCTCACCGCGATCCTGTTCGTCGCCGAGGCACTGCGCTGGGGCTGGTCGGAAGTGCTGCCGGCCGCACTGGTCTTCACCGCGGGGCTGCTGGCCCTGGCCGCCTGCGACGCCGAACACTTCCTGCTCCCTCGGCGGCTGATCTACCCGACTCTCGGGATCACCGCCGCTTGCCTGCTCGCGGCCGCGGCGGCCACCGGCCAGTGGCATCGGCTCGGGGTGAACGCGGCATGCGGAGTGGGCGCGTTCGTTGTCTTCTTCGCCCTGCACTGGGTGCGGCCGGCCTGGCTCGGCTTCGGCGACGTGCGCCTGGCCGGCCTGCTCGGCGCCGGGCTGGGATGGCTCGGTCCGTGGCACCTCGTCTTCGCGGTGCTGGCCGGCAGTGCCGCCGGGTTGCTGGTGGGCATCGTGCTCATGGCGGCGGGGCGAGCCACCCGCCAGACCCGCCTCCCGTTCGGTGTGTTCCTCGCCGCCGGCGCCATCGCCGCCCTCCTCGTCGGTGGTCCTGCCGTCGACTGGTACGAGAGCGTGATCGACCCATACGCGATGGGTGCGCCGCACACAACGGTCCGCCACTGACCATGACCACCGGGGCCGGACGTCAGGCGCCTGCCGCACCGATCGGTCCGGCCTCCTGGGGACTGGTCCCTGTGTCCGCCTTCGAGGCTCTACGGGACCAGGTTCGGAGAATCGCAAACAGCACCGACGATCCTTACCCTGGTCACTATGAACGAACCTGATCTGCCACTGGCCGAGTGGATTGTGCTCGCGCTCATGGCCGAACGACCCAGTCACGGCTTCGCCATCGCAACCCTCACCGCGGAGGGTGCAGAAATCGGCGAGTTCTGGTACATCTCGCGACCCATGGTCTACCGGTCGATCACGCGGCTGGTCGAGCGCGGACTGATCACGGCGGTCGGCGCCGAGGAAGGCAATCGGGGACCGCAGCGCATGATCTACGCCGCCACCTCCGCGGCGGAGACGACGGTCAGCCAGTGGCTCAGCGAACCCGTGACCGAGCTGTTCGACGTCCGCGCCGAACTCACGTGCAAGCTTCTGCTGCTCCAGCGCCGCGACTCCAGCCCGGCCCGTCTGGTCGAGCGTCAGCGGGTCGTCCTCGACGAGATCGAGGAGTCGCTGCGCGCCAAGGAGCACGCCGCCGGCGACCACATCGCCCGTGCGAGTTACACCTGGCGGCTGGAACACGTCCGCGCCGCACGCCGGTTTCTGGACGCCGTCGACGTCGACTCGACGCGGCCGGCCGTCAAGAGCTGACGTCACGCTCGGGGTCGTCCTCCCCTCGGCACCCACGTCACCGCCGCACGCGTGCCACGACGCGATCCGGCCCGTACCGGCCGGCACGACCGCGACGGATGACATCCCGCCGCCGCAGCCTTCGCAGACGTGTCCGGCACCACACCCGGTAGCCGTGGGCCGTGCTCGACGATGTGCGTGCGACAGCGAGACGGGCTCGGCGACCGCGACATCGCGATCGCCGAGCCCGCGACACACGTCAGCGTCTCATAGGCAGCCGTCGGAGAAGGCCCGTCGGCTACGGCACCTGGACGATGGTCTCGCAGGAGCCGCCGGCCGCGATCGCATCCGTGCCCGGGAGCGTCGGACCGCCGAGGCCGGGCCGGCGGTCATCACGACGGTCGCCACCGCGAGGATGAGCGTCGGGACTCGGCGTAGCCGACCGCGCGTGACCGCGGCTGAGCCGCCGTCCGGCGCGTGGCGCCGACGCGGTGATCTGTTCATGGCTGAGGCCCCTCCTTCAGGGCCCGATGCATCACGAGTTGGTGACGCACCTCGGCAGTACGACCGCCGATGGGCGAAGTGCTGTGCCGGTCGTCACGCCATCCGGCCGACATGCATGGCCGGATGGCGTGACGTGACCGACTCCGCTTCCGAACAGGAAACGAGCCGAGTTGGCGTCGCCGCGGGATGCGCATTTCGGCGGTCCTGCCGCCGATTGGCGTGGAGACCGCCGACGAGGATCGGCGAGCCGGGACCGTCGGTGGGCGATGTCCGTGCCTGACCGACGGTCCGTTGCCCAGTGCTCCGGATCGCCTAGTAGCCGTAGGCGGCGAGGGTCGACTGGATGGTGGCGTCGCTATCCCACTTGGTGTTGAACAGGCGGTCCCAGGCGGCCTTTGCGCCGGTGTTGCCGCCGTTCAGGGCGACGCCGTACTGCTCAATCTCTCCGTAGCCGGAGTACGCGCTCGAATCAACGTCGGTCCACGTGTTGGGATCATTGCCCGTGGTGCCGTTCAGCGAACTCGAATTCCAGCTCACCTGCATGATGTTCGACTTCGCCACGAGACCCAGCTGGGTGTTCCCGCCGGCATTCGCCGTCACCGCGCCACGCACTTGACTGATCCCTGATTCCAGGCGCACCTTGCACGCGGTACCCGCGCTGTCGCACGCGCTTCCGGTGAACACGTTCTGACCCGCCCCGCTGGCGATCCACGAGAACCCGTTCTGTATCAACGCCTGCTTGGACGCCGCACCGAACGGCGCGGAAGCCGGGTCGGCGACCGCGATCCGGCGCCCACTCGTCGCGAGCCAGCTCACCACCCCCGACATCGTCGTGGGCGCGCCGCCGGCGATCGGCGACGCATCACACCGAGGCGACTGCGCCTTGCCGTTACCGCTGCCATTGGCGTCCGCGCCAAACGCCAGCGGCGGACTCCCGGCGTTGGACGGGTCATCACCGCGAGTCGAGCCCGCCCAGCTGCCGCTACAGCTGTAGATAGCCAGGTGCCCGATTGCCACAGCATGCTTGCTTGAGATCGCGCCGTTGCACTCGACGCTCCCGCTCGCCGTGCACGTCCCACCATCCGCGGTCGGGATAACCGCGTCCACGTTGGCTTCGTCCGCCGACAGGAACGCGTCAATGTGCAACGGCCCATCGACGCAGTTGTTCGACGAAGACGGATTGCACGTGGTGTAGGGGCCGGCGCTCTTCAGCTGCTGACGCAGGCTTCCCGACGTGATCCCCCGCATCGTCGACGTATCGATCGCCGGCTTGTTCCAGAACCCGCCGATCTGCGATGCGGTATTCGCCGTGAACGCCGTGAACGACCCAAGCGACTCGATCGTACCTTTCATTTCCTTCGCCGCGGGATACATGTTGTTCGCGATACCGACCTGCGAAGCCGTCGCGCCGAACACTGTTGGTGCCCCGGCGGCGATCAGCGCCGTCGCGAGGGCACCCACCGCGAACGCGTTCCGTACCCGGCGCATCGCGGTGCGGCCGGAGTTCGGAGCGCTCCGAGCGCGTCTGGACCTTCGTTGCATCTGCTACTCCTCGTCGATCTGGTTGGCGGCGGCTGCCGCACGGGCACCCTGCTGGTGGGAGTAGGCAGATGCCCGAGAACTCCCAGGCATCTGCGTGGCTTCCCGGCATGACGGTGCCTCACACGCCTAGATGGTGCTCACTCGGCAACCCAGTAGTCAATGATTGACAACCGCGCTTGCTGTGTATGTAATGCCCGTATCCAGCCTGCAGCGGGCCGACGGGCGAGTGCCGTCGGCCCGCTGCACGACGCAAGGGAGGGGCTGGCGGCACGATGGACAGAGGCGTGTTATGGCACTGTTGAGCAGACTGTCGCGCTCGCGCGCGACCAGGTGGGGTGTGCTGGTTCTCGCGGTGGTTGCGGTGGCGCTGGTCGTAGTGGCGCTTGCGCGCGGTGGGTCAGATGCGGCTGCCCCAGCCCAGAAGTCCGACCCCGAGTGGTGCACGCCGGGTACCCAGCGCACCGTGCTCTGCCCACACAGCAAGGTGTTTGACGCAAAGGAATACGCCACCCACGGCGACGCCTTCGACTGCATCAACTTCGCCAGTCAGGCGGATGCCCAGGCGGTGCTGCGGGCCAACCCCCGCGATCCGAATCACCTTGATGACGGAGGCGGCGTCGCGTGTCGTGGATTGCCGGAACCGCGCGACACCAAACCGGTTGCCGGCATCGCACAGCGGGTCGGGTGCGGTCCTGGCGACACTCGCAGCGCGCTCTGCCCGCAGCCGAAGCGGCCCTTCGACGCTCGCTACTTCCTGCGCTACGGCAATGACGCCTACGACTGCTCGGACTTCGCGAGCCAAGCGGACGCGCAGGCCGTCCTGCGTTTCGAGCCGGCCGACCCGAATCACCTTGACGACGATGGGAACGGCATCGCGTGCCCGGACCTGCCGGGACCAAAAGATGTCAAGCCCGTGCGACGGGGAACACCGTGACGCGGCAAGGGCTCGCGCGTGCGCTCGGCCTGAACGTGACCCATCGATTGAAGGAAGCCCCGACTGCCATGACATCGGACCATCGCCTGTTCTCCTTGCGCGCCAGACGCCAGGACGGCTTCACGCTCATCGAGTTGCTCGTGGTCATCGTGATCCTTGGCGTCCTTGCCGCCATCGTGGTGTTCTCCGTCAGGGGCATCGGCGACAAGGGCCGCAAGAACGCGATCGCCGCGGACGCGGCTACCCTGCGAACAGCGGAAGAGTCCTACTGCGCGAAGCACGGACACTATGGGACAGTCGATGATCTGAAAGCTGACGGGCTGCTGTCCGGCGAACCGGTCTACAACGTGGTGGTGGTCGGCGAGGAAAACAAGTGCGGTCGAGGCGAAAAGTCGTCGTTTACGCTGCATGACACCTCCACACCGACGGAGCGCGGAGCGGACGCAATCAAGGTGGGCGCGGATCCAGCCGACCTCGCGGTCGATGAGAAGGCCAATCGCGTGTACGTCGTGGCCAGCGGTAGCAACAACGTGACCGTGATCGACGGCAAGACCGACGCCCCGATCGGTCCTCCGATTGACGTTTCCAGCGCTGTGTCGAGCCCAACCCGCATCGCGGTCGACCCCGGCACGGGGCAGGTCTACGTCGGGGGTACGGGCGGCGTCGCGATCATCGACACGGCCAACGCCAATCAAGTGACCCGCGTCAGCGGCTTTACGACGACCGTCACTGGCCTGGCAGTCTCTCCCGAGAACGGCGACGTCTACGTCGGCGGCGGTACCGCAAGCACCTCGGCGGTCGCCTACATCGCGGCCGGCAGCTCGTCGGCGACGCCGATCCCACTGCCCGCTGCCGGAATCATGAGCGCAAGCAGCGGCATGGACTTTTCCTTTGACCCCGTGCACCACGCTGTGTACCTCACAAAGGGGGCTGTCGGCAGCGGCACGAGCCTCGCTGCCAGCATCGGCCTCTTCACCATCTCGTCGCAGACCCACGCCGCCAACGTCGTAGCGCAGTTTCCGACGAGGTCATCCTGCAGCGCCAATGCCGGGGACGTCCTCTTTGCGAACTCCGCTCGTGGCAGCATCGCTGTCGATCCCGGCCGCAACCGGGTTTACCTCCTTGCCATGAGGTGCGTTCCGAACCCGGCGAATCCCTCGGGCCCGTGGAGAGCCGTCGCGACAACGATCGTCATCAACCCCAGCGACGGCAGTTCAACAGCGATCAACGACCTGGTGGGAACGACCTACGTGCCCATCTCCGCGGTCTACAACTCAGCGGCAGGGTCGGTCTACGTCTACTTGGACGGTGGATCGAAGTGCGGCGCCAATGGGGGCCGCATCGACCGAATCGTCGGGACGACGGTCACGGGGCAAGCATCAGTCTGCGGAGCGTCAAATGCCCCCGAAAATGAAGTGCACAAGGTCACCGTGCTGAAAAACTTCAACAGGATCTTCGTCGCACAACAGAATGTTCTCGGCGCGCCGGGCGGCCTCGGGGTGGCCGACGGCAGCACGCTGCTGACGCAAGCTCCGCTCGGCACGCCTCGCCAATTCGGCTCGTTGGCCACGAACAACACTACGGCGAAGGTGTATGCGGTCGATCCGGTGAACGGAACGGTCACGGTGTTCCGGACAGGATCGGCCTAGGACAATGCCAGACCAGACACGCGACATCCACAAGGGCCCGGATCACCGGCTACGACCGGGTCGTCGTACCTCCCTTGCGGCGGTCAGTGTGATCGCGGCGATCACACTGACCGCGTGCGGCGGCGACAATGGGCCCCCGGAGCATACGTTCGACGTCGCTCCGTATGTGCACAAGGGGCACGTGGCCGACTGTGACGCGTTCGAGTCCCAGGCCGACGCGCAAGCGGTGCTGCGAGCGGACGCACTCGACCCGAACGGACTCGACCGGGACGGCGACGGCATCGCGTGCCCGAACCTCCCCGAGCCGACGGACAAGAACCCGGTTCACCGCGACTTCATGACCGACAAGGACGGAGCGCCGATCAACGAGCCGATCAAGCCGCCGCCGACGTAGCCATGGCGCTGTCGGTCGCCAACACCAGGGCCGCGAACGGGTCACTGGTATCCACGCGGTACCAGCGCGGCATCGGCCTCGCCCAGCTCGACCTTGGACAGCGCCGCCCGCACGTTCGGCTCCTGCGAGACGGGGGTGACCTTGATGCCCTGCTCGTCGAGGACCTCCTTGTTGTGGCGGCCGGCCGGCACTTCGGGAGCCGCCAGGACGACCTTGATCTTGGAGTCGGCCAGGTCCTACAGGGAGCCGATCCTGTGCGGGTTCGCCGGGGACGGTCGCGATGACGAGCCGGTTCTTCGCGGCGACCGTCGGATCGGTCGTATCGCCCTTCAGCTCGTCCATCGTCTTCGTGTCGGCGATCGCCAGGCGCCGGCGGGAGCACCCTGCTTCAGCTGGGCGGCCAGTTCCTGCGAACCGGCGAAGGAGAACGCCACCTGCGTCCCCGAGTGCTGCGCCTCGTAGGCCACGCCCGCCTGCTTGAACACGCCCGTGAGGGAATCCGCCGCGAGCACGGTGCAACCAGATCCCCGGCACCGTCGTCGACGTGGCCGTCGGCCCACCATGGCCTCCGTGAAGGTCGACGTGAGCGGCGGCGGCCTGACCGCGGCCATCACCGCCGGCGCCGCCAAGGACCTCGGCCTCGCGGCGGGCTCGTCGGTCGTCACCCTGATCAAGGCCACCGAGATCTCCCTCGCCGCCGCCTGATCGACCATCCTTCACCGGGCATGGTTCCTCCCGCGTCGGGTGTCGGCGCCGTTGGCCGGTCGGGTTCCCCTCCTCGGGACCGATCGGCCGACGGCCATCTTGCTGTTCCAGCCGGGGCTGGAGGCGGCGGGGACGACCGGCACCAGCGGCGCGGGCGGTCGAACTCGGCGGTGAATCCGCACTGTTCCGCGCAGGTCCGCAGCTGGTCGTCGGGCAGGCCGTCCGGCCGCGCCAGGATGGCGTCCATGGCTTCGGCTGAGCCCCAGGTCGGGGAGGGTGCCCAGATCTCCGGCCGGGCGCGCGCTGGGGCGTCGTCTGCGGGAGAGGTGATGTGCGGGGCGTCCAGAGCCTGGGCCGCGAGCGTGTGCCGGTGCGCGGCGCGTACGTCCGACAGCAGCAGAGCCGCTCCGCCCGGGGTGGAGCGCAGGATCAGGAAGAACGACTCGTCCGCATGGAAAGGCCCGAACACCGCCTCCGAGGCATCGACGTCGCGGACCGCGACGATCGCCTCGTCGAGCCCGGCGAGGGCGGTGCGGTCCAGGCGGGTGCACTGCCAGGCGCCATCCCGACGCTCGACGGTGATCGCGTATCGATGGTTCTTGCGGTCTGTCACGGCCCCAGAGCGGCCTCGTCGGCCCACCCGGTAGCCGCCCGTGGCCCCGGCATGGCCCGCACGGACCGAGATGTGGGTCAGACGAGGTCGAGCAGTTCCGTGTGGACAGCGGCGTGGCCACGGTGTTCGTCGACGAGGTGGATCTGAAGGATCCAGTGGGCCCGCCACCCATCCTCCAGCGTCCGGCGCAGGGGCCGGTCGTTGTCCGGACCGATGAAGACCTCCGGCCGTGTCGCCTCCGCATGCCTGGAGGGCGCGGTGCCGGTCAACCGACCGCAATGCCAGGCGCCCAGACTGCGGTCGGCCTTGGCCGCCAGGCTGCGGACCTCCGCGTAGAGCTCGCGACCGGTGATGGAATCGTCGGCCCGAAAGGCATCCCCGGCGCCGGTGGCCACGACGCCCAGGTCGTGAACGAGGCGCCGGCGCACGAGACCGTCACCGAGGGCCACGGTCCGGGCGAAGCCCGTCTCGTACGGGGCCAAAAGCGACTCGAAGTCCAGCACGACCAGGTCCTGCGCGCCGATGACCCGGTCCGGCCATCGCCCGCCTACCACGGTGTCCGGCCCCGACCGCACGAACCGACGGCCGACCCGGCCTGCCCGGACGCCGAACACCTCCCGGGCGATGAGGGCGATCCGGTTGTCGACCTCCTCCTCGCTGCGTCCGGGCTTGATCACCTGCGTGCCGATCACGTGCGCGAACAGGCGCTGCGCCATGCGCTGGCCTTCCCGCAGGTGCAGGGCCCGCAGCCGTATGTCCATCCTGTCCAACGTCGTCATCGTGCGTCCTTGCTGTCAGCCCATACACGCGCCGCTTGCTGCCGGGCCCCGCCGACGCCCGGGCTACCACCCGAACCGGCTGTGGCGCGCCGGAGCGGGCCCGAAGCGGGGGTGGTGATCGACCGGCGAGAAGGAAGGGGCCCTGACCAGGTGGCCGAACCTAACAGCGTCCGCCTGCGCGGCATCACCGGTTGATCATCCAGCGCTCGGCCGATGCCGGCCGCCCTACCTGGTCCGTCATACGAGGTCCGGCAGGCGCGACGACGACTGCGGAGCGTCCCGGTCGAGTCCCGGGGTGTCTTCGGACGCATGTGCCGCACGTCCATGGGGGGGCAGGCCACGGGCACGGACGGCGCCAACGGGAGTTCTCGGCGACGGTGTCCGCGTCCGCGGCGACCGTCACGTGTGCGACACCCACGCCCGAGTGGGTCCCGACGCGAACCGCGTGCCGAGCGTTGCGCAGCATGTCCAGGTCGTTGATGTCGTTGCCGAAGGCTGTACCGGCCGATCCCCGGATCGGTCAGGGCTCCCACTCGTCGTAGCGCCGGGGGCGAAGTCGATGAACGCCTCGTCGAGGTGGTGGTTGGCGATATCATCCCCGGCGCGCGTCCGGGGTCTGCGAACGCCGTCATGCCGGTCGCGTCGACGATGAGGAACTTCACGACCTCGGAAGGGTCGGTGAGTTCGACCCTCTTAGTGGTCGGCTCCGGAAATCCTTCGGGGGTTGACTCAGTGTCAGGCACAGGCGGCGTCGAGGAGCGTTTCGGCTGCGGCGGTGCGGGCGTAG
>NZ_JBVJMV010000048.1:0-53892 GCF_055584025.1 Streptomyces sp. NPDC104309 | reverse complement strand
AGACCGCATGGATCAACGACCCAGCCAAGCGCAGGGAACCCACACCACAAACCTCATAGCGTCACGACCGTCTCACTGGACTTGAAATCTTCCGAGTCCACGATCAGGCTGTCGGGCCTCGCAGCGTGGAGGTGGGCAAGCATCGGAGCGGCCGAGTCGAAGGCGGAGTGGACGTCGGTCGTCGCGATGATCTGTCGCAGTTGCCGGTTCACGGGATCACCTCGCAGATGTCGGCTCCGAGGGCGTGCAGCTTGACGGGCAGGTCGGCGTGGCCGCGCCGGAGCTGTTCGAGGCCGCCGAGGGTGGTCACGCCGCGAGCGGTGAGGCCGGCGATGAGCAGGGCGGAGCCTGTGCGGATGTCGGTGGCCTCCACTCCGGCACCGGTCAGCTGCTGCGGACCGGCGAAGCGGCACTGTGTGGGCGACAGCTCGTCGATCGTGGCTCCGAGGCGGACGAGCTGGGGCAGCAGGTTGCGGTGGCGGCCGGGATTGATGTCGTCGGCGAACAGGTGGGTGCCGGGCAGGGTGAGGGCCAGGGCCAGCAGCGCGGGCTCGAAGTCCGCGTCCAGGCCGCCGGGGGACAGAGAGGCAACGGCTCGCAGCGGTCGGCCGGTGGGCTGAGCGTCCTCGGCCTGCATGGTGAGGGCGCCGTCCTCGGCGTCGGCGGGAACGCCGAGCCAGCGCAGCGCGGTGATCAGGGGCGTGATGTCGTCGCGGCGTACGCCGAGGATGCGCGCGTTGCCGCCCGTCACCGCGACTGCGCAGGCCAGCGTGCCCGCTTCGATCTTGTCGCCAGGCACCCGCCACCGGATCTCCCCGCCGGAGATGGATCGAGGCGGCTGAAGGGTGAGGACAGCCTCGCTGACCCGAATCTCCCACCCGGAGACCCTCAACGCCTCCACAACACTGAGCACTTCGGGCGACAGATTCGGTTGGCCCAAGCGCAGCGGCCGTCCGGCGACGACCGTACGCAGGACAGCCGCGATGGTCGCTCCGCGGGACCGGAAGGGGAGCATGATCGACACCGTCCCGCGTCCGCCAGTGGCTGCTTCCACGAGGTAGCCGCGGTCATCAACAGTCGAGCGGTCACCGAACCGCTCGTACACCTTGAAGTGCTGCTCCATCCCACGACTCCCGATGGCGCAGCCGCCCGGCCACGGCAAACGGGCCCGCCCATAGGCGCCAAGAAGCGCCGGGACCAGGTAGTACGAAGCTCTGATACGCGCAGCGACCTCGGGATCGGGATCCGACCGCTGCTTGTCGCTCGGCAGAATCACCGTGGTGTGCGGATCGTTGACCGGGCGGGCCGCGTGCCAGCCGGTCTGCTGGAGGAGGGTGAGCATCGTTCCGACATCCGTGTTGGCCGGGACGTTGCTCAGGTGCACCGGGCGGTGCATGGCCGCGGCGGCGGCCAGCAGGGGCAGGGCCGCGTTCTTCGACCCGTCTACGGTCACGGCCCCGGCGAGCGGAACGCTCGGGCGCACGGCGACCACTTCAGCGGCCACTGGGGGAATTCGTACGGCTGGCAACAGTCAGCTCCTCATCTGGGGCACGTGTGTTGCGATGATCGGAAGCGAAGCGCTGAGATCGAGCTCGGCCCAGCAGCGCTTACCGGAAGGCAGCGGGTCGAATCCGTGGCGATCGGCGAGTGCGGCGACAAGAAACAGGCCGCGTCCGCCTTCCTCCTCCGCATTCGGCAGGCCGACTTCCGGGATGTCGAAGCTGGTGTCGATCACGGCGATCCGTAGCGCCTCGTCGCTGAGGTAGGCGCCAGCTGTGATCGGTCCTTTGTGTGCGTGCCGTACCGCGTTGGTGATCAGCTCCGAGGCCACCAACACAGCCGCATCCAGGAGTGCAGGTCCGAGAGCGGCACCCCATTCCCGTATCTCCTCGGCGATCTGCCGGCGCGCCGACGCGGCGCCGGCAGATGTGCCGGAGACGGGAATCCGGATGTGGTGCGCTTCCATGAGCGGCCTCCTGATTGGTTCGGCCACTCCACGTAACCGCCGGACGGGCCCCTCGGACCAGGACGTGTGCGGGTGCTGCATCGTCTATGCAGAAGCTGCATCACGGTGCACTGCCGGTCCCTTACGCTCGGTTGGGAAGGCAGGATCGGCGACGGCAGGAGGAGCCGTGGCACAGATGGCCGAAGCGCACAGCGAAGCGAGACGGATCGGTGAAGTGATCCGGCAGGCCCGCGTATTACAGCGGCGTTCGCAGAAGGACGTCGCCTCCGCCCTGGGCTATCACCAGTCCAAGGTGAGCCGTCTGGAAGGCGGCAGCGGCACGGACGACATCCGCATGCTGCGCGAGGTCTCGCGCGTGTTGGCCATTCCGCCGCACCGTCTCGGCCTCGCCGCCACCTCGGACATCAACCACTCCGAACCCGAGACAGAGGACATGCACCGCCGTGCCGTTCTCGCCGCCGGCATCGCCGCGCTCGCGGCGCCGACCCTCCCCAGCACCGCCCATCAGGACCTGGTCCAGTCCCTGTTGCCTGGAACAGCCCGTGTGACTGCCGAACCGGTGCCGGATCTCCAAACCATGCGAGATCAAGTCGCAGGTGTGCGACGCCTGTTCTGCACCTGCGATTACACAAAGCTGGAAGGCATGCTGCCCGTACTGATCGGACAGTTACGTCAGGCCATCAGCGACAGCCCCGGATCGAGCGACCTGTCCGGGCTCCTCGCCACGGCGTATCAGACATCGGCGAGCCTGCTCCTCAAGCAGAGCGACCAGGGCAATGCCTGGCTCGCGGTCGGACGCGCCATGTCCGAGGCAGAACGATCCGGCGATCCCGTCGTCCTCGCCTCCAGCGTCCGCGTTCACGCCCACGCCCTGGCTCGTGACAGCCACACCGCTCAAGCCATCACTCTCGTCCGGCACACCGCCGACCAGCTCACGGGCTCGTACGACCAGCGCTCCCCGAAGTACCTCGCGGCGCTCGGACTGCTGCTTCTGCGCGGGGTCACCGCCGCCAGCAGCGGCGGCGACCGGTCCGCCACCCGGGACTTCCTCACCGAGGCGAAGGAAGTCGCCCGCTACGTGGCACTCGACAGCCCCGACGCCTGGGCCAACTTCAGCCCGACCAACGTCGCCCTGCACGGACTCAGCGCGGCCGTCGTCTTCGGCGACGCCGGCGTCGCCCTGGACACCGCCCGGCCTCTCATGCGCCGTCACATCCCCGTTCCCGAGCGTCGTGCCGCACTGTGGATTGAGGCTGGCCGCGCCTACAGCCAGCAGGGACGCCTGGCGGACGGATACCAGGCCCTTCGCATCGCCGAGAGCTGCGCGGCCCAGGACATCCGTCGCCCGGCCGTCCGTGAGCTGGTGGCCGACATGGCCGCCCGCGACCGCCGACGTACGCTGCCTGAACTGCACCGCTTCAGCCGTCAACTGGGAGTCCCCGCATGAGTGATCAGCCGGACCGGCAGACCAAGAAGCCCTTCCTCTACGTCGTCGTGTGCGCCTCCGGCATCGCCGGCGACGTCGGCATCCTGATCACCGCGGCCCAGGAGGCGAACTGGGATGTGGGCGTCGTCGCCACCCCGCAGGCCCTCGGCTTCATAGACGCCGAGGCGGTCGAGACACAGACCGGCTACCCGATCCGCTCGGCCTGGCGCTCGCCCGGCGACCCACGCCCGCTCCCACCCGCCGACGCCATCGCGGTGGCCCCGGCCACCTTCAACACGATCAACAAATGGGCTGCCGGAATCGCGGACACCCTGGCGCTGGGCATCCTGTGCGAGGCGTACGGCTTCGGCATTCCTACTGCCGTCATGCCCTACCTGAACTCGGCGCAGGCCGCACATCCCGCATACAGCCGGAGCCTGGAGCGGCTGCGCGAGATGGGCGTCCTGATCGGTTCGTACAAGCCCCACAAGCCGAAGGCCGGCGGTGGGGCGGACCAGTACCGCTGGGAAGAGGCGCTGGAGCTGCTTACTCCCAAGCTGTCCGCACCGGCCTGATCAGCGCCGCCGTGCTGGCGGTGCCTGCGGCGGCGGAGGCGCTGCTGCCCGGTGGATAGGGGCGGCACCACGTTGCGTGGTGCCGCGCGCCTTGGCCGCCTGAGCGCGTGGACCAGGGGCGTGACGGTCACCGAGGCGGCGGATGCGCCAGGTCAGCGCGCGGGCGGGGCTGTGGGCGTCGTCCAGGGTGCGCTGGCCGAGGGCCTGGACGAGGACGGCCGTCGCGTTGTGCCCGGCGGCCTCTGCCTCGGCGAGTACGGCGGTGAGTGCGTCCCAGGCAGGGTCGTTGAGGATGCGCTCGGCGTGCTCCGGCACGGCCTGCTGGAGGTGGTGGGCGTAGCGGTGCTTCATCTGGGGGCTGGGGGCGCGCTGCGCGAGGCCGGCCAATACCGGCTCGGCGACCTGGGCGTACGCGACCTGAAGGTGTACGAGCGCCTGTTCTGCTGCCGCTTCCTGCTGGGCGTGCTGGTGGGTCCGGTGCCAGTGCATGGCGAGCACCACTGCCGTGAGCACGGTGTCCAGCAGCATGGCGATTCCGGACCCGTCGCCGTCCGAGGGCCGGTCGCGCCAGATCGTTTGGATTCCGCGACGCAGAGCGTGGGTGCTGGCGAGGTCGGCCGCGATGCGTGAGCGGGTGGCGCGCTCGAAGGCGACAGCGGCTCGTTCCAGTTCGGCCTTCGCCGCGGTCGGTGCGTTGATCGGCAGCAGATCCAGCGTCGCGCCGAGTAGCACCAGTTGGCCTTGGGCGGTCTGGTCGTCGCCGTGGGTGAGGTGGTGGGGGATGCGGTCCGCGGCGGCGGTGGCTTGGTGCCATGGGTTGCCCGGCCGGGCGGTGACTGGTTCGGGGCTGGTGGTGGCGAGGCTCTTGCGGATCTTGGGCAGAGACAGGTCGGGGGCGAGGGTGGAGCCCGCGTAGAAGACTGGCTCGCCCTTGTCGTTGGTGTCGTAGGGCAAAGCGAAGTTGCAGCCGAGCGCATCACCGGAGGGGCCGGGCTTGAAGCGCACAGCCACTCCTGTGCTCTCCAGCAGTGCGAAGAACTCGGCCTCGTCGGACGCGGCGGCAACCGCGCGGCGTACCCGCAGACGCAGGACGTCACGGGCGGCGGAGTCCTGGCCTAGGCGCTTGGCTTTGAAGTGCTCCTTGCTGGTGAGTCGCTTGGCGCCGGTACCATCGCCCGGCTTCAACCGCCGAAGCCCGTAGTCGGCTTCGATTGAGCGGGCCTCACGCTGGACTGCGCGCTGGTCGTAGCCGCGCTCGGGCCGACGGCCGTCGTGGCGTACGAGGGTGGCAGCGATGTGGATGTGGTCATCGGCGTGACGGACGGCCACCCAGCGGCAGGCTTCCTCATCCCCGTCGGGGGCTATGCCGGCGGCGGCCACCATCCGGCGGGCGATGTCCGCCCACTGAGCGTCGCTGAGGATCGGGTCTTCGGGCGCGGCCCGGACGGGGCAGTGCCACACGGTGTCCCTGGGTGCCTTGTCGCCCAGCATCTTCACGGGCTGGTCGAGTTGTGCGACGAGCTGGGCCTCCACGTCCTTCGGGTCGCGGTGGGGGCTGCGGCCGGGATCTGGGGCGAAGCCGTTCCAGGACGCCACCAGGTGTGGGTCGGTGTGCTCGTTGGCCCGCCCCTTGCCGAAGAGGTACGCGATGGTGCGTCGCGTGGCTTTCGGGCCCGCGCCGAGGATGATTTTGGGTATCACTGGCTCACCGGGCCTCAGCGACCTGGGCGATGGCGGTGTCCAGTTCGTCGATGGACGCCTCGACGCGGGCCAGCAGCCTTTGGACGGTGGCGGGGTGGGGCCAGGCGCCGTCCTTGTTGAGGTGATGGGTGAGCTGGTTGAGGTTGCTGCCGATCTTGCCGAGCTGTCCGTTGGCGGCCATGAGCGTCTTCACCATGGCGCGGTAGTCGGCGACAGCTGCGGTGGGGTCGCTGGCACGGGAGGCGGCAAGCGAGCACTCGGCCACGTAGCCACCGGTCGCCATGCCACTCAGAGTGGCGGCGTTCCTGACGAGGGCGAACTCGTGGTCGTTGTAGCGGGGGTGGACGCGGTGCTCGCGCAACTGCTTGTCACGCAGACGGCGACGCGGCGCTGGCTGCTGCGGCACGATCGAGGATGGCTCGGCGCCTCCTGTCCCGGTCGGCTCCCCCGGGCCGGCCGACTCCGGTGCCGCCTCGGCGCCGGATGCCTCCGACCCCCGAGGGGCGGAGGCCGGGTAAGGACTCCTTACCCGACAACTTGCTCCGTCGGAAGCAGCCCGTCCGAATGCCTGCCGCACACGTTCCGTCAGCACAGGCGACGTCGTCAACGGTATTTGTTCCTTGGGGTGGTGTGGATCGTGCGTCATGAACGGTTCTCCAGACGAGGGGGTGAGGCGGGCTCTCGGGAGGGCCCGTGAGCTGCGAGCGGTCACACGGACCCGTCCATAGGTGTGATGAGCCAGTAGTGACCGGCTTGGCCGGGTGACCGGAATGGGTTCCGGTCACCCGGCAGGTTCCTGGTCAGCCGTTGGCTGGACCGCTTTCGGCGGAGGCTGTGCGTTCGTTCCGGAGGACGTTCGTCACCTCGGTCAGCCGCTCACTGGAAATCGGAAGGCCCTTGTCCTCAACTGCCTTCCGGACAGTGGCCCGGGTGAGCTTTCCCTGCTCAGCACAGGCAGCCCTGCCGATCTCCACGAGATCCCCGAGCGGGGCGCCGGGCGGACGGCCACCCCGGGACTTGGTCTCCGCAACGTCGGCAGGAGGTTCCGGAGACCCATCGGACACGGCGACCGGTAGCTCGGTGAGCCCGCCGGGTTCTGCTGGCTCTGCTGGTATTCCGGCGGCCCGGAGAGGTGCGGTGACCGATGCCCGAGGCCGTTGGCCAGAGCTGGACCGACGTCGACCTGAACGCCGGCCTCATCACCCCGGCCAAGGAAATCGTCGTCGACGGCTGGGACACCTACGAGTCCGCCCCCAAGACCGACGGCAGCGCCAGCACGATCGCGTTGGACAGCGTCAACGTCGCTCTACTGCGCGAGCACCACAAGGCGATGCTGAGCGCCCGGGAGAAGTGGGGCGACGCCTGGAACGAGACCGGCAAGGTGTTCACCCGCGAGGACGGCTCCTGGCTGCACCCGGAGACGGCCTCCGAGACGTTCAGGCGCATCCTCGCCACCACGGATCTGCCGCCCATCACCCTGCGCGATCTACGCCACGTCGCGGCCACTCTCACTCATGGCGGGGGCGGCGATCTGCACACGATCAAGGAGACGCTGCGCCACTCCACGATCACGCTGACCTCTGACACGTACACGAGCCTGCTGCCCGAGGTCGACAAGGCTGCCGCCGAAGCCGCCGCCGCCCTGGTGCCGCGTGCCCGTAAGGCTTCCTCCGTAGCCCCAGCTGTCGGACCGTCCGCTCACGCATCGCTCACGCAAGACGCCGAGAAAGACGAAGCGCCCCGGCCGGCCGAAGCCAGTCGGGGCGCTAAGTAGCAGGTCAGAAGGGGTTTCCCCACCCTGCTTCGCGTAGGCCGTGTGGGACTCGAACCCACAACCAACGGATTAAAAGTCCGCTGCTCTGCCAATTGAGCTAACGGCCCTCGGCACATCACCCCTGAGCATAGCCCGCCGGGGCCCGGCCGCCGATCGGGTATCGGTTGTCGGGCCCCGTCGCGAGGGGAATCAGCGTGGAACGAGCGGTGACGGGCATGGGGATCGGCGCCGGGATCACGGGGTGCGGGTGAGGGCCTGCGGTGTGGTCGCGCGGTGGTGATCCGGGTTGAGGAACCAGTGGCGGGCCGAGGCCAGCCACCACGTCGCGGCGAAGCCCAGAACCACCAGGACCGCGATCGGGGCGTAGTTGAACGTCTCCCAGGTGACCGGCGAGACCTGCGGCAGCATGAAGAGCACCGTGATGATCACGACCCAGGTCACCGCGACGACACCGATCGGGCGGGACCAGCGGCCCAGGTGCCAGGGCCCCGGGGCGAAGTCGTCGCCCCGGATCAGGCGCAGCAGGGTGGGGATCACATAGGCGATGTACAGGCCGATCACGGCGATCGAGGTCACCGCCGCGTACGCCGTGACGTTGATCAGATACGGGAGCCCCAGGGCCAGGGCACCGAGGGCGGCGAGCCAGACCGCCGCGACGGGGGTGCGGGTACGGGGGCTGACCGTGTGCCAGACGCGGGAGAAGGGCAGGGCCCCGTCCCGGGAGAAGGCGTAGATCATGCGGCTGTTCGCGGTGACGGACGCCATGCCGCAGAAGAGCTGGGCGCCGATCACGATGAGCAGCAGGAGCTTGCCGGTGGTGGCGCCGAGGGCATCCAGGAGGATCTGGGCCGGCGGGGCGCCGGTCGGGGAGCCCAACGCCCCGTCGTACGACTGGATGGCGAACGTGAAGCCGAGGAGCAGGGCGAAGCCGGCGATCCAGGAGGTCCAGATCGACCGGACGATGCCGCGCGGGCCCGCCGTGGCCGCGTCGCGGGTCTCCTCCGTCATATGGGCGGACGCGTCGTAGCCGGTGAACGTGTACTGGGCCATCAGCAGACCGATCATCACGACGTAGAAGCCGCTGCCCCACCCGGTGTTGTTCACGAACTCGGTGAACACGAACGACGCCGACTGGTGCGAGTCCGGTACGAACGTCAGGGCGCCGACGATGACCGCGACGCCGACCACGTGCCACCACACGCTCACGCTGTTCAGGATCGCGACGATCCCCACGCCGAAGGTGTTGAGCAGTCCGTGCAGCAGCAGGATCGCGGCGAAGAGCAGGATCGTACGGGTGGGGGTGACCACGAAGCCGAACTGGAGGTTCAGGTACGCGCCCAGGAAGGACGCCGCCCCGAAGTCGATCCCGGCCGTCACGGCCACCTGGCCGAGGACGTTGAACCAGCCCGTGAACCAGGCCCAGGCCGCCGCCGAGCGCGGCGGGGCCAGCCGGTGGGCCCAGAAGTAGAGACCGGCGGAGGTCGGGTACGCCGAACAGATCTCGGCCATCGCCAGGCCGACGAAAAGCGTCATCAGGCCGACGCCCACCCAGCCCCAGGTGATGACCGCGGGGCCGCCCGTGTTCATGCCGAAGAGATACAGCGTGAGGCAGCCGGAGAGAACCGAGATGATCGTGAACGAGACGGCGTAGTTGGAGAACGCCGACATGCGCCGGGCCAGCGTCTGTGTGTACCCGAGCTGCGCGAGACGCTCCTCGTCGGAGACGCCCGTGGGCGGCCTGTCCTCGCCGGTGTCTGTTGTCATGCCCCCAGCGATGCCCCCGCTCCGGAGAACACATGCGGTCGCCGTGGTCACGACTGGGAAAACACCACCGGGAAACATGCCCTGCGGCACACCGCACCGCAACAGGAAGGGCATGAAGGGCACAGGTGATCAGCGGCGGCCCGCCGCAAAAGAATCGCGCAAAGCCCCCCGGCCGTGCCCCTGTGCAAGTGGCCGGGTATTAACAGCGGTTGCTCATGTGAGGGAAGCGAAAAGAAAAGCGGGCCCACTCGTAAAGAGCGGGCCCGCTTTCCATGGACCTTCAGCGGACCTTCAGCAGGTCCTCACCGGGTTCAGCCGTTGCGCTTCCAGCGCGGCTTGTCGTCGCGGCGGCCGAAGGTGCCGGTGCCGGTACCCGTGCCGGTGCCACCGCGGTGATCGTCACGACGGCCGGTCGGGCGGTCGCCGCCGCCGGAGCGGAAGCCGCCCGAGGGACGGTCGTCACGACGATCGCGGTTGAACGGACGGTCGCTGCCGCCGGAGCGGAAGCCACCGGAGGGGCGGTCGTCACGACGGTCGCGGTTGAACGACGGACGGTCGTTGTCACGACGCTCGAACGAACGGCCACCACGGTCGTCCCGACGGTCACCTCCACCAGAGCGGAAACCACCCGAGGGACGGTCGTCACGACGATCGCGGTTGAACGACGGACGGTCGTTGTCACGACGCTCGAACGAACGGCCACCACGGTCGTCCCGACGGTCGCCACCACCGGAACGGAAACCACCGGACGGACGGTCGTTGCTTCCGCGGAAGGACGGACGGTCGTTGCTTCCGCGGTAGCCGGACCCGCCGGAGGGACGGCCACTGCGCTCGCCGACACGGTCGTTGCTCCCGCGGTATCCACCGCGGTCGCCGCCACGGTCGTCACGGCGGTCACCACCGCGGTCGTCACGGCGACCGTAGCTGCCCCGGTCGTCGCGACGGTCGTCGCGCGCGGCCGGCTGCTCGGGGACGGACACGGCTGCGACGAGCGCGGCCTCGGCCTCGGCAGCGACCTCGGCCACCGCCGCCTCCGGGTCGTCACCCCGCTCGCGTGCGGCACGGGCGACCAGACGGTCGGCCTCCTCGCGCAGCTCGACGGCACGGCGCTGGACGCGCTCCAGCTGCTTGGTGAGGTCGGCGGCCTCGCGCTCGGCCTGCTTGGCGGCGTTGTTCGCGGAGTCGGCCTGGACCTCGGTGAGCGAACGGGCGCCGGTGATCTCGGCGACCTCCGGCTCGAAGACGCCCGCGCCCTGCACGATGTGGCGCGAGGCGTCGACGCCCGCGTCCTCCATGAGGCGGAAGATCTGACGGCGCTGGTGCGGCAGCGCCAGCGAGACGACGACACCGGACTTGCCGGCACGGGCGGTACGGCCCGAGCGGTGCAGGTAGTCCTTGTGGTCACCGGCCGGGTCCACGTTCAGGACCAGGTCGATGCCGTCGACGTGGATACCGCGGGCCGCGACGTCGGTCGCGACCAGCGCGTTCACGTAACCCTTCTTGAAGTCCTCAAGAACGCGGGTACGGGCGCCCTGGGTCATGCCGCCGTGCAGCGCGTCCGCCTTGACGCCCGCCTCGACGAGCTGCTCGGCGATGCGGTCCGCACCCAGCTGGGTGCGGACGAAGATGATCGTGCGGCCCTTGCGGGCGGCGATGGCGGAGGTGACCGGCGCCTTGTCCTTCGGCTTCACGACGAGGACGTGGTGCGACATGGTCGAGACGTTGCCCTGGGCGGAGTCGACCTCGTGGGTGACCGGGTTGCTCAGGTAGCGCTTGACCAGCGTGCCGATCTCGTTCTCCATCGTGGCGGAGAAGAGCATCCGCTGGCCGCCACCGGGGATCTGGTCGAGCAGCTCGGTGACCTCGGGCAGGAAGCCCAGGTCGGACATCTGGTCGGCCTCGTCGAGGACGGCGACCTGGACGTTCTCCAGGGAGCAGGCGCCCCGGTTGATGATGTCGCGCAGCCGGCCCGGGGTGGCGACGAGGACGTCGACACCGCGCTCCAGCGCGTAGATCTGGTTGCCCATCGACGTACCGCCGCAGACGACCTTCATCTTCAGGCCGAGCACGTCGCCGTAGGGCTGCAGCGCGTCCGCGACCTGCATCGCGAGCTCACGGGTCGGGGTGAGGATGATCGCGCGGGGCTTCTTCTTCTCGGTGTGGCCGCCGGCCAGCGCGGCCAGGGTCGGCAGACCGAAGGAGAGGGTCTTGCCGGAGCCGGTACGGCCGCGGCCCAGGATGTCCTTTCCGGCCAGGGCGTCCGGAATGGTCGCGGCCTGGATCGGGAAGGGCGCGGTCACACCGTTCTGCGCGAGCTTGCGGACGATGCCCTCGGGCAGGCCCAGGTCGGCGAAGGTGATGGTCGGCTCGGCGTCCGCGTCGGCGGCGTTCGTGTCGGCGGCGTCCGCGTCGGCCAGGGGGGCGTCGGCCAGAGGGGCGTCGACCTCGACGGAGTCGGCGGACTCGGCGACGACGGCCTGTGCGACCTCGACGAGCTCGTCGTTCTCGACGCTCTCGGGCATGACGGTGTGGTCAGAACTGGAAATTGACATGCGAAATGCGAAACCTTCCGGAGTCTCGGCACGCGCCCGTAACTCCGTGATTCGCAATTTCGACCGCCTCAATGCGGTCCAGCCACGGCAAGGGAGAGTACGCGCCACACGGCGCGCTTCTGTTTCGGCGCCGGGCAATGGGATCAAACGATCTACCACCATACGCACTCCCCCCCACATCGCGCAAACTGCCCTCCCCCACCCCCCGGCTACACCGGGCTGACCTGCGGCGACACCTCGGGCGTCCGCAGCGGCCACGGCTCCCCCGGCGTGCTCATCGCGTCGGTGCGGAGCTGAGCCGCCGAAGAGGCCGACGGCTGCGGCGACGGCTCCGAGGGCTCCGGCTCGGGCTCCGGTGAGGCGGGTGGCTCGGGCGTGGCCGGCGGCGAAGGCGGCGGGGACTCGGGCTGCTGCGGCACTCCGGGCCCCGGCCGCGAGGCCGAGGGCGCCGGCAGCCCGCCGCCCCGCGCCGGTCCCGGATCACCCCGGTCACCCGGCTCCGCGCCGGGTCGCTTGCCGCCGGGCGAACCCGAAGGGGCGGCGGAGCCGCGCGGTTCCGGCGATTCGGCCGCCTCCCGTTCGGAGTGCGCCTCGGCACGGCCACCACCGGTGCGGACGCGACCCGTGCCCGCCACGGTGCCACCGTCCGGCCCGGCCGCGCTCTCCTTCGGCTCGGACGTCGGCGACGGCGCCGGTTTCCTGTCGTCGTCGCCGACGCTCATGCAGCCTGTGGACGCGGCGACCGTCACGGCGACGACGGCCGCCCATCGGACGGGAGCGGAGAACTGGCGCACGGAAGGCACCTCCGGGAGTACGAAGAGCGAGCGGACAGTACGGGAAGCGGGGGGGGCTCCCTGCCCAACTCCCGCCGCCCCGCCGGGGACACGCCCCGCGCCTCACCCGAACGGCGCTCGCACGCTCATCCGTAGCCGAGCGCGTGCAGCCTCGCGTCATCGATGCCGAAGTGGTGGGCGATCTCATGGACGACCGTGATCTCGGTCTCGGCGACGACGTCCTCGCGCGACTCGCACATCCGCAGCGTCGGCCCGCGGTAGATGGTGATCCGGTCCGGCAGCACCCCCGCGTACCACTCGCCGCGATCGGTCAGCGGCGTCCCCTCGTAGAGCCCGAGCAGCTCCGGATCGCCCGGGTCGGGTTCGTCCTCGACGAACACCGCGACGTTGTCCATCAGCCGCGTCAGCTCCGGCGGGATCCGGTCCAGCGCCTCGGCGACCAGTTCTTCGAACTCTTCGCGCGTCATCTCCAGCACCCCGCCATTGTCCCGTACGGCCACGCGCCGGGCCTGGTCGCCGCCGCTCGCAGGCCGGGCCGATACCGCCCCGGGCGGTCCTGGCCCGACGACGGCCGAGGTCAGCCGCCATCTGCCGGAGGAGAACCCGGCCGGAGCGACCCCTTCGCCTATTCGGTTTGGCTGACGCCGAAACGCCGTAGTACAGTCTCCGACGTGCCCAAGGGCGCCGGTCAGGACTTGACCGTTCTGAGACCCCAGAGGTTGAAGGAGAAGCGGAACCTCTCGGGGGAAAGCGAAGTCACATGCTTCTCAGTCCCCTCGGGCGACAGACGCAGAAGCAGCAGCATCAGCAGTTCTGCCCTCATCGTCTAGTGGCCCAGGACGCCGCCCTTTCAAGGCGGTAGCACGGGTTCGAATCCCGTTGGGGGCACGCACCACCTTGTGCGACACTTAGTCGCACAAAAGCTTGGTCCTGTGGAGCAGTTTGGAGTGCTCGCCACCCTGTCAAGGTGGAGGCCGCGGGTTCAAATCCCGTCAGGACCGCTGCAGCCCTTATGGGCTGCGTGGCTGGGTAGCTCAGTTGGTACGAGCGATCGCCTGAAAAGCGATAGGTCGCCGGTTCGATCCCGGCCCCAGCCACCACCCGAAGGCCCCGTCCCCCGGACGGGGCCTTCGCCGTGTCAGGCCTCTTCCCGGTCCGCCGAGTTCACCCCCCGGCCACGCCACGCCCGTACCGCCAGAACCAGCAGCACCACCGCGACCACGGCCACCAGTGCCATGGCGTCCGGCACGTGCTCGCCGATGCGCTGGGCCCACTGCTCGACGGCGAACGAATCGTCGACGTCCAGCAGCCCGGGAAGCGCGGTCGTCCCGTCGTACGCGAGGAACAGCGCGCCGAGGCCGATGAAGAACAGCCCCGACAGCAGCGTCGTCGTGTGCAGCTCGAAGCGGCCGATCCGGAAGGTGCGACCGCGCAGCCAGGCCCGGCGGCCCAGGTCGAAGCGTTCCCAGAGCAGGGCGAGCAGAAAGAGCGGTACCGCCATGCCCAGGGCGTAGACGGCGAGCAGCAGTCCGCCGTAGACCGGGCTGCCGCTGACCGCCGCCACGGTGAGGACGCTGCCCAGGATCGGACCCGCGCAGAAACCGGCCAGTCCGTATACGGCGCCCAGCGCGTAGACCGATAGGGCGGTGGTCGGACGGATCCGGCCGCTGAGGGCGGCGATCCGGCGCGAGGCGAAGCCCAGACCCACGATCTGCGCGATACCGAGCACGATGATCAGCCACCCGGCGCCGAGCACGAGCGCGTCGCGGTGACTGTAGAAGAGCCGTCCGGCGTACGAGCCCGCGGCGCCGAGCGGGACCAGGGTGGTGGCGAGACCCGCGTAGAAGATGCCGGTACGGGCCAGCAGCCGCGAGGCGGAGTCGATGGAGTAGGCGAAGAAGGCGGGCAGCAGCAGCGCGCTGCACGGGCTGACCAGGGCGAGCAGCCCACCGAGGAAGGCCGCGAAGTAGCCGATGTCGGCCGTCACTTCGCGCCGCCCTCGGCGCCCCGGTCGTGCTCCCCGCTCTTGGCGTTCTCGGTGTCCTGGGCCTTCTCGGCCGCCGCGTCGATGACCTGGGTGAAGGTCTCCAGCGACTGGGCTCCGGCGATCGGGCGGCCGTTGATCAGGAACGACGGGGTGGAGGTCGCGCCGATGCCGTACCCCTGTTCCTGGTCCTTGCCCACCGCGGCGGAGGCGGCGGAGCTGTCCGCGTCGCGCGCGAACCGGTCCAGGTCCGCGACCCCGGCCTGCTGGGCGAGCGCCTTCAGCCGGTCCTTTCCGAACCCCTTCTCCTTGGCCCCCTCGGCGTACGCGGCACGGTGGAACTGCCAGAAGCGGCCCTGCTGCCCGGCGGCCCAGGCGGCGCGGGCGGCTGCCTCGGACTCGGCACCGAAGATCGGGAAGTTGCGCCATTCGATGCGCAGGGTGCCGTTCTCGACGTATTTCTTCACCAGGGCGGGTTCGGTGTCGCGGGCGAATTTGCCGCAGTAGCCGCACTTGAAGTCGGCGTACTCGATGAGGACGACGGGCGCGTCCACCCGTCCCTGCGCGAGCTTGTCACCGGCGTCGCGCCGGGCGAGCTTCGCCAGCTCCGGATAGACGCCGGCGTCCGGTTCCGAGGTGACATCGGCGACCGAGGAGGAGGAAGAGGAAGAACCCGAGTGGTCGGGGGCGGTGGCCCGGTAGGAGACGAAGCCGAGCGCCGCGGCGGCGAGGACGACTCCGGCACCGTAGATCAGCGGCTTCTTGGACGCCGGCGTACGTGAGGACGTGGACTTGGGCATGCGGGACTCCGTGCTGGTGATACGGAAGGGAAGAGGGACGGCCGGGGAAGCGGCCTTCTACACCCTCAGTACGGAGAGCTCGACGGGAGTGGGCGCGGCGGGGCCGGGGCCACGCGGCCTTATCCGGACGGGCGGGCCGAACGGTCCCTGCCCGGTGGCGGCGGGCAGGCCCCACCCGGCGAGTCCGGGCGCCTGGTCGTGCGCCGCGCGGGCCCGGCCCGGCAGGGCGGGCTCGCCGTCCTCGTGCTTCCTGCTCTTGCCGCACCCCGGCACCTGGTGCGCGTCCACGGCCGACACGACGGCCGCACCGGCAAACGCGGTGTCCTGGTCACCGTCCACCGAAGCGGTGTCCGGGCCCGGGACGCCTCGGCCGGCCACCGGGCCGGGGTCCACCGAAGTGGTGTCCGGGCCGGGACGCGCCGAGGAGGCCGCCATTGCGGCGTCGGCCCCAGCAGCCGCGACCGCCGGGGCGGCGGCACGTCCTCCGTCGCCCGGAGCAGCCTTCCCCGGCCCGCAGAACAGCCCCAGCGCGATCGCGAGCACCGCCATCAGGCAGCACCACTGCGTACGGGACACGGCGACCGGCCTTTCCGGACGGGGGCAACGGGGGGCAGCTGCCCGAAATGGTACGTGCTGTGATCCCGCGGCTCCGCGCAGTGCCGAGGTGGTGACCGGGGCCGCACGAAATAAGTTCGCCGTTCCGCGGGCCCGGGTGAGATCCTGGGACCCGTATGTCTACTTCCTTCGCTGATCTCCAGAACCGGTTCGAACAGCTCTCGCTCCGCGATGCGCACCGGCTCGGCCGCCGTCTCGAAGGGGCGCGCCGCATCCGCAAGCCCGAGGCCCGGCAGTCCGTGCTGGACGAGATCGCCGCCGAGGCCGGAAAGGCAGCCGAGCGGCTCGCGCTGCGTGCCGGGCGGCTGCCCGCCGTCTCCTACCCGGAACAACTCCCGGTCAGTCAGAAGAAGGACGAGATCCTGGAGGCGATACGCGACCACCAGGTCGTGATCGTCGCCGGGGAGACCGGCTCCGGCAAGACCACGCAGATCCCGAAGATCTGCATGGAGCTGGGGCGCGGTGTCCGGGGCATGATCGGGCACACCCAGCCGCGCCGGATCGCGGCCCGTACGGTCGCCGAGCGCGTCGCCGACGAGCTGAAGACCCCGCTGGGCGAGGCGGTCGGCTGGAAGGTCCGCTTCACCGACCAGGTGAACCCCGACGCGACGTTCGTCAAGCTGATGACGGACGGCATCCTGCTCGCCGAGATCCAGACGGACCGCGAGCTGCGCGCGTACGACACGATCATCATCGACGAGGCCCACGAGCGGTCGCTGAACATCGACTTCCTGCTCGGCTATCTGGCCAGGCTGCTGCCCAAGCGCCCGGATCTGAAGGTCGTCATCACGTCGGCGACGATCGACCCCGAGCGGTTCGCGCGCCACTTCGGCCAGGCGCCGATCGTCGAGGTCAGCGGGCGTACGTACCCGGTCGAGGTGCGTTATCGGCCCCTCCTTGAGGAGGACGGCGACGACGCCGACCGGGACCAGATCACCGCGATCTGCGACGCCGTGGACGAGCTCCAGTCGGAGGGGCCGGGCGATGTCCTGGTCTTCCTCTCCGGCGAGCGCGAGATCCGTGACACCGCGGACGCGCTGAACAAGAGGAACCTCCGCCACACCGAGGTGCTCCCGCTCTACGCCCGTCTCTCGCACGCCGAGCAGCACCGTGTCTTCCAGCGTCATACGGGGCGCAGGATCGTGCTGGCGACCAACGTCGCCGAGACCTCGCTGACCGTCCCCGGCATCAAGTACGTGATCGACCCGGGCAACGCCCGGATCTCCCGCTACAGCCACCGCACCAAGGTCCAGCGGCTGCCGATCGAGCGGATCTCGCAGGCCAGCGCCAACCAGCGCAAGGGCCGCTGCGGCCGTACGTCGGACGGCATCTGCATCCGGCTGTACTCCGAGGACGACTTCCTGACCCGTCCGGAGTTCACCGACCCCGAGATCCTGCGTACGAACCTCGCCTCCGTCATCCTCCAGATGACCGCGGCCGGCCTCGGCGACATCGAGAAGTTCCCCTTCATCGACCCGCCGGACCACCGCAACATCCGTGACGGCATCCAGCTCCTGCAGGAGCTCGGCGCGCTCGACCTGGAGGAGAAGTCCCCCCAGGAGGGGAAGAAGGGGCAGCGGCTCACCCAGCTCGGCCGGAAGCTCTCCCAGCTGCCCGTCGACCCGCGTCTGGCCCGGATGGTCATCGAGGCCGAGCGCAACGGCTGCGTCCGCGAGGTCATGGTGATCGCCTCGGCACTCTCCATCCAGGACCCGCGCGAGCGGCCCTCGGACAAGCAGACGCAGGCCGATCAGCAGCACGCCCGCTTCAAGGACGAGACCTCCGACTTCCTGGCGTTCCTGAATCTGTGGCGGTACATCCGTGAGCAGCAGAAGGAGCGCGGCTCGTCCAGCTTCCGCCGGATGTGCAAGCAGGAGTATCTGAACTTCCTGCGCATCCGCGAATGGCAGGACATCTACGCGCAGCTGCGCACGGTCGCCAAGCAGATGGGAATCCACCTCAACGAGGAGGACGCGCCGGAGCAGTCGGTGCACGTCTCGCTGCTGGCCGGGCTGCTCTCGCACATCGGGCTGAAGGACACCGAGAAGAACGAGTACCTGGGCGCCCGCAGTGCCAAGTTCGCGGTCTTCCCCGGATCGGCGCTCTTCAAGAAGCAGCCGCGGTTCGTGATGTCGGCCGAACTGGTCGAGACGTCCCGGCTGTGGGCGCGGGTCAACGCCAAGGTCGAGCCTGAGTGGATCGAGCCGCTGGCCCAGCACCTGCTGAAGCGCACCTACAGCGAGCCGCACTGGGAGAAGGACCAGGCCGCGGTGATGGCCTACGAGCGGGTCACGCTGTACGGGGTGCCGATCGTCGCCCAGCGCAAGATCAATTTCGGCCGTATCGACGCGGAGACGTCCCGCGATCTGTTCATCCGCAACGCCCTGGTCGAGGGCGACTGGCGGACGCACCACCAGTTCTTCCACGACAACCGCAAACTCCTCGGCGAGGTCGAGGAGCTGGAGCACCGCGCCCGGCGCCGCGACATCCTCGTGGACGACGAGACGCTCTTCGACTTCTACGACCGGCGCATCCCCGAGCACGTGGTCTCCGGGGCGCACTTCGACTCCTGGTGGAAGCACAAGTGCCGGGACGAGCCGGACGCGCTGGACTTCGAGCGCTCGATGCTCATCAACGAGAAGGCCGGGGCCGTCACCAAGGACGACTACCCCGACTCCTGGCGGCAGGGGAAGCTCAAGTTCCGGGTGACGTACCAGTTCGAGCCCGGCGCGGACGCCGACGGTGTGACCGTCCACGTCCCGCTCCAGGTGCTCAACCAGGTCACCCCCGAGGGCTTCGACTGGCAGATCCCGGGGCTGCGCGAGGAAGTGGTCACCGAGCTGATCCGCTCGCTGCCCAAGCCGATCCGCCGGCACTACGTGCCCGCGCCGAACTACGCGGGCACGTTCCTGGACCGGGCGGTCCCCCTCCAGGAGCCGCTGCCGGTCACGCTGGCCCGGGAGCTCCAGCGGATGGTCGGCGTCCCGGTCACGGGCGACGACTTCGATCTGACCCGGGTGCCCGACCACCTGAAGATCACTTTCCGGATCGTCGACGAGCGGCGCCGCAAGGTGGCCGAGGACAAGGACCTGGAGGCGCTGAAGCTCCAGCTGCGCCCCAAGGCCCGTCAGGCCCTCTCCAAGGCCGCCGCGGCCACCGCGGGGCCCTCGGGCGAGTCCATCGAGCGCTCGGGCCTCACGGACTGGACGATCGGCACGCTGAACCGCGTCTTCGAGACCCGCCGGGCCGGCCAGCCGGTCAAGGCGTACCCGGCCCTCGTCGACCAGGGCGGGAGCGTCGCCGTACGGCTCTTCGACACCGAGGCCGAGCAGCAGCAGGCGATGTGGCTCGGCACCCGGAAGCTGATCCTGCTGAACATCCCGGTGAACCCGGCGAAGTTCGCCTCGGACAAGCTGACGAACCAGCAGAAGCTGGCCCTGTCCCGCAATCCGCACGGCTCCATCCAGGCGCTCTTCGAGGACTGCGCGACGGCGGCCGCCGACCGGCTGATCGGCGCGCAAGGCGGCCCGGCCTGGGACGAGGAGTCGTTCCGGAAGCTGTTCGACAAGGTGCGCGCCGACCTCGTCGCGCTGACCGAGCACACGGTCAAGCAGGTGCAGCAGGTGCTGGCCGCCTGGCAGGCCTGCGAGCGGCGCCTGAAGGCAACCAACAGCCTCGTCCTGGTCAACAACGTCACCGACGCACGGGACCAGCTCGCGGCCCTGGTGCCGCCGGGCTTCGTCACCGCGACCGGACTGCGCAGGCTGCCCGACCTGATGCGTTATCTGGTCGCCGTGGACCGCCGGCTCCAGCAGATGCCGACGGCCGTCCAGCGCGACACCACGCGCATGGAGAAGGTCCACGAGATGCAGGACGAGTACGCCTGGCTGCTCGAACAGATGCCACGGGGCAGGCCCGTTCCGCAGGAGGTCCTGGACATCCGCTGGATGATCGAGGAGCTCCGGGTCAGCTATTTCGCGCACGCGCTGGGGACGGCCTATCCCGTCTCCGACAAGCGGATCGTGAAGGCGATCGACGCGGCGGCCCCGTGAGACGGACTCGATCGGCACCGTGACGGAGCCACCACCTTGGGTGAGGTCGACCGAACCCTCTGACCTGCTGTACAGTCTGTCTTCGCAGCCAGCCGCAAGGCAGCAGCGAAAACCTGGTCCTGTGGAGCAGTTTGGAGTGCTCGCCACCCTGTCAAGGTGGAGGCCGCGGGTTCAAATCCCGTCAGGACCGCAGTAACGAAAGCCCGGATCCTCTGGATCCGGGCTTTCGCGCGTCTTGACTCCGGCAACCGCCGACGAGTACTCAGACAGCAGGAGCCGCTCCTGTTCTTCCGCCTGGGGCGGCGGTCCACCGGGAGGCGGCACGCATGACGGTGGCCCACCGGGAGGTGGTGCGCGGGGCGACACTCATCGGACACGGGACCGACGCGCTCCGGCATGCCTGTCCGGCCGTCGCGTCCGGCTTCCGCCGGCTCACTCGCCACCCACCCGCCGACCACCGGCCCAGGGCCCGTCATGGAGCCCGTGACGGCCTCCCCGAGCCCGTCCTCCGCCGGAAGCGCCGAGCGTGCGCGCGGGGCGCCTGAAGGGCCCTCCGGGACCCGGGACGAAAGTCCCCCGCCCGGGTGACCAATGGCGAGCCGTTCCGCTTCACGAAGGTGGCAGGCTCGTACCTGGCAAGACTCATGCAGTGTGACGGGAGTCACTGAATGAGTTTTGAGAAGGGGGCACTTTACACCCTTCCTACAACTGGCGAATTTAATATGTGCAATTGCACCACCCGCACGGGAGTCGCGCGGGACCTTCCGAACCGTCACGGCCCGGCTTCCGCGGGAGGGTCGGGAACAGTCCCGCACAGACCCGCGCAAGCCCGCACGCCACTCCGCCCGGAGCCAACCGGACGCCCGGTTTCCCGAGACGTCGGCGCGGTCGCGAGCGGCACGCGCGGGAAGCCCTCCAGGTGCCGCGAGAGCACAAAAAAGATCGCGCTGGACCCGGCGGAGTCCAGCGCGATCGAATGACGTGCCCGTATGACACAGGTATGGCGCCCGTTGGGGCGGGCGCCCGTCATGTGGAGCTATGGGTGGGCCTGTACGGGTTGGGGGACCCGGGAGCCCTGTTGTGGCGCGGCGACAGGGGTGTGTCAGGCCTCGCTGCGCTGCTGCGGAATACCCGCAAGCAGTGCGCGGACCTCTGCCTCGCGGTACCGGCGGTGTCCACCGAGCGTGCGGATGGACGTGAGCTTGCCGGCCTTGGCCCAGCGGGTAACCGTCTTCGGGTCCACGCGGAACATCGTGGCGACCTCAGCCGGGGTCAGCAGCGGCTCGGCATCAGGGGTGCGAGCGGTCATGAGCGGCCTCCTCGGGAGAACCGAACCATCTCGGTTCTTTCCTCTAAATTCTGCACCTTGACCCGCGTTGCCCGAAATGGCGGACGCGGGCCGAGTCGGTTATAGGACGAACGGCTTGTCCTCGGCACTACAACTACACCATCCGTCCAGCCACGTCGGCCAAACCGATGGAATTGCCCTCCCAGGTGTTCATCAGCGACGGAAGCCGATGGACCATGCCATAGCGGACAGTCACACCACCGTGACGATCAGTCACAGAGCGATCAGGAGTCACCAGACCCCCCATAGCGTGCAATGCTGAGCAATCCGCCCTTAGTTGGACGGATGGAGCCCTCCCCGGGCTCCTTGTCCTATTTTGGCACGAGGAGTAGGGAAGGACGCAAGGGCCCAGTTAGTGCTATCCATCACGCTTGAGGCAAAGGCCCGGTTCGGGACGTAGGTCCCGAGGTCGTATGCAGTACGCTTCCGCCTCTTCATCCTCACGCGTCACACAGGACACAGGGGCGGGCGCGGACAGGCTCCCGTCAGTTGGCGAACTGACGGTCCCTCACCGCCTTCCAGCGCTCCGCCAGCCGCCCGTACGCCTCACTCGCCCCTTCGGTGTCACCGGCCCGCAGCGCCGCGACGCCCTCGGCCACATCGGCGGCCGAGCGGTCCCCGGCGAGCTGCTCCGCCGGCAGCGCGTGCACCAGCCCCGCGTAGTCCAGTTCGACCAGTGCCCGCGGGTGGAACTCCTCCAGCCAGCGCCCTACGTCCACGAGCCCCTCGGTCAGCGGCCCCTCGTCCACGGTCTCGCGCAGCGTCTTCAGCGTCCGGGCCAGCCGGCGCCGGGCCTCGACCATCGGCGTCCGGTAGCGCAGCACGGGCGGCTCACCGTCCTCGCCCGCCTTCGCGTACTCCCTCTCCTCGTCCGAGAAGAGCACGAACCAGCGCACCGGGACCTGCCACACCGAGCTGAGGATCCAGGGCCTGGCGTCGGGATTGCGCTCCGCCCACCGCTCGTGGTCCGCGACCGCCTGCCCGCGCACCACCGGCGGCAGCACCGCGTCGAGCACCGGCCCGGGGAACATCTCCGTCAGCTCGGCCAGCGCCAGCCAGCCGCGCAGCCTGGTCCGCCACGGGCAGACGCACACCACGCCGTCCACCTCGGCGACGAACGCGTCCCCGCTCTCGTGCACCGGCACGCCGACCGGCGGTGTGGCCGCCAAGTCGGCCAGCGAACGGCGCAGTTCGTCCTGGGCCGTGGGGATGCGGGAGCGGCCCGCGTAACGGGCCCAGTGGGCGCGTTCGGGCTCCGGGAAGGCTGCCAGCGGCTCGTACACCCGGAGGTAGGACGCGTAAGGGACGAGCACTGAAGACACCACCGACATGCAGCAAATCGTGTCATGCCCGTACTCCGCCGGGGGGTGATCCTCGGCACTGCAACAGATCTACGTCCGCGTAGGACTTACGCTCTTGCCGTCGGACCGGCCGTGCCGGCCGGTCCACGGCCCTCCCCACCTTCAGGAGGGTCTCCCGCCGCTTCGTACTTGGGAGTCACCACAGTGACCGATGTGACCGGCGCGCCTGGCGATGTACTGCACACCCTGTTCCGCTCGGATCAGGGGGGCCACGAGCAAGTCGTGCTCTGCCAGGACCGTGCCAGCGGCCTCAAGGCCGTCATCGCCATCCACTCCACCGCCCTGGGCCCGGCCCTCGGCGGCACCCGCTTCTATCCGTACGCCTCCGAGGAGGAGGCCGTCGCGGACGCGCTGAACCTGTCGCGCGGTATGTCGTACAAGAACGCCATGGCCGGTCTCGACCACGGCGGCGGCAAGGCCGTGATCATCGGGGACTCCGCGCAGATCCAGGGCCCCCGGCGGACGGCACTGCTCCTGGCCTACGGCCGGTTCGTGGCCTCGCTCGGCGGCCGCTACGTGACGGCGTGCGACGTCGGCACCTACGTAGCCGACATGGACGTGGTCGCCCGCGAGTGCCGCTGGACCACCGGCCGCTCCCCCGAGAACGGTGGCGCCGGCGACTCCTCGGTCCTCACCGCGTTCGGCGTCTTCCAGGGCATGCGGGCCTCCGCCCAGCACCTCTGGGGCGACCCGACCCTTCGTGGCCGAAAAGTGGCGGTCGCCGGAGTCGGGAAGGTGGGTCACCACCTGGTCGAGCATCTGCTCTCGGACGGCGCGGAGGTCGTGATCACGGATGTGCGCGAGGAATCCGTCCGCCGCATCACCGAGAAGCACCCGGCGGTCGCCGTCGCCGAGGACACCGGGACGCTGATCCGCACCGAGGGGCTCGACATCTACGCCCCGTGCGCGCTCGGCGGCGCGCTGAACGACGACACCGTTCCGGCGCTCACCGCCAAGGTGGTGTGCGGCGCGGCCAACAACCAGCTCGCGCACCCCGGCGTCGAGAAGGACCTCGCGGACCGGTCGATCCTCTACGCACCCGACTACGTGGTGAACGCGGGCGGTGTCATCCAGGTCGCCGACGAGCTGCACGGTTTCGACTTCGACCGGAGCAAGGCCAAGGCCTCGAAGATCTTCGACACCACGCTGGCCATATTCGCACGTGCGAAGGAAGACGGCATCCCGCCGGCTGCCGCGGCCGACCGGATCGCCGAGCAGCGGATGGCCGAAGCCCGCCGCGGCTGACGCTCGCGGGGCGTCACCGGACGCCTTCACCGCGCATGGTCCACCGACCCGCCGACCGGCGAGACAAGACTCACGCCGGTCGGCGGGTCGCATGCCAAGAAGAGGTTAAAATCGCAGTTGACCAGCGAGGACGGGGCGTCTCGCCGGTCCTCTTCCGGGGCGTGTGACGCGGGCGGCGTACCGTATGGTCGCGGAAGCAGGTACCGTTAAAGCCCTACGGGCACGGTCTCTCTGCCGAGAGTCCGTCCTGAAACATGAACGCGTGTCAAGACTCTGGGGCCGTCGAGCCCCGTCACCGAGGGGGTCGAGCCATGGGGCGCGGCCGGGCAAAGGCCAAGCAGACAAAGGTCGCCCGCCAGCTGAAGTACAGCAGCGGCGGGACTGACCTGTCGCGTCTGGCCAATGAGCTGGGCGCATCGCCTTCGAGTCAGCCACCGAACGCAGAGCCGTTCGAGGACGATGACGAGGAAGATGACCCGTACGCACAGTACGCGGATCTGTACAACGACGACGAGGACGAGGACGAGGACGGCAAGTCCGGTCCGTCGTCACAGCGCCGCGGCGCTTGACCTCGCGCTGACACATCAACCCGGTCCGGGCCCGTCCCGGACCGGGTTCTGTGCTACCCCGACACGGTCCGTTCGCCGTGCGGACTCCGTCGTCCTCGGCGATGCTCTCGACTGCCGGGCGGACCGCATTCCGTCGCACACCGGGCGACGGGCCCCGGCCCGGCCGGCGGTCGAGGACGAAGCGGCACCGGGCGTTCCCGGTGCACCCGCCTCCGTGCCTATCGCGCGTACCCGCCGACGAGCTCCGCACCCGAGGTGTGCTCGCCGCGTTCCGTGATCTCGCCCGCGACCCAGGACTCGACCCCGCGGTCGGCCAGCGTCGTCAGGGCGACGTCCACGGACTCGGCCGGGACGATCGCGATCATGCCGACGCCCATGTTCAGCGTCTTCTCCAGCTCCAGCTGCTCGACCTGACCGGCCTTGCCGACCAGGTCGAAGATCGCGCCGGGCGTCCAAGTGGAACGGTCGACCCTGGCGTGCAGCCCGTCCGGGATGACCCGGGCCAGGTTGTTGGCGAGGCCGCCGCCGGTGACATGGCTGAAGCCGTGCACCTCGGTCGTACGGGTGAGAGCCAGGCAGTCCAGCGAGTAGATCTTGGTGGGCTCCAGGAGCTCCTCGCCGAGCGTCCGGCCGAACTCCTCGACCTGGCGGTCCAGCTCCCAGCCGGCCCGGTCGAAGACCACGTGCCGGACGAGCGAGTACCCGTTGGAGTGAAGACCGGAGGACGCCATGGCGATCACCGCGTCACCCTTACGGATACGTTCCGGGCCGAGCAGGTGCTCGGCCTCGACCACGCCCGTACCGGCGCCCGCGACATCGAAGTCGTCCGGACCGAGGAGGCCCGGATGCTCGGCGGTCTCGCCGCCGACCAGGGCGCAGCCCGCGAGGACGCAGCCTTCGGCGATGCCCTTGACGATGGCCGCGACTCGCTCGGGGTGCACCTTGCCGACGCAGATGTAGTCGGTCATGAAGAGCGGCTCGGCGCCGCAGACGACCAGGTCGTCGACGACCATGCCGACGAGGTCGTGGCCGATGGTGTCGTAGACGCCCATCTTGCGGGCGAGGTCGACCTTCGTGCCGACGCCGTCGGTGGCGGAGGCGAGCAGCGGACGCTCGTAACGCTTGAGGGCCGAGGCGTCGAAGAGGCCGGCGAAACCGCCGAGGCCGCCGAGGACCTCGGGGCGGCGCGTCTTCTTCACCCACTCCTTCATCAGCTCGACGGCGCGGTCGCCGGCCTCGATGTCGACGCCCGCTGCCGCGTAGGAAGCACCTGTTGTCTCAGACATTGCCTGGGATCTTTCGTGTGGAAATACGGGGCTGGTGGCCAGAGGGATACGGCTGGACCGTCACGGACGACGCAGTGCGTCGGACGCGGCGGTCGCCGCGGGGCCTGCCGCCAGCTCGGTCTCCAGCAGCTGCTTGCCGAGCAGCTCCGGGTCCGGCAGCTCCATCGGGTACTCACCGTCGAAGCAGGCGCGGCACAGGTTCGGCTTGGCGATCGTCGTCGCCTCGACCATCGCGTCGAGCGAGATGTACGCGAGCGAGTCGGCGCCCATCGACGTGCAGATCTCGTCGACCGTCATGCCGTTGGCGATCAGCTCGGCGCGGGTCGCGAAGTCGATGCCGAAGAAACAGGGCCACTTCACCGGCGGGGACGAGATCCGGATGTGGATCTCGGCGGCGCCCGCCTCACGGAGCATCCGGACCAGCGCGCGCTGGGTGTTGCCGCGGACGATCGAGTCGTCGACGACCACCAGGCGCTTGCCCTTGATGACTTCCTTGAGCGGGTTCAGCTTGAGGCGGATGCCCAGCTGGCGAATGGTCTGGGACGGCTGGATGAAGGTCCGGCCGACGTAGGCGTTCTTCACCAGTCCGGCGCCGAACGGAATGCCGCTGGCCTCCGCGTAACCGATGGCGGCGGGAGTGCCGGACTCCGGGGTCGCTATGACCAGATCGGCCTCGACGGGGGCCTCGACGGCCAGCTTGCGTCCCATCTCCACCCGGGAGAGGTAGACGTTGCGTCCGGCGATGTCGGTGTCGGGCCGGGCCAGGTACACGTACTCGAAGACACAGCCCTTGGGCTTCGCTTCCGCGAAGCGCGAGGTGCGCAGGCCGTTCTCGTCGATGGCGACGAGCTCGCCCGGCTCGATCTCGCGGACGAAGCTGGCACCGCAGATGTCCAGGGCGGCGGACTCGGAGGCCACCACCCAGCCGCGTTCGAGACGGCCGAGAACCAGCGGGCGGATGCCCTGCGGGTCACGGGCGGCGTAGAGGGTGTGCTCGTCCATGAAGACGAGGGAGAAGGCGCCCTTCACGTCGGGGAGCACCTTCGCGGCGGCCTCCTCGATGGTGAGCGGCTTGCCGTCCTCGTCGGTCTGGCCGGCGAGCAGCGCGGTCACCAGATCGGTGTCGTTCGTCGCGGCGACCTGGGTGGCGCGGCCGTCCTTGCGGGGAAGGTCGGCGACCATCTCGGCGAGCTGGGCCGTATTGACCAGGTTGCCGTTGTGACCCAGGGCGATCGAGCCGTGCGCGGTCGCACGGAATGTCGGCTGCGCGTTCTCCCACACCGAGGCACCGGTGGTCGAGTAGCGGGCATGACCGACCGCGATATGGCCCTGGAGGGATCCCAGAGACGTTTCGTCGAAGACCTGCGAGACCAGTCCCATGTCCTTGAAGACCAGGATCTGGGACCCGTTGCTCACTGCAATGCCCGCGGACTCCTGTCCACGGTGCTGCAGGGCATACAGTCCGAAATAGGTGAGCTTGGCGACCTCTTCACCCGGAGCCCAGACACCGAAGACGCCGCAAGCGTCCTGGGGGCCTTTCTCTCCGGGGAGCAGGTCGTGGTTGAGTCGTCCATCACCACGGGGCACGCCACCGAGTGTAGGCGAGATCGACCACTGTTCCGAATTCGGGATACCGGGCCGGAGCACCGGGGGAGCGCTCCCAGAGACTGTTCGGAGGCCGGTTCGGGCGATCACACGGAGTGATCATTTCCGGGGTGCGGTGAGGTTCGGGCCGGGATACGGGTCGACCTCAGGGCGGCGTCCTCCGGACCAGCGGCCGGTTAGGGGCTGAATCCGGCCACTCGGGGCCCGGAGGCCCGCAGGCCGGATGGTGGCACTCGGTGAACCGGCCGACGCTCCGGCGCGGAGTCCGGCCGAACGCCTGTTTCGTGGTGAGCCTCACATCGACGAGCCCGGTATGCGGTATCTCGGGGGCGCGGACGAGGCGGTGGGGTCCGCGGGTGCGGTGGGGGCCGCGGACGTGGCGGGGTCCGCGGGTGCGGCGGTAGGGGGCCGCGGACGTGGTGCGGGAGCCCGGGGAGTTGCGGGCCCCCGCGCGGCCGAGTCCGTAGTGCGAGACCGCCGTTGACAGGCGCATGCCCGATTGGGCAGGCTCCTGCTCCATGCAGCCTCTCGGTGGCCGTTCGGTCACCCTCGTGGAGCGTCGCCACGTCGATCTGGGACGTGTCGCGAGCGCCATCTGTCGCCGCGCCTGATTCCGCCGGCGCGCCCTCGGCTGCCTCCGCTCCCCCTGCTTCCCGCCGCCGCGTCTTCCTCTCTCGCGGCCGACGCCGCTTCCGTTTCCCCGCCGCGCGCCGGCTCCGCCCGCACCGCACCCTCTCGCCCGTACCCAGCCGTGCGCGTTCGCGCATCCGCGTCCGAGCCCTGACCGACGAGGGCCGGCCGCCTTCGCCGCCGCGCGGCCGAGCCCCGCCCTGGAGCAGTCATGCCTTCTCGCGACTCGAACAACCGTTCAGACAATTCCCTGACCCGGCGCGGTTTCGGGACCGCCGTCGGTGCCACGGCCGCCACCGCCGCCGTCGGGCTCCCGGCCGCCTCCCCCGCCACGGCGGCCCCCGTGGCCGACGACATCCGGGAGCGGCCCTTCCGTGCGGCCCGCGGCAAGCACGCCCGGCGGCCCAACATCCTTTACATCCTCGGCGACGACCTCGGCTGGGCCGACCTGTCCTCGTACGGCTCGCCGCACATCCACACACCCAACCTGGACCGGCTCGGGCGGCAGGGCGTCCGGTTCACGGACGCCTACTCCGGCTCCGCCACCTGCTCCCCCACCCGGTTCAGCCTCTACACCGGGCGCTATCCGGGCCGGACGAGGGGCGGGCTCGCCGAGCCCATCGCGGACCGGTCGGTCGGGCTCGAACCCACCCATCCCACGCTCGCCTCGCTGTTGCGCGGCGCCGGGTACGCCACCGCGCTGATCGGCAAGTGGCACTGCGGCTACCTGCCCGACTACAGCCCCACCAAGTCCGGCTGGGACGAGTTCTTCGGGAACTTCGGCGGGGCGCTGGAGTACTACTCCAAGCTCGGCCTGGGCGGCGAGTACGACCTGTACGAGGGCGACGCCCAGTACAAGGATCTGCGGTACTACACCCGGATCCTCACCGAGCGGGCGAGCGAGTACGTACAGCGCGACCACGACAGGCCGTGGCTGCTCAATCTCAACTTCACCACCCCGCACTGGCCGTGGATCGCGGAGGGCGACACGGCCGAGAGCGCCGAGATCGTCCGCAGGATCGAGGCCGGGGGGCTCTCGGGCCTGTTCCACGCGGACGGCGGCTCGATCGAGAAGTACAAACAGATGGTCGAGGACCTGGACCGCTCGGTCGGCGAGGTGCTGAAGGCGCTGAAGCGGTCCGGCCAGGAGGACGACACACTGGTCTTCTTCGCCAGCGACAACGGCGGCGAGCGCTTTTCGTACCAGTGGCCGCTCTCCGGCAACAAGAGCACGCTCCTTGAGGGCGGCATCCGGGTTCCGGCGGTGCTGCGCTGGCCCGCCAGGATCGATCCGCACCAGGTGAGCGGTCTGCCGGTGTTCTCGCCCGACTGGACGGCGACGCTGCTGGAGCTCGGCGGCGCCCGGCCGGACCCGGCGTATCCGCTGGACGGCATCACCCTCGCCGGGTACCTGTTGCGGGGCGAGAAGCCGCGGGAGCGGGATCTGTTCTGGCGCGTGCGCGGGGAGCGGGCGCTGCGGCGGGGCGACTGGAAGTACTACCGGGGCGGCAGCGGGCAGGACCAGCTCTTCCGACTCGCCCACGACCAGAGGGAACAGGCCGACCGGTCCGCTGCGGAGCCGGAGCTGCTGGCCGAGCTGCGGGCGTCCTGGGAGCGGACGGACGCCGGGCTGCTGCCGTACCCGACGCGTTCCTGAGTCAGCCCACCGCCTACCTCGTCTCCGTCGTCTCCCCGGTCCGGGTCTTCTCCGTGGCCGACGCGCCGAGTCCCTCGCCGTTCTCCGCGGTGAGGGACAGGCTGCGGTGGTCGATCCGGTACGTCGTCCTCCCGTCCAGGACCGCCTGCACGGCCCGCTCCAGCTTCATCCGGGGGTCCGGGCACATCATCTTGGTGCTGTCGATGCTGTCGAACGTGATGGTGGAGGCGGAGACCGTCGCCCGGCCGCGGAAGCCGTTGCAGCCGAGGCTGCCGCGCACGGAGCCGTCCTTGCCGAGGACGATCCGTGCCTTGCCCTCCGCGCCCGCCGGCAGGGAGGTGGCGACGGAGCCGGAGACCAGCGTGGTGACCGTCCAGGTGGTGCCGGTGAGCGGCGCGGGAGGTTGCGAGGTGAGCGCGATCGAGACGCCGTCGGCGGAGGTCAGGGTCAGTCTCCGGTCCGCCACGGCGGCGGTGAGTTCACCGCTGAACGCGCGGGACATGACCGTCTCGAACCGCTGGGCATCCTTCTCGCAGCCCCTTTCGGTACGCGTGGCCGGGCCGACGGTGACTGTCTCCCCGTCGACGCGGACATCGGCGGTGAAGAGATTGCAGCCGTAGTTCCCGGAGGCGCGGCCCTTGGCGTCGATCTCGACATGGGCGTCGGCCGGGGCGGCGGTCCGTTTCCCGTCGACCGTCACCGAGTCGACGCCCCAGCGGATGCCGATGACCGGCAGTTCGGTCCGCACGGCACCGCCGGAACCGGCCCCGGACCGGGAACCGGTCCCCGTCTCCGTACCGCAGGAGGTGAGGGCGAGAAGGGACACCAGGACACCGAGGGCCATACGTTGTCTCCGCATGGCCCTGGGACGGGCCGGGCCCCTGTCCGGTTCCCCCTCACCTCATCAGCGGCAGCAGGGCGGCGAGGTCGGCCCGCTCCCCGCCGGCGCTGACCTTCGCCGCGTCGAGCGCCCGCGCCCACTCCGTACGCCCGGTGGCGAGCCGGATCCAGGTGAGCGGATCGGTCTCGACGACATTGGGCGGTGTACCGCGGGTGTGTTTGGGGCCCTGGACGCACTGGACGACGGCGAACGGCGGAACGCGCACCTCGACCGAACCGCCCGGCGCCTTCTCCGCGAGGGCGTCGGCGAGCAGCCGGGTGCAGGCGGCGAGGGCCTGCCGGTCGTACGGGATGGCGAGGCCGGCCGCCTCGTTCAGATCGTCGGTGTGCACGACGAGTTCGACGGTACGGGTGACCAGGAAATCGGCCAGCCGCATCCTGCCGACCCGGGTCGGCAGCAGCCGCTCCCCGAGGTCGCCGGGCACCAGCGCCTCGAACCGCCCGGCGACCTCCCCGTACAGCGCGTCCAGGTCCGGATGGTCCGCGGCCGTGGCCGTGGTGTCCTCGGCGATGCGGGCGGCCCGGTCAGCGGTCGAGAACGGCCATTCGAGGAGCGTCATTTCGGGCTTGGGCGAGGCGGGTTCGGGCAGCTCAAGACCACGGGTGACGCTTGAGAGCGCCATGGTCAGATGGATGGCCAGTTCGCGCACGGTCCAGTCCCCGAGCCGGGTCGGCAGCGTGAGCTGTTCGGGCGTCAGGGTGCGGACGGCTTCCCGGACATGGGCGAACTGGGCCAGGACGGCGGCGCGGGTCCTGACCGGGTCGTAGCGGCGGGCTCGTTTCTGGGACGTCGGCATGGTTCAGGAGCCTAAGGCCGACCGGCACATGGGGGGGTGGAAGAAGGAGCGGGGCTGGGTGCGTGCAGTTGCAAGGCGGAGGATTGAGGCATGGCGGAGCCATGGTGATTGACGACAACGCGGCAGATGCGCGTGCCCAGCCTCGCGACGCCGCCCCCCATGTGCCGGTCGGTCTAAGGCCGACCGGCACATGGGGGGGGGTGGGAGCGGCGGCCTCAGGACCGGGTCGCGAAGTCGCCCAGTCCCTTGTCGAGCAGGTCGAAGCCGCGTTCGGCGAGCGCGACGGCATCCGGCGCGACCGCGTCGGCCGACTCCCCCGCCAGCAGCCGCAACTGGTTCGCGGTGATGAGGGCGTTGCGGGTGCCGATCAGCTGGGCGGCCGCGATCCGGGCGAGGGAGGGTTCCTCCCCCTCCTCGGCCAGCGCTTCGGCGAGCAGGGCGTAGGACCGCATGGAGGACGCGTGCGCCCGGATCAGCAGCGCCGGTGTCTCCTGGATCAGCCGGCGCACCCCGAGCACGACGGGTGAGTCGCTCATCCCGACCGAGGGGTCACGGGCGTCGACGGCGGCCAGGAACTGACGCCGCACTGCGGTCACCGCGGACTCTCCGGGGGCCCGTTCCCGTACCACCCGGGCGACATCGCCGATGTGCTCCTCCATGGGAGCGAGGACCAAGTCCTCCTTGCCGGCGAAGTAGTTGAAGACTGTCATCTTCGAGACGTCGGCCGCCTCGGCGATCTCGGCGACCGAGACCTTGTCGAAGCCACGTGCGGCGAAGAGCTCGGTGGCCGCCGCCAGCAGACGGTGCCGCGTCTGGAGCTTCTTGCGCTCGCGCAGGCTCATCCCCTCAGTCATGGCATCACTGTACCAGGATAAAGATTAAGCCTGGATTAAACTTTGACTCGGTATATTTTCATGGCGGGGTGAGATGCCGCGGCGGCACCGGGCCGGGCGACTCGGGAACAGGGCCGCCCGCACCGCCGGTGGCCCTGGCCCGCGTACTGCCCGTACCGCCCAAAGCGAATGTCCGCCATTCACCGGAACACCGCCGCCCGGCGAACCGGACACAATTCCACGGCCGCTCGCGTCCGCGCCTCGATCGGGACATCGGCCGGAATTGCGCATACCGCCCGGTGGAATTCCCGAAGCGCCAGGTCCGCGCGCCGGCGCGAACCGGATTCACGGCCGACCGAATCGGCTCCACCGGGCCGGAACGAACCGTATCCCCCGCTCGAACGAACCGTATCCACGGCCCGGCTGAACCGTATCCGCGGCCCGGCGGCCGATACGACGCCACGAGGACGGCCCCGCCCAAGAACCTGAGACCTGGGCGGGGCCGTCCTCCACAGCGACAGGCGCGTCAGGCGAGCAGACCCGGGATGGTCTCCTCGTGCGCCGTGCGCAGCTCGCTCAGCGGGATGCTGAACTCGCCCTGGACCTCGACCTCATCGCCGTCCACGACACCGATCCGGGTGACGGGCAGGCCCCGCGCCCCGCACATGTCGTTGAAGCGGAGCTCCTCGCTGCGCGGAACGGAGACGACCGCGCGCCCCGCAGACTCGGAGAGGAGGAAGGTGAACGCGTCCAGCCCGTCCGGCACGACCAGCCGGGCCCCCTTCCCGCCGCGCAGGCAGGACTCGGTGACCGCCTGGATCAGACCGCCGTCGGAGAGGTCGTGCGCCGCGTCGATCATGCCGTCGCGGGAGGCCGAGATCAGGATCTCGCCGAGCAGCTTCTCCCGGCCGAGGTCGACCGCGGGCGGCATTCCGCCGAGGTGGTTGTGGACGACCTCGGACCAGGCCGAGCCGCCGAACTCCTCGCGCGTGTCGCCCAGCAGGTAGAGGAGCTGGCCCTCTTCCGCGAAGGCGACCGGCGTACGCCGGTTGACATCGTCGATCACGCCGAGCACGGCCACGACCGGCGTCGGGTGGATCGCCGTCTCACCGGTCTGGTTGTACAGCGACACGTTGCCGCCGGTGACCGGCGTGCCCAGCTCCAGGCAGCCGTCCGCGAGACCACGGGTGGCCTCGGCGAACTGCCACATGACGTCCGGGTCCTCGGGCGAACCGAAGTTCAGGCAGTCCGAGATGGCCAGCGGCTTGGCACCGGAGGCGGCGACATTGCGGTACGACTCCGCCAGCGCGAGCTGCGCACCGGTGTACGGGTCGAGCTTGGCGTACCGGCCGTTGCCGTCGGTCGCCATGGCCACGCCCAGGTTCGACTCCTCGTCGATCCTGACCATGCCGGCGTCCTCGGGCATCGCGAGCACGGTGTTGCCCTGCACGAACCGGTCGTACTGGTCCGTGATCCAGGACTTCGACGCCTGGTTCGGCGACGCGACCAGCCTGAGGACCTGCTCGCGCAGCTCGGCACCGTTCGCCGGGCGGGCGAGCTTGCCCGCGTCGTCGGCCTGCAGCGCGTCCTGCCAGGACGGGCGGGCGAACGGACGGTGGTACGTCGGACCCTCGTGGGCCACGGACCGCGGCGGCACGTCCACGATCTGCTCGCCGTGCCAGAAGATCTCCAGCTGGGAGCCCTCGGTCACCTCACCGATGACGGTGGCGATGACGTCCCACTTCTCGCAGATCTCCAGGAAGCGCTCGACGTGCTGCGGCTCGACGATCGCGCACATGCGCTCCTGCGACTCGCTCATGAGGATTTCCTCGGGCGAGAGGGAGGAGTCGCGCAGCGGCACGGTGTCCAGCTCGACGCGCATGCCGCCGGATCCGGCGGAGGCCAGCTCGCTCGTGGCGCAGGACAGGCCCGCACCGCCGAGGTCCTGGATGCCCGCGACCAGCTTCGCCTTGAAGATCTCCAGGGTGCACTCGATGAGGAGCTTCTCCTGGAACGGGTCACCCACCTGGACGGCCGGACGCTTCGCGGGGCCGGTCGACTCGAAGGTCTCCGAGGCCAGCACCGAGACGCCGCCGATGCCGTCGCCGCCGGTGCGGGCGCCGTACAGGATCACCTTGTTGCCGGGGCCCGAGGCCTTGGCCAGGTGGATGTCCTCGTGCTTCATCACGCCGATGCAGCCGGCGTTGACCAGCGGGTTGCCCTGATAGCAGGCGTCGAAGACGACCTCGCCGCCGATGTTCGGCAGCCCCAGGCAGTTCCCGTAGCCGCCGATGCCCGCGACGACGCCCGGCAGGACGCGCTTGGTGTCGGGGTGGTCGGCCGCGCCGAAACGCAGCGGGTCGACGACCGCGACCGGCCGGGCACCCATGGCGAGGATGTCGCGCACGATGCCGCCGACGCCGGTCGCCGCGCCCTGGTAGGGCTCGATGTACGAGGGGTGGTTGTGCGACTCGACCTTGAAGGTGACCGCGTACCCCTGACCGACGTCGACCACACCGGCGTTCTCGCCGATGCCGACGAGCATCGCGTCGTTGACGGGGACCTTCTCGCCGAACTGCTTGAGGTGGACCTTGCTGCTCTTGTACGAGCAGTGCTCGGACCACATCACGGAGTACATGGCGAGCTCGGCGCCGGTGGGCCGGCGGCCCAGGATCTCGCGGATCCGGGCGTACTCGTCCTCCTTGAGGCCGAGCTCCTTCCAGGGCTGCTCGACGTCCGGGGTCTCGGCCGCGTGCTTGACCGTATCCAGGCTCATGCGTTGACCAGCTTCTTGATGATCGAGGTGAAGAAACCGAGACCGTCGGTGCGACCGGTTCCGATCAGCGGCTCGACGGCGTGCTCCGGGTGCGGCATCAGGCCGACGACATTGCCCGCGGCGTTGGTGATGCCGGCGATGTCGCGCAGCGAGCCGTTGGGGTTCGTGTCCAGGTAGCGGAAGGCCACTCGGCCCTCCGCCTCCAGCTCGTCGAGCACGCGCTCGTCGGCGACGTAACGCCCGTCCATGTTCTTGAGCGGTACGGAGATCTCCTGGCCCGCGGAGTAGTCCGAGGTCCAGGCGGTGTCCGCGTTCTCGACGCGCAGCTTCTGGTCGCGGCAGATGAAGTGCAGGTGGTTGTTGCGCAGCATCGCGCCGGGCAGCAGGTGCGCCTCGGTCAGGATCTGGAAGCCGTTGCAGATGCCGAGGACCGGCATCCCCGCCCGCGCGTTCTCGATGATCGTCTCCATGACCGGCGAGAAGCGGGAGATGGCCCCGGCCCGCAGATAGTCGCCGTAGGAGAAGCCGCCCGCCAGGATGACCGCGTCGACCTGGTGCAGGTCCTTGTCGCGGTGCCACAGCGATACGGGTTCGGCGCCCGCGACCCGTACGGCCCGCAGGCTGTCCTTGTCGTCGAGCGTGCCGGGAAAGGTGACGACTCCGATACGCGAAGTCACTTCGACTCCTCGGCCTTCTCCACCTTCACGGTGAAGTCCTCGATGACGGTGTTGGCAAGGAAAGTCTCGGCCATCTCGTGAATGCGGCTGAGGGCGGCGTCGTCGACCGGCCCCTCGACCTCCAGCTCGAAACGCTTTCCCTGACGTACGTCCGCGATTCCCTCGAAGCCGAGACGGGGCAGTGCGCGCTGCACCGCCTGTCCCTGCGGGTCGAGGATCTCGGGCTTGAGCATGACGTCGACTACGACGCGTGCCACTGGCACTCCCGGTGGTGGTGTGGTGCGGCTGTTTCTCCGGGGGGCTCCCCAGACCCCCGCAGGTTCCCTCAGCCTACCTGGCCAGAAATTCTACGCGGGTAGATACTGGATCACCCCGATCAAGATCGCGCCCAGATATCGGCCGTGACAACACAGGGGGAAAGTCCTGCGAAAAAAATCCCCACCAGCAACACACATAGAAGGCAGACACGCGGAAGTAATTGGGCGGGCTTCACAATGCGGCACCCATCGCTGTACAAATGATTACCGGGGAATGCAGCATTGCCCCTAAACGGTCGACACCGGTCGACCCGCATCCGCCTAACAGCCGGAAGGCCGGCATCGGCGCAAGTCAGGCGCGCCGATACCGTAGGAAAGGACCGATATCCGTGGCTCAGCGCGTAGTGGTCACGCTCTTCGACGACATCGACGGGGGAGCAGCGGCGGAAACGGTCACCTTCGCCCTGGACGGGAAGTCGTACGAGATCGACCTCAATCCGTCCAATGCAAAGAAACTGCGCAAGGCCCTGGCGCCGTACATGGCGGCCGGCCGAAAGCAGACAAATACCGGCAAGCGCGGCAAGACCCCGGTGTCGTACCGGCACACCTCACTGGCACCCGACCCGGCGGCCGTGCGCGCCTGGGCCCGCTCCCACCGGATGGAGGTGCCGGCCCGCGGCCGGATCCCCAAGAAGGTCTACGAGGCGTTCCGCGAAGCCAGTTGAGATTCCGGCCCGCCGGAGGGCCGCCGGGGCCCTCGCCGGGACGCGCCGCGAACGCTCCGGCGCACCCCCCGACGACACCCCGTGGCCACCGACTTGCGCTACACCCCCGCTGGTCGGCTAAAGTCTGGAGCACGCCGAAGGGCAAGGCCGCAAAGCCGAACCTCACGCAGCGTGCGGGTGTAGTTCAGTAGTAGAACATCCCCCTTCCAGGGGGAAGGCGCAGTGTGCAATTCCTGTCACCCGCTCTGCATCGCTCTTACCGTCCACTCCGTTGGATCGGGTAGAGTAGTGCTCGCACCGCCCGATGAAACTCCCTATCAGGAGTACAATGAGCGGCAGCAATGCGGACGTGGCTCAGTTGGTAGAGCATCACCTTGCCAAGGTGAGGGTCGCGAGTTCGAATCTCGTCGTCCGCTCTTGATCGAACGCAAGGCCCTGGTCGATATCGACCAGGGTCTTCGTCGTACTTCTCAGCCGCTTCCCGCCCCTCGCCGCCCAGGGGCCCATTGCTCCATGACGTTTGTCATGAGCAGTGGTGACAGCTCGCACTGCTCGCGGCGCCGATCCGGCGGAAATCTGTAGGCATGACCAGCGACGACATTCCCAAGGACCGTGCGGACAGACCTGTGGCATGCGCCACAGCCGCCTCCGCTTCCGGCTCCGTCGCCGACCCGGTGATCGAGGCGAGCGGTGTGCGGCGCCGCTATGACGGCGGCTTCGAGGCAGTGACCGGCGTCTCCTTCACGGTGGCGCGCGGTGAGCTCTTCGCCCTGCTCGGTACGAACGGCGCCGGAAAGACCTCCACCGTCGAGCTGCTGGAGGGCCTGGCCCTGCCCGACGGCGGATCCGTGCGGGTGCTCGGCCACGACCCGTACCGCGAACGCGCCGCCGTCCGGCCGCGGATCGGGGTGATGCTCCAGGAGGGCGGCTTCCCGTCCGAGCTGACGGTCACCGAGACCGTGAGGATGTGGGCGGGCTGCACCAGCGGCGCCCGGCCGGCGGGGGAGGTGCTGGACCTGGTCGGGCTCGCCCATCGTTCGCGGGTGCGCGTCAAGCAGCTCTCCGGCGGTGAGCGGCGCCGACTCGACCTGGCGCTGGCCCTGCTCGGCCGGCCCGAGGTTCTGTTCCTGGACGAGCCGACCACCGGGCTCGACGCCGAGGGACGGCGCGACACCTGGGAGTTGGTCCGGATACTGCGCGACGGCGGCACCACCGTCCTGCTCACCACGCACTACCTGGAGGAGGCCGAGGTGCTCGCCGACCGGCTGGCGATCATGCACCGGGGGCGGATCGTGACGGCGGGCACCCCCGCCGAGGTGACGGCGGCCCGCCCCGCCCGCATCCGGTTCGAGCTGCCCGAAGGAGTGCCGGCGGCACGGCTTCCGTTGCAGCTGAGGGCGGCGGCCGAGGGGCGCAGGGTCGAGATCCGTACCCACCGGCTGCAGGAGTCGCTGGGTGAACTGCTGCTCTGGGCAGAGCAGTCGGACGTACGGCTGCTCGGGCTCGATGCCCGGTCGGCCTCGCTCGAAGAGGCATTTCTCGATATCGCGCAGAGCGCGTCGGAGGCTCAGACACGGAAGGCAGCCGCCGCATGACCAGTACAACGATGTCCGGGCGGCTGAGCGCTCTGGGACGCGCCGAGCTGACCCTGCTCGCCCGCAACAGGACGGCCGTCTTCGTCGCACTTCTGGTGCCCGTGGCGATGGTCGTGGCGATGAAGTCGACACTGGATCAGATCGGTCTGGAAGGAACCGGGCTGACCGTGGCCGGGGCGGCGCTCAGTGGTGGCATCGGCATGGTGCTGATGCAGGTCGTGTACATGAACCTGGTCGCCGCGTATGTGGCGCGGCGCGAGGAGCTGGTCCTGAAGCGACTGCGCACCGGCGAGATCACCGACCGGGAGATCCTCGCCGGGACCGCGCTGCCGTCGGTCGCGCTGGCGCTGGCGCAGACGGTGCTGGTGGTCCTGGCCGGTACGGCCTTCTTCGGCCTCGGCGCGCCGGAGCGGCCCGAACTGCTTGTCGCGGGACTGCTGTTGGGTGTGGTGCTGCTGGCGGCGCTGGCCGCCGTCACCTCCGCGGTGACCAGGACCGTACAGACGGCGCAGATCACCACGCTGCCGTTGTTCCTCGTCTCGATGATGGGCTCCGGGCTCTTCGTGCCGCTGGAGGTCCTGCCGGACCGGGTGGCATCCGCGTGCGAGCTGCTGCCGGTGACCGGGGTGATGACGCTCGTACGGGCGGGCTGGCTCGGCGGGGCCGACGGGCACGACCTGCTCGGGGCCGGACTGACCGCGCTGGCCTGGACGGTGCTCGCCGTGTTTGCTGTACAGCGGTGGTTCCGCTGGGAACCTCGACGCTGAGGGGAGTGCGCCGTGTGGGTGCGGTGGCGAACGTGGGGCTGGCGCGGCCGCACCGGGTTCGACAAGGTCGACCTGTATACGCGCGGCATGCTGTACAGCCTGGTGTGGATCGCGGTGCTGATCCAGGTCCTGATGTCCGTGACCCGGCCTGTGCGCGGTGCGGCCCCCGCCGCGTTGATCGCCCTGTCGATCCTGCTCGCGGTCGCCCAGGGGATCTGCGGGACGGCTCTGACCGCCAGGGGGCTGGCGACGTATCTGGGCCGGGGGACCACGGACCGGCGGCTGGTCGCCGTCGCGGCCGTGTCGCTGGTGGCGAACACGGCGGCGGTGCTGGCCCTCGCCGACTGCACGGGCATGCGTGAGTTCCCCGACCCGGGATATGTGTTCAGCGCCTGTGTGGTGCCGTTCTCCTGCGCGTTCGTGCTCATCGTGCCGGGCTGGGTGTCGATGCTGCAGCAGGCCGCCGTCTCGGCCGCGATGTCCACCGCGGTGGGACTGCTCGGCGGCGGCGGTGCGCTGGTGGCCGCCACCTTTCTCGCGCCGGCGTTCGGCGGCGGGGCGATGGCGGTAGCCACGCGCACGTCCGCCTGGACGCTGAGTGTGATGTGGAAGCTCCGTGAGGCGAAGGACATGGAGACGCGGCTGGCCGTCGCCGAGGAGCGGCTGCGGTTCGGCCGGGACATGCACGACGTCTTGGGCCGGAATCTCGCCGTGATCGCACTGAAGGGCGAGCTGGCGGTGGAGCTGGCCCAACGGGGGAATCCGGCGGCCGTGGACCAGATGGTCGAGGTGATGCGCATCGCCCGCACCTCCCAGCAGGAGGTGCGCGATGTCGTACGGGGATACCGGGAGGCCGATCTGCGTACCGAACTCCTGGGCGCGCAGAGCGTGTTGCGGGCGGCCGGAATCAAGTGCGAGGTGGCTGGCGACGACGGCGACGCGTTGCCCGCGCCCGTCCAGTCGGCGCTCGGCTGGGTGGTGCGGGAGGCGGCGACCAATGTGCTGCGCCACGGCGATCCGCGGCAGTGCACGATCCGGCTCCGTACCTCGGCGGACGCGGTGGTGCTGGACGTGGCGAACGACGGGGCGCCGCGGGCGGACGCCGCGCCGCCCGGCGCCTCGCCCGGCTCGGGCCTGGCCGGCCTCCGGGAGCGGCTCGACGTACTGGACGGCTCGCTGGAGACGGACTCGGCCGGAAACGGATGGTTCAGGCTGACGGCCGAGATCCCGCTGCCGCGCACGGCTGCCGCACTTGTGGAGGAACGACGATGACGGCTGTACGGGTGCTGCTCGCCGACGACGAGCATCTGATCCGGGGCGCGCTGGCCGCGCTGCTCGCCCTGGAGGACGATCTCGTGGTGGTCGCGGAGGCGGCGACCGGCCCGGAGGCACTGGCCATGGCGCGGGCCCACCGTCCCGATGTGGCCGTCCTCGATCTGGAGATGCCGGGCGCCGACGGTGTGAGTGTGGCCACATCCCTGCGGGCCGAACTGCCCGGCTGCCGGACGATGATCGTGACGAGTCACGGCCGGCCGGGACATCTGAAGCGGGCACTGGCGGCGGGCGTGCGGGCCTTCGTGCCGAAGACGGTCAGCGCCCGGCAGCTGGCCGGGATCATCCGTACCGTGCATGCCGGAAACCGTTACGTGGACCCGGAGTTGGCGGCCGACGCAATCTCCGCCGGGGACTCGCCGCTGACCGCGCGCGAGGCCGAGGTGCTGGAACTGGCGGCGGACGGGGCCCCGGTCGCGGAGATCGCGGAGCGCGCGTCGCTGTCGCAGGGAACCGTACGGAACTACCTCTCGGCGGCTGCCTCGAAGCTCGGGGCGGAGAACCGCCACGCGGCGGTGCGTCTCGCCCGGGAGCGCGGATGGGTATAGTGGTCCTCGCGCTTCGGCGCTTGCGGACGTAGCTCAGTTGGTAGAGCGCAACCTTGCCAAGGTTGAGGTCGCCAGTTCGAACCTGGTCGTCCGCTCGGTTCAGCAAGAAGCCCCCGGTCTTTCGGCCGGGGGCTTCTTCGTGTTCCGGGAACTGCCTGCTGCTTCGTGTCCGGGGGACCGCTTAGCCTCGCCCACGATTGGCAGTGGGAGAAGGAGCGGTGTCCGGGGCCTTCGAATCCAAGGCGGAGGAGGGAGTCGGATGGGGCCTCCCCTGCTCGAACGCAGCCGAGAGCTTGAGGAAGGAGCGTCGGCGACTGACGACAACGCCGGAGGCGGAGGTCCCGGATACCGCGACGCCGCTGACAATCGCGGGCGAGGCCGTTACTGCCAGGGCGTGCCGGTGAGGAGTTCGTACGCCTCCAGGTACTTCGCCCGGGTCGCGTCCACGATCTCCTGAGGCAGTGCCGGGGGCGGCTGCTCGCTCCCGCGGTCCCAGCCGGAGGCCGGCGAGGTCAGCCAGTCGCGCACGAACTGCTTGTCGTACGAGGGCTGGGCCCTGCCCGGCTCCCAGCCGGCGGCGGGCCAGAAGCGCGAGGAGTCCGGGGTCAGCACCTCGTCCGCGATGATCAGTTCCTCGCCGCCACCGTCCGTGGGAGCGAAACCGAACTCGAACTTCGTGTCCGCGAGGATGATCCCGCGCTCGCGCGCGATGTCACGGGCCCTGCCGTACACGTCCAGCGTGGTGCGGCGCAGCTGGGCGGCGGTCTCGGCGCCGACCTGGCGGGCCACTTCCTCGTAGCTCACGTTCTCGTCGTGGTCTCCGACGGCCGCCTTGGTGGCGGGGGTGAAGATCGGTGCCGGAAGTTCGGAGCCGTCGACGAGGCCCTCGGGCAGCGCGAGGCCGCAGACCGTGCGGGACGCGTCGTACTCGACGAGCCCGGAGCCGGTGAGGTAGCCGCGGGCGACGCACTCGACCGGGACCATCCGCAGCGACCTGCAGATCAGCGTGCGGCCGGCCCAGTCGGCGGGGGCTCCGGCGGGGAGCTCCGTGGACAGCACGTGGTTCGGCACGAGATCGCTGAGCCGGTCGAACCACCACAGCGAGAGCCTGGTGAGCACCCGGCCCTTGTCCGGGATCTCGGTCGGCAGGACCCAGTCGTAAGCGGACATCCGGTCGCTGGCGACCATGACGAGGTCGCCCGCCTCGTTCCGGTACAGGTCGCGCACCTTGCCGGTGTGAAGGTGGGTGAGCCCCGGGACCTGCACTGGCTCGGGCTTTTCTACAAATCCGGACACGCTGCCTCCGCATAGGTTGATCCAGGAGTCGTTCCGATTCTCCCGTATCGGGGTGCGGCGGGGTGGAGCGGGGGCGTCCGTGGCGCCGGGCGCGGTCTCCTCAGTCGCGTTTGCAGATGCGGTCGAGGAGATTGGCGGTGGCCCGCTGGATGCGCGGGTCCACATGGCCGGGGCGGTCCAGGGCCGGAGACCAGGCGAAGGTGCCGGAGGCGAAGACGAGCGCGCCGGACGGGGCCCGGTACAGGGAGGTCTCCTGATGGCGCTTGACCCCGTCGTTGTCCCGGTACGGGGAGTGGGCGAGCAGGATGCGGTTCTCGTGCTCGGGTAGCGCGGTACGCGGGAAGTAGCGGTCGGCCTCGCCCGCGACCAGGCCGTTGATCTCGTCGCCCTCGCCGGCGTCCGTCGCGTCCCACAGCCAGTGCTCGGCGTTCCGCACGACCAGGGGGTGCGGATCGGGGACCCGGCCCGCGTACTGGATGCCGAGGAGCTGCTGTTCCGGGCGGTCGATCTCGCGCCAGAGCGCGGGCTTTCCCGGGCCGCGGCGTTTGCGGCAGGTGAGCAGGCGGTCCGGGACACCGGAGGGCGACGGGGAGAGGCTGACCTGCCAGTACATGGTGTTGGCGGAGAGGAAGACGAGCGAGGTGCCGCCGTCACGGGCGCGTTCGGCGGTACGGCGCATGGACACCGACCAGTACTCGTCGTGGCCGGGGAAGACCAGACCCCGGTAGCGGCCCGGGTCGATCCGGCCCGCGTGCAGATCACGGGTGTCGGCGTACGCGATGTCGTAGCCGTACCGCTCGGCCCAGCGGATGAAGTCGTAGGCGTGGCCGACGTGGAGCGGCAGCCCCGCACCCGCGTACGGACGGTCGAAGGAGACGGTGACCGCCGCGTCCTCCTCGCCCAGGAGGCGGCCCCGCTCGTCCCAGGCGTGGTAGAGGCTGGCACCTGTGTGCCCGTCCTCCGGGTAGAGGTTGTACGCCTGCCAGGTGATGTCCGGCAGCACCAGCAGCAGATCGGCCGGGTGATCGTCGCGGACCGTGAACGGGATGTGGGAGCGGTGTCCGTCGACCGTGGTCAGCACGGCGACGTACGCGCCGATCGACCAGTAGGAGGGGATCTGCAGCCGCCAGGACTGCCACCAGTGGTGGCAGGAGACCGTGCGGTCGGCGGTGAGCGGGGCGGGCTGCACGATGCCGGAGAGCCGGGGGCTCGTGGTGATCTGGGCGGCCCCGTCGCCCCCGTAGTGACCGATGCGGTAGATGTCCACGGAGAACTGCTGGGGCGGGTCCACGGTGATGTGGAAGTCGATCGCCTCGCCCGGGGCGGCGGCGCCGGTGGAGATGAAGCCCTTGATCTGGCGGTGCACGTCGTCGGCCGTACGGGTGCCGCCGTCGGCGCCCCGGGCCAGGGTGGGGTCGGCGTACCAGGGGACGACGTGTCCGGTGTCGTCGAAGTAGTTCTCACTGCCGCGCAGCCAGGGCAGGGGGCCCTGACCGAAGGGGTCGGAGACGGCGTGCGCGAGGGCACCCGACTCCCATCGACGAATCTGCTCCGCCCCCATACCGCTTCCCTCCCACAGGCCCCCGGGAACAGCTGATCGACGTCACGGACGCCGGTCACGGACGCCGGACGCGGGTGCCGAACGCCGACGCCGGACGCCGGCGCCGCTCACGGACGCCGATCGCCGACGGCGGTCTTGACCGTTGGCCGTTGCCGCCGACCGCATCCGGCCGTGCGTCATCGGTGCGCCAACAGTGATGCTCCGACTGTCAGCGTCGATCCCCAGCACATCACATAACGCATGCGGCCCGTCACCCTTCGTCGCTAATTGACGTGAACGGAACGTTTTCTTCCGGGTATGGGGGGGCCGACAGCCCCGGCGGCGTCTCCGGTGAGGAGGTTGAGACAGGTGGGTCTGTCGTGGTGCGGGCCCGTCACCGGGGGCCGGCGGGTCTGCCGTCGCGCGGGCCCGCCGCCGGAGGCCAGCGGGTCTGCCCTCGCGCGGGCCCGCCGCCGGAGGCCAGCGGGTCTGCCCTCGCGCGGGCCCGCCGCCGGAGGCCGGTGGGTCAGACGAGACGGACGGGTTTGTCGGTGCGTACGCCGACCGAGGCGAGCCACGACCGCAGCGGAGCCGCGTCCCCGTCCTCGACGAGACTGAGGACGGGACTGTCCAGATCCGCCCGGCGCTCGCCGTCGACCAGCAGCGCGGGGCCGTCGAGCCAGTCGAGGCCGGGGGCCGCGCCCGCCGTGTCGACGGCGGCACAGCAGACCATCGCCGCGACGTGGTCGGCGAGCAGTTCCGTACCCGTACGGGGCGGCTGGAGCGGGAAGAGCGGGAGGGGGTCCGGGCCCCAGATGTCCAGGATGTTCCCGCCCGCGCCGACGGCGCTCGGGGTACCCGCCCGGCTCGACGCGCCGCCGGCCGGTGGCTGCCGCTGGGCCGCCGCCTCCTCGCGGGCCAGCGCGGCGCTGATTCCGGCCGCGAGCACCTCGCCGCTTCCGCCCCCGCCGGCCAGATGCTCGACGACACGGGCCAGCGTGGGCACCCCGGCATCGAGGGGAAATGCGGGACGGCCCGGGCCGGAGTCGTCGGCGGCCGGTGCGGGCGCCATCCCCAACGAGTCCAGGACACGATGCAGACGGGCGGCCTCGGTACGCCACTTCCGGTCGACCACCTCATCCGGATACTGCTGCCAGTCGACCGGCGACCAGTCGGGACCGGACTCCGCCGGACCTCCGTGGAAGAGCCGGGCCGCCAGCAGCGATGCCGCCTCGTCGGCCGCGCCCGGCTCCTCCAGGAGGTCACAGGCGGGGCGCTCGCCGAGCCGGGAGGTGAAGCCGTCGGCGAGCCGGTCGCGCCGGGAGAGCTCGGTGAGCGCGGATACGACACCCGCGTCCAGCCGGGACGGCCAGCGGCCCATCTGCCAGGCGGGCAGCGCGACCCGGGTGAGCAGCCGGTCCCAGCCCGCGTAGGCGAGGCCGACCTGTTCCTGGGCGACGATCCGAAGACCGTGGTCCACACCCTGTGCGCGAACCGACGCGGCGGCGGCGACACCCCGCTCCATCTCAGCGGCATGGCTGCGACAACTGCGCAGCAGCAACCGGGCGATCCAGCCGACGAAGAGACGCGGCACTCTGCGCACCCCGGACAGCGGCCCCGGAACGAGCACGGCCGCGTCGGCGACCGCTCCGTCCAGCCCCCGCACGAAGCGACGCGCCGCCGCTATGTCGGGATGCGCGGAGGGCCCCGTGCCCGCCACGACCGGGGCGAGCACCGCGCGTAGCTCCGCCACCCGCATCCACCACAGGAACGGCGAACCGATGACCAGCACGGGAGCCGCCTTCACCCGGCGGTGGACCCGGCCCGCGGAACGCGCCGCCCGATCGGCTCCGGGGCCTGTCATGAGCCGCTGCGCGGTGGGATGGGTGCGGTCCTCCAGCCAGCTGTCGCAGTCGGGCGTGAGCGCTATCGCCGAGGGCGCGGGCACCCCGAGCCGTTCGGCGAGGTCCCTGACCAGACGGTAGAGATCCGGGGCGGCTTCCTCCGCGAGCGGAACGGTCGGACTGACCGCCGGCCTCGCTCGTACGATCGCGACAGCGACCGCCGTGGCGAGCAGGAGCACGACGACCGCGCAGGCCGTCACGGCCCAGCGCGCCGCGTCCCAGCCGGTGCCGACGGCATGCCCCTGGGCGCCCGCGACGAGCAGCACGACGGCGACCGCCGCCGGCAGGATGGCCGCGGCTGTTGCCCTGCTGCGGATGCGCAGCAGGGCGAGAGCTCGGGCGCGCGCACTCTGCGCACCCAGCTCCTCAGTTGTACCGGTACCGGACACGGCCGGACGTCACCCCCTCTGCCCCCGCGGCGGTGTTGTTCACTCCCCCACTGTGGCACCCGTCACTGACATCGCAATGCCAGTGAGCCATGTGCCGGAATGCTTGCGCCGCACCCTAGTTGGGGCCTTGGCGGGCGTCATCCGGATGGCTCAGTCGTCACTCGATGGAATGGCTTTGGGCAAAGGTGCTGACGCGCCGCCGTCCTTGGGGCAGCGGCGCGCGTCGGTGGGTGTCGGCCGAGGTCCGGGGGTGGTCTACGGGGGCGGCTCGGAAACCGGCTGTACGGCCCCGGCCCCACGGGCAAGGCCGGGCCGGGGCGGACGGGCAAGGCCGGGCCGGGGCGGACAGGGAAGGCAGGGCCGGGGCGGACGGGTAAGGCAGGGCCGGGCCCGGCCCGGTCTCAGGCTTCCGCGGCCTTCTTGGCGATGTCCGTACGGAACTGCGAGCCGTCGAGCCGGATCCGGGCCGTCGCCGTGTAGGCGCGCTCACGGGCGGCCGCGAGGTCCTTTCCGGTCGCGGTCACGGACAGCACGCGGCCGCCCGCGCTGACGATCGTGTCGCCGTCCCGCTCGGTCCCGGCGTGCAGGACGTACGCCTCCGGGGCATCCTGCGCCGCCACATCGTCGAGCCCTTCGATCGGGTCGCCCGTCCGCGGCGTGGCCGGGTAGTTGTGCGAGGCGATGACCACGGTGACGGCGGCCTCGTCACGCCACTTGAGCGGGGGCAGCTCGTCGAGCGTGCCGTTGGCGGAGCCCAGCAGGACACCTGCCAGTGGAGTCTTCAGACGGGCCAGGACCACCTGGGTCTCGGGGTCACCGAAACGGGCGTTGAACTCGATCACCCGCACGCCGCGCGAGGTGATCGCGAGGCCCGCGTACAACAGCCCGGAGAACGGGGTGCCACGGCGGCGGAGCTCGTCGACGGTCGGCTGGAGCACCGACTGCATGACCTCGTCGACCAGCTTCGGGTCGGCCCACGGGAGCGGGGAGTACGCGCCCATGCCGCCGGTGTTCGGTCCCTCGTCGTCGTCCAGCGCGCGCTTGAAGTCCTGCGCGGGCTGGAGCGGCAGCACGGTGGTGCCGTCCGTGATCGCGAAGAGGCTGACCTCGGGGCCGTCGAGGAACTCCTCGATGACCACACGGTCGCAGCCCAGGGCGTGGGCGCGGGCCGCCTCGACGTCGTCGGTGACGACGACGCCCTTTCCGGCGGCGAGCCCGTCGTCCTTGACGACGTACGGGGCGCCGAAGGCATCGAGGGCGGCGTCGATCTCGGCGGGAGTGGTGCAGACGTAGCTGCGGGCGGTCGGGACGCCCGCCCCGGCCATCACGTCCTTGGCGAACGCCTTGGAACCCTCCAGCTGAGCCGCCTCGCCCGAGGGGCCGAAGCAGGGAATGCCCACGGCGCGCACGGCGTCGGCGACCCCGGCGACGAGCGGCGCCTCCGGGCCGACGACCACCAGCTCGGCGCCCAGGTCGGCGGCGAGACGCGCGACGGCGTCACCGTCGAGGGCGTCGACCGGGTGCAGTTCGGCCACCTCCGCGATGCCGGCGTTGCCGGGAGCGCAGTACAGAGCGGTGACGTCGGGGTCGAGGGAGAGAGAGCGGCACAGGGCGTGTTCGCGGGCGCCGCCGCCGATGACGAGGACCTTCACGAGGTGCAGCCTAGCCGCCGAGGCCCGGCGGCCTTGACGGACGCCGCTCCGTGGACGCCCGAGGTGCGCGACCGCGGCCTCGCGATCGCGCGTCTGCGCCCCCCGGGCGTCCGGAAACCTCGTCCGGGGGCGGCGTCCGGAAACCTCGTCCGGGGCGGCGTCCGGGAACCTCGTCCGGGGCGGCGTCCGGTTGCCCCGGCTATTCGTTGGTGAACTCCTCCACGACCGTGGCGCCCAGCTCTCGGACGATCAGGTCGTGCCCGGAGAGTGCCGAGTCGACGAGGTCGGGGTCGTCCGCCTCGGGGGTGTCGTCCTCGGGGGCGACCGGGCGCGGGGGCTCGGGCGCAGAGTACGACGGCGGGGCGGGCTCCGCGGCGGGAGCGGAGCTCGACTGCTGGGCCGGGGCGGGGGCGGGCCGCGGTTCGTACTGCTGCTGAGGCGCGGGGGCCGGGCGCTGCGCGACGGGTGGCGCCGCGGCAGGACGACCGCCACCGGTCTGCGGGGGTGCTCCGGCGCCGCCCGACGGGTCGACGATCGCCTCGATCTTCCACTGTGCGTTGAACCGCTCGGCGAGGGCCTGCTTCAGCACGTCCTCGCTGCCGCTGCTCGTGAAGTTGTCGCGGGCGCCCGCGTTCAGGAAGCCGATCTGCAGGGTGGTGCCGTCGAAGCCGGTGACCTGGGCGTTCTGGCTGAGCAGGATCCAGGTGAACCGGCGGCGGTTCTTCACGGCCTCCAGGATGTCCGGCCACATGTTCCGTACCTGGCCGGCGCCCTGTGTCATTCCCGGGCCCGGCTCGGCGGCGGGCGCCGGAGCGGCGCTCGGCTGCTGAGCCTGAGCGGGGGCGGGTGCGGCCTGCGGGGCCGGCGACCGGCCGGGGGCGGAAGCGGTCGGCCAGCCACCGGGACGGCGGCCGGACTCCGGCGCGGCGGCGGTGGGCCAGGCACCGGGACGCTGGCCGCCCGCGGGGGCCGGGGCCCCGGCAGGTGGCTGAGGTGCGGCGGCAGCGGCGGGGGCCGTGGGCTGCGCGGGCGCCGTGGGCGCCGCGACAGGTGCGGGCGGCGCCACGGGGGCGGGTGTCTCCCCCCGTACCGCCGCACGCGCGGCAGCGGGTCCGGCGCCGGGCTGCACGGCCGGTGCGACAGGGGCGGGGGCGGGGGCATGCGCGGGGGCGGGGGCATGGGCCAGTGACTCCGGCCCCGGCACATACCCCATGGCGGGGCCCGTACCGGCGGTCGCAAAGGACGCGCCGCGCTCCAGCCGGTCCAGCCGGGCCTGCAGCGAACGCTCGTCGTCGAAGGCCGCGGGCAGCAGCACCCGGGCACAGATCAGCTCGACCTGGAGGCGCGGCGAGGTCGCCCCGCGCATCTCCGTCAGTCCCTCGTTGACCAGGTCGGCGGCGCGGCTCAGCTCGGCGGCGCCGAAGACGGACGCCTGAGCCTGCATCCGCTCGACGACATCGGCGGGTGCGTCGATCAGCCCCTTCTCCCCGGCGTCCGGCACGGCGGCCAGGATCACCAGGTCACGCAGGCGCTCCAGGAGGTCGGCGACAAAGCGGCGCGGGTCGTTTCCGCCCTCGATCACCCGGTCCACGACCTCGAACGCCGCGGCCCCGTCGCCCGCCGCGAAAGCGTCCACGATCGAGTCCAGCAGCGAGCCGTCCGTATAACCGAGCAGCGAGGTCGCCATGGCATATGTCACACCGTCATCGCCCGCGCCGGCCAGCAGCTGGTCCATCACCGACATCGAGTCACGCACGGAACCGGCCCCGGCCCGCACGACGAGCGGCAGCACACCGTCCTCGACCCGGCTGTTCTCCTTGCCGCAGACTTCCGCGAGGTACTCGCGCAGCGTGCCCGGCGGGACCAGACGGAACGGGTAGTGGTGCGTACGCGACCGGATGGTGCCGATGACCTTCTCGGGCTCGGTGGTCGCGAAGATGAACTTGAGATGCTCGGGCGGCTCCTCGACCACCTTCAGCAGGGCGTTGAACCCCGCTGACGTGACCATGTGCGCCTCGTCGATGATGTAGATCTTGTAACGACTCGACGCGGGACCGAAGAACGCCTTCTCCCGCAGATCACGGGCGTCGTCCACGCCACCGTGCGATGCGGCGTCGATCTCGATCACATCGATCGATCCCGGCCCGTTGCGCGCGAGGTCCTGGCAGGACTGGCACTCCCCGCACGGTGTCGGCGTCGGGCCCTGCTCGCAGTTCAGGCAACGGGCGAGGATGCGCGCGCTGGTCGTCTTGCCGCAACCGCGCGGACCGCTGAACAGGTACGCGTGATTGACCCGGTTGTTTCGCAGGGCCTGCTGCAGCGGGTCAGTGACATGCTCCTGCCCAATGACCTCGGCGAACGACTCGGGGCGATAGCGGCGGTACAGCGCAAGGGACGACACACCTACGAGGTTATCCGGGCGGACTGACAAGCGGCCCCGGACAGGGCGAGGCCCCACCCCGCACCCCTCCCGGAAATACAAGGGCCCCTCACGCACCCGCCAGAGCCAACCTACCCTTGCTGCCTTCCGGCCCTGGGGGAGTTCAGTCAGATAGCGCCACGTGAGGGGCTGACGCCCACCTTAGCCGATCCCCACCCCTGTCGGTCCACTGCCCCACCTTCCCGAACCACCCCGGACGGGCCCGAGCGGATCTTGAGGGGAACGGGTTCGCGAGCACTCCTCAACGTCTTGTATTGTTTGCCGCGGAGGATTCGCCTAGTGGCCTAGGGCGCACGCTTGGAAAGCGTGTTGGGGGCAACCCCTCACGAGTTCGAATCTCGTATCCTCCGCCAGTGCCTCACCGGGCACGATGTCGAAGGGCCCCACCGTTCGCGGTGGGGCCCTTCGACGTTCGTGGTTGCAGTTTTGGTTGCAGTTGTCGCCAGAAGGGTCCAGCAGCGCTCGCGGCACCGCTGTCATCCGTTTCGAGCCTGATCGACAAGTGGTTCAGGTCGAAGGGCCGTTCGACCCTTGTCCCAAGGGACAGCGGCCGGAAAGCCTGGCGTCATGTCTTCTTCATGGGTGGCCATCGACTTCGAGACGGCCAACGAGCACAGGGGAAGTCCCTGCGCGGTCGGTATGACGAAGGTTGTCGACGGCCGCATAGCCAACACCTGGGACACGCTGATCCAGCCTCCGTCCGGGCTGCACCACTTCAACCCGTTCAACGTCGCCATCCACGGCATCACCGCAGCCGACGTGACGCAGGCCCCCAGGTGGGCGGCCGTACTCAACGACATCATGGCGTTCGCTGACGGGCTCCCCTTGGTGGCACACAACGCGGGCTTCGACATGAGCGTCATGCGGGCCGCCAGCGACGCTGAGGGCATCAAGTGGCCCGAACTGCGCTACACCTGCTCCCAGGTCGTCGCCCGCCGCACCTGGAAGCTCCTCACCTACTCGCTCCCCTACTGCACGGACGCCGCCGGCATTGTCTTCGACGACCACCACAACGCAGGCGCGGATGCCACCGCCGCTGCAGAGGTCATGCTCGGGGCCATGCTGACGGCAGAGACCACGTCGCTCGACGATCTACTCGCCGGTCACCAGATCCGATGGGGCTGGATGGCACCGAGCGGTGAGTGGCTGGGCAGCCAATACCGCGGACACGGCACCGGGCCTCGTACACCCCTACCCGGGGCCAACCCCGACGCCGATCCCGACGGCGCGCTCTACGGGATGACGGTGTGCCTCACCGGGAAGCTGACTTCGATGACCCGGGACGAGGCATTTCACAAGCTCGCCGAGGTCGGCGCGCAGCCCGCGGAGAACGTCACGAAGAAGACCACCGTTCTCGTCTCTGCCTCCCAGACCCAACTGAAGCCCGGCGACACCCTGAGTGGCAAGGCCAAGAAGGCACAAGCACTGCTGGAAGCCGGACAGGACATCGAAGTCCTCGACGAAGACGAGTTCCTGCGACGCCTGTACAGCTGATCCACCCGCCGACGTGTGTGGGTCCCCTGCTGGAGAGCCGGACTCACGCACGTCAGGCATCGTGCCGCGCAGTAGCGACCGGTCGGAGCTCACTGGCTCGCCGGGCGAGCCACTCAAGGTCGGCGCCAAAGCAGCCGGATCGTGGCTCGACGCCAATGGCACCCATTCGGTGAAGGAGACCGTGGCCAGAAATGTCCCTAGTAGGGTCATGGACGTGGCCACTCCTCTGCTCTCCAACATCGACCGGCACGACCTTCCCGCCCTCCCCACGGAGGCCGTGGAGCACGGTGAGGTCTTCACGCGACGCTGGGTAGTGGACCTGATCCTCGACCTCATCGGGTACACGGCCGACAAGGACCTCTGCGACGTGAAGCTCGTCGAGCCGGCCTGCGGTTCAGGCGCCTTCCTAGTCGCTGTCGCGTCACGAATCAGCGCCTCCTGCCGTACGCGCAATCGTCCCCTCGGGGACGCGCGTACAGCTGTGCGCGCTCTGGACCTGCTGGACCGCAACGTGCAGCAGAGCCGCACGGTCATCGAGAAGCAGCTGGTGAGCGAAGGATGGCAAGCCGAGGAAGCCCGGCAGGTGGCAGCCGCCTGGGTCGAGCAAGGTGACTACCTACTACAGCCGGATTCCGACCACCGAGCCGACTTCGTAGTCGGCAATCCTCCATACATCCGCCTTGAAGACGTCCCCGACGACCGGATGGCGGCCTACCGCAGCGCCTGCTCCACGATGGGGGGCAGGGCAGACATCTACATCGGCTTCTACGAGGTCGCGCTGCGAAGCCTCAACCCTGGCGGGCGACTCGGCTTCATCTGCGCCGACCGTTGGATGCGAAACCAGTACGGCCGCCGCCTCCGACAGCTGGTGACCGGCCACTTCAGCATGGACTTGGCCCTGGTCATGCACGACGTGGATGCCTTCGAGGATCAAGTTTCGGCCTATCCAGCGATCACTCTCATCTCGAACCGGCCCCAGGGCGGAGCGGTGGCCGCGGACACTACTCGGTCATTCGGCAGCGCCCAAGCCGACGACTTCGCCGCCTGGTACACGAAGGACGCGGAGTCCATCACCACCGCAGCCTTCCAGGCTGCCCGCATGCCGCACTGGTTCCCCGACGAGGATTCATGGCCAGCCGCCTCACCGGCCAGGCTGGCTCTCCTCGAAGAACTCACCGAACGCTTCCGGCTCCTGGAGGACACCCAGACCGGGACCCGCGTCGGCATCGGCATCGCCACCGGCGCCGACAAGGTCTTCCTCACGGACGACGGCGCTTTGGTCGAGAAAGACCGCCTGCTGCCCATGGCCATGGTCCGTGACACAACCAGCGGCAGCTTGAATTGGAACGGCACCCATCTGGTCAACCCGTGGACAGCCGAAGGTGACTTGGTCGATCTCACTGCGTACCCGCAGCTCGCCGCGTATTTCGAGGAGCACGGGGACGCGCTCCGCAAGCGGTACGTCGCGGTCAAGCAGCCTCAGCGCTGGTACAAGACGATCGACAAGGTGGACCATCACCTGACCCGGCGGCCCAAGCTGCTGTTTCCGGACATGAAGCTGACGATCCATCCGGTCCTCGATGAAGGCCAGTTGTACCCTCACCACAACCTTTACTTCATCGTCTCGGATGTCTGGGACATGCGCGTACTCGGTGGTTTGCTGCTGTCCAAGGTCGCGGAAGCGTTCGTGGAGGCGTACGCGGTCAAGATGCGCGGGGGAACCCTCCGGTTCCAGGCGCAGTACCTCCGCAAGATCCGCGTGCCCGACCCGGCAGCGATCAGCGCGAGCGACCGCACAGCCCTCGCGGAGGCTTTCGACAAGCGCGACGTGAAGGCCGCCACAGAGGCCGCCCTACGCGTCTACGGACTGGCCGAGCTGCCTGACTAGGAGGAGCGGATCTTGACGGTCACCCGCCAAGACTTCGAGGACGCCATAGCTGCGTACTGGGGTGCCAAGCAGCTGCAAAACGAGCAGTCCGCGATCAAGGCTGCGGTTGGCGCCGGCACCGCCGGGTCAGTGCGCGGCGGCAAGCACTTCGACGTGATCGCGACTCTCCTGGCGAAGTTCTTCCTCGAAGCAGGCTTCCCACCCGGCAGCATCCGCGTCAGCAAGTCCCAGGGGCTGGAGCTGCCGGGCTACTACCGGCCGCAGAAGCAGTGGGACCTTGTAGTCGGAAGATTTCAAGTCCAGTGAGACGGTCGTGACGCTATGAGGTTTGTGGTGTGGGTTCCCTGCGCTTGGCTGGGTCGTTGATCCATGCGGTCT
>NZ_JBVJMV010000047.1:0-59016 GCF_055584025.1 Streptomyces sp. NPDC104309 | reverse complement strand
TCCGACCGGCCCTGTCGCGGTCTCCCGCAACGACAGCCATGGTTAACGCCCCACCGAACCCGACGCAAGAATGTGACGTACTACCCAACTTAGGATAAATGTCCGAAACTTACCTTTTTGCGACATTTACGCGCTGTTTGAAGGGCCCTGCTTCTACTACTCGCCTTAGGATGTGACGCGGCTCCTATGGGTGGCGTCACATTCAACGGGCCACAACCGGCCCCTGCGGAGCCCCGGCAGCACCCGAGCGGAGGCAGCCGAGCGGAGCAGTTCCCCCCTCCCACGGACCGGGCGGGCCGAGCGCGTCGACGGCGGCCCCTCACCTCTCGGGCGGGGCGGCGCACCGTGTCCGGCGCACCCGTGCGGACTCCCCCATCACGGGGCGATGGACGCCACCGATCGCCGCGATGGCTCACATCTCTTGGACGCCGCAGGTCAGGGCCTGACACGGTGAGTCCCACGGCGGCGCGGGCCCGATCCCGCGCACGTGAGAGGAGCGAGTCGTGTCGACTGTTGAACTGACCGGTGCGGAACACCAGCACCTGGAGCGAGCCGTGACGCTGGCGGCCGAGGCACTGAGGGCCGGGGACGCGCCGTTCGGCTCCGTTCTGGTGAGCGCCGAAGGCCAGATCCTCGCCGAGGACCGCAATCGCGTGAACAGTCTCGGCGACAGCACACGTCATCCGGAGTTCGAACTCGCCCGTTGGGCCGCCGCGAACCTCACGGCGGACCGGCGGGCCGAGACCACCGTCTTCACCTCCGGTGAGCACTGCCCCATGTGCTCGGCCGCACACGGCTGGGTCGGCCTCGGCCGCATCGTCTACGCCCATTCCGCGACCCAGCTGACTCAGTGGCTGGCCGAGCTGGGTGTGCTGTCGTCTCCGGTTCGCTCCCTGGCGGCCCCCGACGTGGTGCCGGGCCTCATGGTCCAGGGGCCCGTACCCGCTCTGGCCGAACGTCTGCGAGAAATGCACCGGGCCTTCCACCTGGCACCGCGCGGGTGACGTGATCACGAGCCTTGTCGAGGCGGGGCCGTGCCAGGTCCGGGACCGGCTTTCAGGACGGGTCCGGCTCGGCGGGGCAGGCGGTGTGGGCCGCGACCCTCCGCGGACGCGCCCCGACCCGCATCCGGGCGGGTGGAGGCGGCACACGGCCGCCGTCGATGCCGTCGCACACCTCAGCGGCTGCCCGACGTCCCGCCCGCGTCGCACGGCAGCGGACCTGCCGGTGCACGAGGTTGTGAGCGCCTCCCCCATCCACGCCGACCTTCCCCTCGGCCCAGCGAAGCCGTACACGACTCTCTCGCCTGCTGACCGCCTCGGTCGTCCGCCCATCGCCCCGTCACTCGGGGCAGCGCGCCCGCGCCCGCGCGATCAGGGCGGCAGGGTCGGGGCGCGCCTGCAGCGCGTTCAGAACGAGAAGCCACCACTGGTGCAGCCGGGCCGCGAGCACCCGCTCCCCCGCCACCTCGTCGGTCAGGCTGTACAGGCCGAAGAACGCGCACACGAGTGTCGTGGCGGTGCTCGACGGCTCGACGCCCTCTGCGAGTTCCCCCTGGGCGCGGGCATCGGCGAGCAGTCGTGTGACGGCCGCGGTCCAGGCGGCGAAGGGTGCGGGCACAGCCGCGTCGATGCTGTGACGTTCGGCCCACAGCCGGGCACCGGCGCGGGCAATGACGTCCTCGCGCAGGGCCCTGGCGACTTCGAAGCTGAGGGTGACGAGCTTCTCCAGCGGCGGGACCTCCGGGGCCGCGTAGTGTCCGACCAACTGCGGCCATGCGGCGAACTGTTCGCGAACGACGGCGAGGGCGAGCTTCTCCTTGCTGGAGTAGTGGAAGTAGATGGCACCGCTGGTCTTTCCCGAACGGCCGCTTATGTCGCTGATACTGGTGCCCACGTACCCCCGTTCGAGAAAGAGCTGCGCCGCGGCTTCCAACAGGGATCTCCGGGTAGCTCGCGCCCTGTCCTGCACGTATGTTCCACCTTCGATAATGTGCGCCATTCATGCGACGCAAGAGAGTGCCACACCCGCGCACACACGGCCCCACACCGTCGGTCGCGGAATTCTTATTATTCTTCGACCGTGCGTACATGTGGGTGACATCGAGGAAGTCCGCACTCCCACGCAGGCCCATTCCTGCACCACTCTGCCGTCACATGGACCGATAGCAAGCAATTTGACGAGCTTGCACAAATAACAGATGAATTGTCCGTGTTTCTGGGGCGCACACAGCCCCCGCCGGCCTCACCACGCCTCACTCCCGCTCTGCGACCGGCCCGCACCAAAGCACTCGAAATGGTGATTGCGCACTTCTTCTCCGCGAAATTAACGTAATGAGCACGATGTTTTCGGGCTCACTCCACAGGGCGGACGGCGCCCTGGGCGGCGGGCTCCACGGAGGCGAATAGACCGCCTTCGCACGCGGTCATCGATTTCCCCTCGACATCCACGTCCCAGCAGTCGAGCGCGTCTCTCCCGCAGTCCGGCATCTCATTGATCCCATGGAAGACCGGGGTCGGCGCACTCTCCGAGAACGGCAGAGAAATGACAGCTGATCGCATCCTCAACTGGTCCCCGGCCGCCATCGTCTTCGATTGCGACGGAACTCTGATGGATACCGAACGCCACTGGCAGGACGCCCGTATCCGCGTCTTCCGCGAATTCGGCCTCAAGCCTCCGGCCGGTTTCGCGGAGCGAGCGAAGGGAGTGCACTACACCGACTGCGGAAGCCTCATGGCCCGGGAAACCGGGAAGCCGGAGCTCACCGGGGCCATGACCGATTCGCTGCTCCGGCATTTCACGGCGCTGGTCGCCGCGGACCCCGTCACCATGCCCGGCGCGGCGGCTCTGGTCCGGCTGGCCGCCTGTCATCTGCCACTCGCGGTGGCCAGCAACTGCCCGCTGGACGTGGTGGAATCCTGCCTGGAACGGGCCTCGCTGCTGGATCGCTTCGACCACATCGTCGTCGCGGGCGACGCGTTACGGCCCAAGCCCCACCCTGACGTCTACGCCGCCGCGGCGGACCTCTGCGGCGTGCGCCCTCAGGACGCGCTGGCGGTGGAGGACTCGGTCACCGGTATCGAGTCGGCGCGAAGCGCCGGCCTGCGCGTACTGGGTGTCGGACCACGTCCTGCCGGCAAAGGAGAGGACCGGGCCGATCTGTGGGTCGACGCCCTGAGTGACCCCGGGTTGGTGGCCTGGGCCCATGCTCGGATCGTGGAGGCCGACCCCCGCGCGTGAGATGGCGGGCGCCGCGTGAGATCCGTGCGCACGCACGCCGCCCCCGCTCACGTCGCCACCAGGTCGTGTCGTGGGGGGGGGGGGGGGGGCGGCGCCCGGCGCGGCGGCCGGCGGGGGGGGGGGGGGGGGGGGGGGGGGGGGGGCGGGGGGGGGGGGGGGGCGGGGCCCGCCGCGGCCCGTGTTCTGGGCGCGGCCCGGCGGCCCCCCCGCCCCCCCCCCGCCCCCCGCGGCGTCCGACGGGATCGTCCGGCGACGGGGCGAACGGTCATGGACCGGAGCCGCCGCGACCGGTTCGCACCGCTTCGGCATCGTCGTGGGCCCGGCTCGCGGCGGCGTGGTCGACGGCCAAGGCGTGTGCCTCGGCCCAGGGTGTCGAGGGCCACGGCCGGCCAAGTGCTGGAGCCGATCTGTCGCCAGGGCATGTTGGGCCTCCGGGCGCCGCCGGGCTCTCCGGCGGGCACGTCCAGGCGACGGTGTGCATCCGTTCGGCGGGCGCCGACTTCAACGACTCGTACGACAACTACGTGCAGGACTACCAGGCCGACGGCGTCGCGGCCCGCGCGTACGTCACCACCCCCGGCTTCAGCTACGGGCCGCTCGCCACCGACGACACCTCCGCCTCCGGCGGCCGGACCATCCTCTGGGAGTCGACCGATGACAGGCGTCCACGTGTGGGGGTGCCTCGACAAGTCCTACCTGGGTGACAGCGGCGCTCGCTGCGCGTCCGACGTCACCTACGCGTGATCGCGGCCCGCCCGCCGGGGCGTCCGCGCCCCTTGATCAGGAGGCGGCAGAGGAGCCGGCTGCCCGTGCCGTCGAGCACGGGCAGCCGGCTCCTCGGGGACGGTCCTGCCCGGCCCGCCCGTACTCGGCGCAGGCCCCCGCGGTTCGCGAACCGGGGCGGGTCCGCCGACCGTCACGGCCAACGCGTTGTCGGGGCCCCTCAGGCTCCGCGCTTCTCCCGCCGTACCTCCTCGGTCAGCTCGTCCACCTTGCCCAGGGCCACGGCCCGCGCGTCGATCTCGGCCCAGGCCCGCATCGAGACGCGGTAGGGAACCGGGCGGTTGGACGCGCGGGACTCCGCTTCGGCCTGGGCCTTGAGGCGTGCGTGCTCGGTGGCGTAGACCGGTCCCGCCTCCGGGACCGAGCACGACAGGTTTCCGCTCGACGTGCTGCCGGTGAAACGGACGACGGTCGGCGGGCTGGTGCACCTGCCGGCCGGCCTGCCGTTGATGGTCACGGTCGCGGTCAGAACGGCGGTGACCTTGCCGACGACGACGTGCGCCCCGTTCTCCCGGGGAATCATCTTGCCCGTGAACGCCTCCCGGACGGAGCAACCGGAAGCGCCGCAGTTCAGCGAGCCACCGGTCTTGAGCGTGAAGTCGACGCTCTCGTCGACCGCGTCGCCGAGTCTGCGGATGTACTCCTCCAGCAGGGCGAACATCGCCTCGGACTGCGCACCGGTGACCGGCTCCAGTTCCAGGCCTTCGGAGTCGCCCGCCTTCAGCGGGCCCTGGGTGACCTCGGGAAGCACGGGCTGCTCTCCCTGCTCGGTGGCTTCCCGGATCCGCTTGGACAGATCATGGAAGTCGTACGGCTCCAGCCGCAGCACCCGGTAAGGCGGTTTCCTGGTGACGACCAGGCTGCCGACGGAGGTGTCGGCCCGCAGCGCCGGTACCCCGTGCACGGTCAGGGGTGGTGAGTCCGGGTCGTCCGCCCGGGGGAAGTGGTCCACGTCGTCCAGGGCGCGGGCGAGGTAGGCGGCCAACTCCTTGGGGGAGATGTACTGCTGAAGCGCCTCGTCAAGGGTGGCCGTGCCACCGATCGGATTGACCATCCACCTGCCCGGTCCGTTCTGCGCGTCCTTCGGCAGGCTGTCCTTCTCGTAATCGTGGGCTTTCTTCCACCGGGTGTACGTCTTCCCGTCGATTCTGAGGACGTCCTGCTCCAGGTTCTTCAGGCGGTCGCCGTATCCCGCGCTGCCGAACTTCTTGCCGGACGCGGTCACCGTGACGTCCCTGACCGTGATGCCGGCGATCGCCGTGTCCTTGTAGTGCAGCCCTTTGGCGACCGCGAGACTCGCCACCGCCTTGTCGAACGGTTTGCGGTCGCCCTTCGTTGCCGCTTTGTCCTCGGAGCCGCCGAACAGCCAGACCGTCAGGCCCACGAGCAGAGCCAGTACAACGGCTCCGACAACGCCGATCACGAGGGCTCGGTTTCGTCGCGACGGCTGTGATGTCCCGTTCGTGGCTCCGGGATCCTGCGCCTGCGGCGCCATCGGCGGGCCCGGCGCCACCGGCGGGCCCGATGCCACCGGCGGGCCCGATGCCTCCTTCGTGTCCTGCGTCTCGTGGCTCTCGTGCGTCGGTTCCGGTTCCGTCACGGCTGCCCCCTCGCCAACTTGCGGGCGCCGCTCCGTGAGCACCCCTGAAGTTGTTGACGCAGCGTCAGAGGAGCTCGGTTCCATCGGTGTTCGAGGGCGGGCACACCGGCGCGACATGAACCCCAGGAGGACGAAGCGAGCCGGTGGGCAGTCTCCTTGCTCCACGAACCAACCTTGTTTCAGGCAGAGTTGGGGCAAGCTACCGAGACTGCCCACCGGCCCGGCGGGCACCGTGATCGGCATCCGGGCGACGCGGGGGACAGCCGTCAGGAAGACGGACGCGTTCGCGCGGTGGTCGACCGCGCCGTGAGCGGACGCGCGGCGGATGAACGGATACCGGTCTCCTCCGACCGCCGGTCACGGCATGGCGGGCTCAAGCACGACAGGCAGCTCCGCGAGGCCTCGGAAGGCAGGGAACGGAACCTCCATCCAGAGCGCCTCACGCGCGGGGTCCGCCAGAGCGGCCCTCGGGAACCGGCTGAACAGACCCGTGAGAGCGAGTTGCGTCTCCAGTCTGGCCAGTGGCGCTCCCAGGCAGTAGTGGATGCCGTGGCCGAACCCCAGATGGGCGCTTTGCGCGTTCTCGGGGCGCGTCACATCGAAGGCGTCCGGTGTGTCGAACTTCCGCGGGTCGCGGTTGGCCGAGCTGAGCGCGATCTGCACCAGGGAGCCCTTGGGAATCCGCGTCCCGGCGATCTCTACATCCTCGGTCGCGAAACGGAACGTCGCGCTCTCCACCGAACCGTCGTAGCGCAGCAGTTCCTCCACCGCCGGTCCGACCAGCTCCGGGTCCTGCTGCACGGCGCGGAGCTGCGCGGGGTGGGTGAGGAGATGGTGGACGCCGTTGCCGATGAGGTAGGCGGCCGTCTTGTGCCCCGCGAACATCAGCAGGAACGCGGTCGAGATCAGTTCCTGCTCGGTGAGGCCGCCGTTCTCGTCCCGGGCCTCGACGAGCGCGCTGAGCAGGTCCTCTCCTGGACGGCTGCGCTTGCGCGCGAGGAGTTCCGCGAAGTACGCGTGCAGGCCCTCCTCCGCCATCTGCTGGGCCTGCTTGGCTTCCTTGCCGAACCCTGTCTGCGCCACCGTGGTGGACAGGCGTTGCAGCTCCGGCCGTTCTTCCTGCGGCACACCGAGCAGTTCGCAGATCACGATGATCGGCAGCGGGAACGCGAACGCGGGCAGCAGGTCGACGGGTTCACGGGTCGCGCAGCCGTCCAGCAGCGTCTCGACGACGTCCTGGATCCGCGGACGCAGGGACTCCACGCGGCGCGGGGTGAACGTGGAGCCGACGAACTTGCGCAGCCGGGTGTGCTTGGGCGGATCGGAGTTGAGCATGTGGTCGTCCAGAGCCACGGACGAGTCACCGAAGATCCTCCGGTAGGCGTCCATGGCCCCGTACATGTCCTTGCTCAGCCGCGGATCCGTCAGGGCGGCCCGCGCGTCCTCGTACCGCGTGATCAGGTACGTGTCGATGCCGTGCGGCGGCCTCATGGGGCAGACGGGCGCCGTGTCCCTGAGGTTCGCGTAGACCGGATGCGGGTTCCGGCGGAACTCGGGGGTGCACCGCTCGGCCGCGGCGACCGGATCGTCCACGGTGGTCACGGTCGGCTCCTGAGGTCGAAGAGGGCCTCGGCGTTGCCGCCGAGGATGAGCTGCTGGGCCGCCTTGTCGACGGGCAGCTTCTCGATCAGGCGCAGGAGCTCCTCCAGCGGTACGGACATCGGCGGCGAGTCCGTGCCGAACAGCATCCGCTCCGGCCCCAGCACCTCCGCGTTGAGGCCCAGATGCGCCGGGCTGAACGTGCTGGTGTCGACGTACATGCGCTGCAGTGCCCCGCCCGGGTCTGCCGCCGCCGGGGCGTCGGGCTGCGTCGAGGGTGCGCCGGCGCCCCAGTGTCTGGGACGTGCCGCCGTCTGCAGGCGTTCCGGCAGCAGCGCCATCGCGCCGCCTCCTGTGGCACCGATCAGGCGCAGGCCGGGATATTTGTCCAGCCATCCCGCGAACGCGATCATGGCCATGCCCATGGTGACGTCCCCGAACCGGCCGATCTGTTCGACGAAGCCGAAGTCGTCGACCCGGTCCGTGCCGATCGGTTCGGCCGGAGCGTGCACCAGGACCGGCACTCCCGTCTCGGCGGCGAGCGCGAAGAAAGAGTCGGCGCGCGGCGAGCCGAGCAGTTCGCCGTGGACGCTGGAGGTGGTGATCAGGCCGACGAACGCGGGGTCCTCCAGGGTCTCCCTGACTCCTTCCAGGTGGTCGTCGTCGCCGAACGGGTTGGCGTACACGTACCCGCGCAACTGGTCCGGGAAGGAGGCGATCAGGCCCGACATCCAGCTGTGGAAGCCGCGGAGCCGGTCTCGTGGTTGCGCGTAGTTGTCGACGCCCGGGACTCGCGCCATGGCACCGGCGCCGACCGGACTGCCGATGATGGTGAGGTCGATTCCGGCCCGGGCGCGGGCGGCGAGCATGCCGTCGACGTCGGTCAGGCTGGGGGGCATGGGGAAGCGTCGTGCGGCATCCGGCGGGGACAGGTGTCCATGGATGTCGATGATCATGTGTGTGTTCCCTGGTTCGATGCGAGTGCGTGGACGACGGCGACACAGTCCTCGTCGCCATGTCCCTGGTCGGCGGCGCGGACGTGGGTCTGCGCGGCTGCGTCGACGAGCGGAAGCCGCAGTCCGGCCGCGGCGGCCTGGTCCGCGGCGAGCAGCAGGTCCTTGGCCATCAGGCTCAGCCGGAAGTCGGGCTCGTCGAAGCGCCCGGCTGCCAGTCGCTTGGACTTGAACGCCATGACGGGCGAGGCGAAGCCGCTGCCCGCGATCGTGCTGAGGACGAGCTTCGGGTCGAGCCCGGTGACGGACGCCAGCTCGACCGCTTCGGCCAGGGCCTGCACCTCGATCCCCATCAGCAGGTTGAGGAGCAGCTTCATCCGCATGCCGGAACCGAGTTCGCCGAGGTGGACGACCTCCTTGCCCAGCAGTTCGAGCAGCGGCCGCCCCGCGGTGAAGACCCGCTCCTCGCCGCCGACGAACAGCCGCAGATCACCGCTGCGGGCGTGCTCCCGGTTGCCCAGCATGCCGACGTCCAGAACGGAGTCGATCTTGCTGGTGAGACGGACGACCTCCTCCGGTGCGACCGTGCTGGCGCAGACCAGGGTGCCTGGGTACGGGCTCCCGGTCAGGATCCCGTCCGGTCCGTGCAGCACGGCGGCGAGGGCTTCGCCGTCGGTCACGGTGCAGATGGCCGCGCTCGTGCCCTCGACGGCGTCGGCCGGATGCGTCGCGGCGACGGCGCCGGCGCGGGCGAGCGGTTTTGTCCGCTCCGCGGTGCGGTTCCAGACCCGGACCTCGACACCCTGGTCGAGAAGCCGGGTGGCCAGGCCGGTGCCCATCGTGCCGAGGCCGAGGACGGCGACGGGGCCGGTGACGGGTTGCGTCATGACTTCACCCCTACGGTCTCCTGAATGACCCGGTACCGCAGCGACTGGGTCTGGTCGACCCAGGCCCGCAGCGGAGCCAGCAGTGCGCGGTGGTCCTCGCCCTGTTGCCAGGCGAAGAAGTGCTCGGGCGTCTCCCACTCGCTGGTGATCACCCACTGCCGGGAGTCGTCGAGGGGTTCTCCCAGCCGGTCGATGATGTGCCCGGGGACGCTGGCGACGGACTTCCGTATCCGCTCGTACGCGTCGAGGAATCCTTGCTCACCGCCCTCGATGACGTGGACCGTGTACACGACGGACAGTTGGTCGGCCGAGCGGCCGTTCTGCTCAGGGCGCATGTCTCCTCCTGGAAGGCGGGATCCGGCGGATCTCGACTTCCACAGATTCATGGCTCCCGTGTCCGGGCAACTCCGAGGTGGGGACAGCCCAATGGGGACAAGGGACCTTGCTGGCCCGGTCGGGTGAGGGCCGTCGGGTCCGCCCCGAGGCGGTCCCGGACACCTCACACCACATCGGTGCGGAGCGGATGAGCCGGGGCCGCACCGTCCATTGCGGCGAACGGGGCGAAGGTCCTCCCGTCGGCCCCGTGCCGCTCCACGCGGGTGCGGATGCGCGGCGAAGGTGTGCGGTCGACGATTGAGGCCCAGGAGCAGCGCGTGATCCGCTCCCCGCCTCAGGAGGTCGATGTGCAGGCCGATGAGTACGCCGAGAGCCCGCTGCCGTTCGACGTATCCGTCCTCACCACCCTCTTCGACGGAGCACCTGCCGGGATCGCCCTGTACGACACCGATCTGCGCTATCTGTACGTCAATCCCGCACAGGCCCGGATCAACGGCCTGCCGGCCGCCGAGCACCGCGGCCGGAGCATCAACGCCGTGCTGCCCGAGTTCGACGAGCGCCAGGAAGTGCTCCGCTCGGTGCTCGACGACGGGCGGCCCCGCGACACGACATTCAGCGGACTGACGCGCGAACTGACCGGGAAGGACAGGCGGTACTGGCGCGGGAGCTATTACCGGATCGAGGCGGGTGGCCGGTGCCTGGGCCTGGTGGGGATCGTGCTGGAGACCAGTTCGGCCCATCACCAGCGGGAGGACCTGGAACGGACCCGGCGCTACCTGACGCTGCTGAACACGGCGTCCGTCAGTATCGGCACGACGCTGGACATCGACACCACCTGCCGGGAACTGGCGGAGTTCGTGGTGCCCGCGCTGGCCGACGTCGCGTCCGTCGAGGTGTTCCCGCCGGACATCGGCCACGTCGTGCGCCGCCCGCCGGCCGGGGTGCTCCGGATGCGCCGCGCGGCCCTGGCCATGTCTCCGGGCGTCCGCGAGAACCTGGGCGGACACTTCCAGGAACCGGGCGAGTACGTGGACTACCAGGAGGACTCGGTCGTGCAGCGCTCCCTGGCGACCAACCAGCCGGTGCTGGAGGACCTCAGTGCCGAAGAGCCCGGCCGGTCCGGCACGACGCCGGAAAGGGCTGCCGCCCACCGTGTGCTGGGTCTGCACTCCATGGTCGTCGTCCCTCTGACCGTGCGCGGGAACCCCCAGGGCGTCCTCGGACTCGGTCGTACGGGCGACTCCCCCGCCTTCACCGCGGACGAGGACGTGATCGTCGCCCGCGAGCTCGCCGGGCGCACGGCCGTCGACCTCGACCACGCCCGCCGGTACGCGCACGAGCACGGCATCGCCCTGGAACTTCAGCGCTCGCTTCTCTCCGAACCGCGCGGCCAGCACCCGCACATCGAGATCGCGACCCGCTATCTGCCGGCCGAGCGCGATGTGCTGGTCGGCGGCGACTGGTTCGACGTCATCCCGCTGAAGGACGGACGCCACCTCAAAGCCATGGGCGATGTGATGGGGCACGGCGTCGAGGCCGCCGTCGCCATGAGCCACTACCGGTCGCTGCTGCGCATGCTGGCCGCGGACGAACTGCCGCCGCACCGCATCCTGGAACGGCTGGACACCATGGTGGAACGCTCGGGGCTCGACCGTGCGGCCACCTGCCTGATCGCGGTCGTCGACCGGCTCGCCGGAGTCTGTGAAGTGGCCAGCGCCGGGCACCTGCCGCCCGTCTTCATCGATCCGGGCGGCACCGGGGCGCACATCGCGGAGCTGCCCGTCGGGCCACCGCTGGGCACCGGCTACGGACGATACGAGGCCCGGGTGCTGCCCTGCGGCCCCGGAACCGTGTTGTTCATGTACACCGACGGGCTCGTGGAGCGCCGGAACGAGGCGATCGACGTGTCCGTCGGACGGCTGGCGTCACTGCAACTGCCCGCGAGCGGACGCCTGGAGGATCTGCTGGACGAGGTGCTGAACCGGTTCGGTGACGACGCGGAGGACGACATCGCGGTCCTCGCCTCCCGGATCCGCACCGACGAGCGACCGGCTTGATGCGGACGGCCACGAGCGCGTGCCACGGGCGGCGATCGCCTGGCGGACAGGCGGGACGGGCCGTGGTCGCGGCACAGGCCGTCGGCGGGGACGGGGCTGAAGTCATCGGGTCCCGCGCCGAAAGCCGGGCGCGTCGGCCGGTCTAAGGGCTGTCCCGTCATCCGTGGTGGATCAGCGCGCGGCGTCGGATGCGGTGCATCGCAAGGCGGAGGAACATCCGCATACCGGATGTATGCGGACGTCCCGACAACGCGGCGAGGTGCCGTAGCTGTCGTCGTTCGCCCGCCAGGGATGACGGGACAGCCCTCAGTGCTGTAGCCGGAGAGGAAAGCCGGTGAACCCCTCAGGTCACTAGAGTGGCCGCCATGAGCGATCACCCCGGATCCCGGACCGTTTCGCCGGTGCTGATGGGCGCGGGTGGTGGTGACGGCGACTGGCTGCCCGTCACGGCGGGCGAGTCGGGGGCCGCCGTCTTCCGGAGCGCGGACGGCACCCGCTACGCCAAGTGCGTGGCCGCCGCGGACGTGGCCGACCTGAAGGCCGAGCGCGACCGGATCGCCTGGTTGACCGGCCAGGGCGTCCCTGGGCCACGCGTGCTCGACTGGCACTCCGGCGATGCGGGCGCCTGCCTGGTGTCCGGTGCCGTCTCCGGTGTGCCCGCCGACCGGGTGTCCGCGGCGGACCTGCGAGATTCCTGGGAACGCGTCGCGGACGCGGTCCGCCTGCTGCACGAGGTGCCCGTACGGCAGTGCCCGTTCCGCCGGGGCCTGGACGGGATGGTCACCCTGGCACGCGACGTCGTGGCACGCGGCGCGGTGAACCCCGAGTTCCTCCCCGTCCAGCAACAGCACACCCCGGCCGCGGAGCTGCTGGCCCGCCTGGTACCGCAGGTCGGGCGGCGACGGGACCAGGAGGCAGCCGACACGGTCGTCTGTCATGGAGACCTGTGCCTGCCCAACATCGTCCTCGACCCGCGGACCCTCGACGTGTCGGGCTTCATCGACCTGGGCCGCCTCGGGCTGGCGGACCGCTACGCGGACCTGGCGCTGCTGCTCGCCAACGCGCGGGAGACTTGGCCGGACGAGAAGCAGGCGCGTGCCGCGGACGCGGAGTTCGCCGAGAGGTACGGCATCGCCCTCGACCGGCTGCGCTTCTACCTCCATCTCGACCCGCTCACCTGGGGATAGGGCTTGTGCGGGACGGCTCACAGGCCTCGACGGCAGCCGCCCCGCACACTCCCCCTCACCGCCATTGGTGGCGTGTCCGGAGCCCGCTGCGGCCGATGCTCCGGCGTGCCTCAGCTCTTCGGGGAGAAGCGCAACCGCGTGGCCGCCGGCGCGCCGAGGGCCAGCAGGACGACGGACACCCCCAGGCCGAACAGATGGCGCTGCGCCGCCGCACTCCCCGTGGCCGCCTCGGCCGCCCGGAGGACATCGCGCATCTTGCCCTCTTCCTCGCCTCCGGCGTGTCCGCGAACATCACGGGCCAGGTGGTGGTCAGCGACGGCGGCTGGACGGCCGACGGCTATGCGATGGCGCCGGGCTGAAGGTGCCCGGCGGGGCGCCTCTGTAGCGGAGGCCGTGCACCAGGCCCGCGGTCCCGAACGGCTGCCGCGCTTCCCTCAGGCTGGACGAAGAGTGCGCGTCCCTCACGCTTGACGAAGAGTGCCGGGGCACCGTCTCCGGGGCGGTAGGACCGCTCCGGAGACGGTGCGCCCTGACCGCCCCCACGCTCGTCGTCACCCCCCTCGTCAGCTCCGGCCTCCGATCCTCGCGGTCCTGCTGACCCATTGGGAGAGGGTGAGCTGTGTGGCCCCGGTCGTACGGACCGGACCGCGTCGGCAGGGTGCCACACGGTGGCGTTCCGCCTGGCCTTCCTCGCGCGCCCCGTGCTGCCGGCCGGTGCTGTCGGCGAGAGCCTGGCGGAGAAGGAACAGGTGAGCGGGCACGGCTTCGCTGCAGTCGTACCCGCCCCGGCACGTGGCGCAGGTCGCCAGGTGAGCTCCCACCGCGATCGCTTCGTCGGCCGCCGGGACGGGGATGTCGTGTTCTTCGGCCGGTCGTTCACTGGTCGTACGGTCGTTCCTGGTTGCAGTAAGCATGGGAGGGATCCTTCCTGTGCCGAGGTGCCGAGAGTGTCGGGGGACGCCAAGGTGCCGGGTTGTGCCGGTCGCGCGGGCATCTGGGCCGCGGGGCCGGTCGTGAGTGTGGCGACTGCCGCTTCTGTCCCCGCGCGCGGTTCAGGCGTCGTATCGCACGAGAATCCGGGCGCCGATGCCGAGGAGGGCGGTCGCGTACGCGGCGAGGAGTGGCAGGCGTGTCCGCGACGGGAGAACGGGACCGCTCGACCACGGAAGAGGGAGGCGACGCAGGCCGCAGTGCTCGACGCGAGGACGGCGTCCGTGGCGGTCGTCGGCACGTGCAGTCGGCGGGGAAACACGGTGAGTACGGCCCGTGTGGTCGCCCGTGTGGCTGCCCATGGCCGCCCTGGCGGCGAGCAGAGCGACCGGCACGTGGGGCGCGGTGTGCGGGCCGATCGATGCGGCGTCGTATCGCTTGGTCGTGCAGTGGGCTTCGATCATGGCGAAACCTCCGTTCGCCCTCTCACCTTCGCCCAGGAACGGCCCTTCGCACATCGTCCCCCCGCAGCGATTCCCGCCTACCACGACTGCGGTATCCGGTGCTCGCGCCTACGACCGGGACCCGCGCGCGCCTACCCGCGCCGACGCTCACACGGACGCCTGTGAGGGCCCTGATTCCGGCGCCGGAGTGACCAGGCCGCACTGATAGGCGATGACGACGAGCTGGGCCCGGTCACGCGCCGACAGCTTGGTCATGGCCCGGTTGACATGGGTCTTGGCGGTCAGAGGACTGACGAACAAATGTTCTGCGATGTCGTCGTTCGACAACCCCAGCGCCACCAGCGCCACGACATCGCGTTCCCTCCGCGTCAGGCACTCCAGCCGCTCGTGCACATCCGCCGGACATGGGTCCGGTTGCGCGAGGAAGCGCTTGATCAGCGCACGCGTCGCCGCCGGGGACAGCAAGGCCTCGCCCACGGCGATCGTACGGACGGCTTCGAGAAGCTCCTCGGGCCGGGCCCCCTTGCCGAGAAAACCGCTCGCACCGGCGCGCAGGGCCTCGGCGACGTGCTCGTCGTCCTCGAAGGTGGTCAGGATGAGCACCTTCACTCCGGTGAGGTCCTCGGACTCGCTGATGAGCCGGGTGGCGTCGAGACCGTCCATCTCCGGCATGCGGATGTCCATCAGGACCACATCGGGGCGCTCCGCACGCGCCAGTTCCAATGCCTCCTGCCCATTGGACGCCTCCCCCACCGTCTCCATGTCGTCCGTGGAGTCGAACAGCATCCTGAACGTGCCTCGCAACAGGGCCTGGTCATCGGCAAGCAGTACACGAATCGTCATGCCCGTCCCTCCTCGGCGGTTTTCCCATGACCAGACCGGGACGGAGCGGCAGTTCGGCCATCACGGTGAAGCCCCCCTCCGGGCGCGCTCCCGCGTACAGCCGGCCCCCGACCGTGGAGGCGCGCTCACGCATCCCGATCAGCCCGTGGCCGGTCCCCGGACGGACGTGGTTCCCCCCGGTTCGTCCATCGTTCTCGACGGTGATCGTCAGTTGCTCAGGGCGGTAGTGCAGGACCAGCCGGGCGTGGTCGGACCCCGCGTGCTTGTGCACGTTCGTCAGGGCCTCCTGCACGATGCGGTACGCGGCCAGATCCACCGCCGGGGCCAGCGGTTCGGCGATGCCCCGCCGGGTATGGCTCACGTTCAGACCGGCGCGTTCGAACGACGCCAGGAGCGCCGGTATGCGGGCGAGCCCCGGCATCGGATCACGCGGCGCGACCGGATCGCCGGACTGCCGCAGCAGCCCCACGGTCACCCGTAGTTCGTCCAGCGCGGACCGGCTGGTGTCCCGGATGTCTTCCAGTGCGGCCAGGATCTGTTCCGGCCGTCGATCCACCAGATGAACGGCCACGCCCGCCTGAGCGTTGATCAGGGCGATGTGGTGCGCGACGATGTCGTGCAGCTCGCGGGCGATGCGTACCCGCTCCGCCGCCACTCGTTGCTGCGCCTCCTGCTCACGCGTGCGCTCCGCGTGTTCCGCCCGCTCCTCCACGGCCACCACATAGGCACGCCGTGAGCGCACCCCGTCCCCGACGGCAGCCGGCAGAGCCGTCCACGCCAGCATCGCCGCGTTGTCGGGGGCCAGCCATGAGCGCGGATCGCACAGCACGGCGGCGCCCACCAGAATGGCGGCCGAGGCCGATGCCGCCGTCCAGGTGGCACGCCGGTCGGTCAGCGCGGCCACGGTGTAGACCGACACCAGAACCGGGCTGATCACCAGCGGACTTTCCCGGAACCCGAGCACCTGAAAGGCCACCCCGCAGCCAACCGCGACGGCCAGTACGCCAAAAGGGTGACGGCGCCGCCACAGCAGCGCGGAGCAACCGAGACCGGCCAGCACCACGGCCGGCCACCGCAAGGAGAACTCGTGTTGATGCGGTACGACCGAGGAGGCCACGACCGAGAGCACGAACAGCACCGTCACGCCCAGTGCGTCCATCAGACCGCTCCGGGCCCGCGTCCCGCGTCTCCAACCGCTGATCACCGCCATGCCACCACCGTAGGGTCGACGGCCGCATCGGGCATCGTGTCGCACGACGCATGGGCCTCGGCTGCCGACTCCCGCCCGTTCGCCGAGCCGGCGGCGGCGCAATACCGTGCGAGCGCGCCCGCTCCTTGTTCAGGGTGCGTACGGCGGTCTCCTTCGCGTGCTCGTCCGAAGCTCCGTGCCTCTCGGTGCTTTCCTTGATGTGTTCGTACCGGCGCTCGCGCTACGGCGACGGCGCGGGCGTATCGTCCGGCGCCGAGCCCCGCAGGAGCGGCGGGACTCACCACGGTCACGGCGGCTTCCCGGCGTCCTGGCGCGCTCAAGATGCACAGTTCCCGGCAGCGATCACCCTGGAGATAGGGGGAGAACAACGCCGCCGTATTGCGGCCCGGTCCGACACCCATGAGAGGGTGACCCGCCCATGACTGACGGAAACAGGTTGTTGCTCGCCGTAGCACTGGCCGGCGGCTACGTACTGGGACGTACAAAAAAGGGCCGACTCGCTCTCACCGTGGCTTCCTATGTCGCCGGGCGTCAATTCGGGTTCGAACCGCGACAACTCGTGAGTCAAGGAGTACGCAAACTCGGAGAGATACCGCAGGTCGCGGAGTTGAGTGAGCAGCTGCGCGGGGAAGTCATGGCGGCCGGTCGTGAGGCCGTGACAGCTACCGCCGACCGTCGCCTCACGGCACTCGCCGATTCGCTCCGCGAACGGACTCTCCAACTCGAAAGCGGCGGAGGCAAGGCGGAGAGGGAGGAGGAAGAAGAGGAAGAGCCGGAAGAGGAGTTCGAGCAGGACAACGAGGAGGAGCCGGAAGAAGAGTACGAGCAGGAGGAACCCGAGGAGATGGAGGAGGAGCGCAAGGAGCGACCACGCTCCCGCGCGTCCCGCGCCGCTGCAGAGCGGAAGACGAAGAGTCGCGCCTCGGAGAAGCCGGCCTCCGCCCGAACGGCAAGCCGGGGAGACACCACGGAAGGGAACGGGCGTAAGCAGGAACCGACGAAGAACCACGTACCGGCCAAGAAGTCCGCAACCAAGAAGACTGCCGCCAAAAAGCCCCCAGCAAAAAAGACCGCCCCACGCAAGAAGGCACCTTCCACTGCGAAGAAGAGCGCAGATAAAACCCCACCACGTGCCGAGCGCCGGAGGTGACCAGTCATGGCACAGCGGCAGCAGGAGAACGTGGAATCGGGAATCGATCGACTTCGCGACGAAGTCGCGGACTATCTGACAGCCTGGGTCGGAAACCTGGCCGAGAGGGCGGGCGACAAGCTGATCAATGTGACGGACCAGCTCACCGATGTCGCGAACAACGGCGGGTCACTCTCCCGAATAGGAGCGAACCTCCTCGGTGGCGATTCTCCCGTCAAAGCCATACTTTCCGGGACGGCGAAGAACGTCAAGGACAATGTCCTGAAGAAAGCCAAGGATGTTCTCGGCGGCGGTAAGGGTCGTAAATCAGGCGACCAGAAGGTCACCAACATCATCGAGGTGATCGACGTCGGGGTTCCCCTGCGCACGACCTACGACCACTGGACACATTACGAGAAGTTCAGCAGCTTCACCAAGGGCGTACGCGACGTCTCCTCGGCCGACGAGACGCAAAGCGACTGGAAGGCCAAGGTGGGTCCTTCGACCCGGAGTTGGAAGGCGACTGTCCAGGAGCAGGTGCCCGACGAACGCATCGTCTGGACCTCCGAGGGCGCAAAGGGGTCGACGCGAGGCGCGGTGAGCTTCCATGAACTGGCCCCCGGTCTGACGCGCATTGTGCTGGTCGTCGAGTACTACGCCTCGGGACTGTTCGAGAAGACCGGAAATCTCTGGCGCGCTCAAGGCCGGAGAATGCGACTGGATCTCAAGCACTTCCAGCGCTACGTCACGCTCACCGACGAGGAACCGAAGGGCTGGCGCGGCGAAATCCGCGACGGCGAGGTCGTACGGACCCACGAAGAGGCCCTTGAGGACGAGGAAGAAGGCGAAGGAGAAGAGGAGGAAGAGGGAGACGAGGAGTACGACCGGGAGGAGACCGATTCCGACGAGGCGGAGGAAGAAGCTGACGACGACGCTGATGACGTCGAATGGGAGGAGGAGGACGAAGAAGAAGACGAGGAGGAATGAGGCACTGGGCTGGCCGACAGGCGCGGTGACGCTCCCCACCAGCCTCCCTGCGCACCCGCAACCATCTGCGTGGAGCGGGGATGGACCTCGTGCCCGGCGGTCGCCGCGGCGTCGAACACCATCGCCGTCGGGCTGTACGCCAGTTCCTGGGCGCATCGAAATCGCGAGGGAGCCCACGAGCTTCGCAGGGCTGTGCGCGGCCGGCGTCGGCGGGCTGCTGGGCAGGGACCGTGCCCATCGCCGGGCAGCAGGCTCCAACACGTCCGATTCTCGGTCTCTCATCTCCTCGAAGAACCGACTTCGAAGAACCGGCTTGCGTGCCGCCTCTCGGGGTCATTCACCGGGCGGCAGCAGAGTTCCGAGGGGACCGAGATCCAGATTGAGGTCGCGCATCGAGAGATCGTACCGAGCACAGAGTTCGGTCATGCGGTCGTGCAGGATCATCAGCGTCGCCCCCAGCCGTTCTTCCTGCTCCTCTGTGAGATCCCCCGCGTCGACTCTCCGCAGCGCCTGGCGTTCCATGAGCTGTCGCAGCAACTCGACGAGGGTGAGGACGAGTTTGATCAGGTCCCGCTCCACCGTGTCGGGGTCGGTGGTGACTCTTCGGGCCGGCCGTCGGGGCGCCGTCCCTCCGAGGGGCGGGTAGCTCCCGGGCGAGGCGGGCAGGAGCCGGAAGGCGCGGTCGGCGGCTTCGGCGATGTCGTCGAGGCGGCTGCGGGGCCGGTGTTCCTCACCGGTCATCATCGTCTCCTACGGGTGATGGAGTGGTACCCCACGGGGAGGGGTTCTGTTCGCTGATGGAGACGATCAACGTGCGCAGGGATATGCGTACGAGGTCGATGTCGGCGATCGACAGCACTATGTCTCCGGTGAGGACGACGCCTCCGCTGAGCAGGCGGTCCAACAGATCGATCAGCGCCACCTGGCGTTCCGGAAGTGGCTCTTCCGCCGCGATCGGCGGCCCGCCCGCCGGCCTCACGGCGCCGCGCTCTCTCTGGGTTCCGGTGCGTCCGGGGTGACAAACGAATAGGGGGCCCACGGGCCCGTGATCTCGACGCGCACTCCGGTGAGGCCGTCCGCCGCCCGTACGACGTCGGCTTGGAAGTCGTCGGCGTACTGGAGGGGAACGAGGTAGGCGTCGTTGGTGACGTTCTCGCCCGTCCCGGACGCGAGTCCGCCCTGCTGCGGGCGGTGCCGAACGCGTTCGACGGCATGGGCGCGGGCGGCGGACTCGACCCGCTCGGCAGCCTGTTCGGCGCTGCGGTAGGCGTCGTCGCGTGCGTGTCGCTGGGCTCTGCGGCGGCTCAGATAGGCCCGGCCGGGGCTCAGGCCCGCGTCGGCGGGCTCTTCCGCCGACACCTCACCGGCCGGCTCGTCGACATAGATCTTGACACCCCATTCGACCTGGGCGGCCAGCTCGGTGAGCCGGGAGGCGAACGCGTCACGCCGGGACCGGAGCATGGACCGCACCCTCTCGTCGTCGAGGTACACCGTCACCAGGCGCAGGGGCAGGACAGCGGTACGGGAAGCGAGCGCCTCGACCACCCGGTGATGGGCGCGGGCCGTCGACTCCAGCCAGTCCAGGTCCTCCAGATGTACCCGCAGCGCGGCCTCCGCGAAGTCCCGTTCGGGTACCGGACTCACGGCGACCACCAGATCGTCACCGGGCTCCACGCGCACCAGACGGACCGACGCCCCCGATACCCCGGCGAGCCCGGCCAGCGCATCCTGCATGGTTCCGTCGTCCCGTGCGACGGCGTACGCGTAGCTAATGACCTCGGTCATGGCTCGTCCCGCCTCCCGTCACGGCGGGACTGCCCGGGCCGTTCGGCGCGCGGAGCACGGCGGCCAACCGCGGGGCGGTCCTCCTCGCTCCCGTCCGTGAGCGGCTCATCGCCCTCGCGCAACGCCTCGATCTCGGCACGCAAACGCTTGTTCTCCTCGGTGAGCGTGCGGTATCCGTCGTGGGCTCGCGAGGACAGCGACGGGTCGTGCTCCCACCAGTCGATCCCCATCTCCTTGGCCTTGTCCACCGACGCGACCAGGAGACGCAGCTTGATGGTGAGCAGTTCGATGTCCAGGAGGTTGATCTGGATATCACCCGCGATGACGATCCCTTTGTCCAGGACCCGCTCCAGTATGTCGGCGAGGTTGGCCGAGGAGCCCTGACCGTAGGGAGTGGACCGGAACGGCAGATCTCCCGGCCTCCTGGCAACGGGTTCGGTCACGTCCGCTGCACCTCGATTCCCTGCTTCCCCCACGTGTCAACGTAGGCGTGGGGCGGCTCGACGTAGGCGTGGGGCGGCGTTCTCGCCGTGTGGCGAAAACCGCGGTCAGCTGTCGATTCCCCGGGCGTGGGCCCTGATCTCGTCCAACCGGTCCAGCAGTTCGTCCTCGCGCCGGTCGAAGGTGTCCTCATCGATTTCTCCCGACAGGAGCCGTCGTTCGAGTTCGGCGAGTTCCCGCTCGACGGGCCCAGGGTCGTAGTACTTGTTCTCCGCCTCCTCGACGACGCGCTCGATGACCCACGCGGCTCCGCGCACGGGCGCCAGTGGGAGGGTGACGAGCTGGGTCAGGAGTCCCATGGCACCTCCTGGACGAAGCTGTACGCGGGCAGTGGTCCACGCAGCCGCAGGTCGTACTCCGAGCCGAGTTCCTCGGCGAGGCCCTGCTCGGCGGCCAGGAATGCCTTTTCCTCTTCCCGGTCCACCAGAAAGGACACATTGAGGAAATCGTCTCCCCTCGGCTGCGCCGCACGTTCCTCCCGCGCGAATTTGCGGAGGGACTCCACGATCCCCGCGGCCGCCCCGTCCTCGCGCTCCTGAACTTCCTGGGCCACCAATTCGCCCAGGGCAAGCGGCAGTTCCGGACTGCTTCGGCCGCTCCTGATCTCGTCGTTGAGCCTGCGCGCCTCCTCGGACTCCCGCAGGATCCGCCACAGCAGCGCGTTCTCGTCCTGCGCGGCCTTCAGGTTGTACTCGGCGCATCCTTCCAGCACCCGGAGACGTTCCAGGAACTGCTCCGCACGCTGCTCCAGCACCGTTCGTACCGCGTCGTCATCCGTCGTGGTGAAGCCGAACTGCAGCGGCAGAACCGTACCGTCGTCCATCAGGCGTTCCTGGACGGCCTGATGCGCGCCGAGGTCCCGGCGTTTGGGACGCAAGCCCTCCGGGGCGTCACTGACGATGGCGGACAGCGTCGCGGCGTGCACGGTGCGGAGTTCCGTCGGCGGGTCCCCTACCCCTGCCAGGCCGTCCAGGCGCTGTGGATGCGTCCTGGCGACGATGGTGTAGACGTACACGGCCATGACTCACTCCTTCCGGCGCCGGGCGGCAGGTCGGCGTCTCGGCCGCTCCCGCCTCTCCTCGGCTTCCTCGGTCTCCTCGTCGTCATGACCTCCCTTGAGCGCATCGGTCAGGACTTCGGCCGCCCCGCTCAGAGCGCCCTTGGCCTTGCCGTGGGATCCGCTTTCTGTCACCTCTCCGACGAGGTCGGTCAGCTGGGACGGCGCCTTGCGGCCCTCCTCCAGGTCGAGGCGGTTGCACGCCTCCGCGAAGCGCAGATACGTGTCCACGCTCGCCACGACGATGCGGGCGTCGATCTTGAGGATCTCGATGCCCACCAGTGACACACGCACGAAGACATCGATCACCAGGCCGCGGTCCAGAATCAGATCGACGATGTCGTAGAGATTGCCGGACCCTCCTCCACCCCTGGCGACGGCTCCTCCGCCTTGCGGCACCACAGTCATGGTGCCTCCCTTCAGCGGCTCACCCCGGCCTCGGGGCGTAGCCGGTACGTTCTCCCGTCGACGGTGCCGATGGCGGCCGGTGTTTCAGCCGCTCCGGTCGATCTGCCCCCGGGTGTAGCGACGGGTGCGCTCGTACGCCACCAGCTCGCCGTCCTTGTCCAGCGTCACCCGGTAGCTCGCCATGACGCTCGTGGTGCCGGGAACGCGTTCCAGTTCCAGGACCTCGACGTCCGCCTGCCAGCCGTCCTCGGTCGGCTTCACGGCCGACACGGACTCGGGCGCCCGGCCCAGCAGCTCCCGCAATTGCTCGGCGGCGTACCGCATGGCCTGAGGTGTCGACACCCCGCGGGCCGCCCGTTTCGTCCCGCCCGTCCGGCCGCTGTCGCGTGCGTCGCCGGCCTTCCTGGCGGTCTTCTTGCTGGACGAACGCCGGAGACGCTCTGTCTCGTCTTCTTCGCCTGCGGCCATGCTCTCTCTCCGAAGTCGGAGACGACATGCTGCCCGCGCCACACTCTCATGGCGCCATTACATGATATACGGCCTGATTCACGGCATCTCGGGCTCCGGCGGACGGTACCCGCGGACACGCCGCCCCTACGTCCCTCCCCCACACGACTCACCGCTCACGTGAGGGTCTCGACGGGGCACAAGGCGGGTGGCCGGTGGGACGGACAGGCGCCACCACACCGTTCGGCCGGAGATTCAGGCCGTACCCGGCCCCGTACGCGGGGCGCTCATGTCCGAGCACCCGTCACTGAACGCATCCGTCGACGCACAACCGGCCGTGCAGTCCGCCAACCGGCCATACAGTCCGAGTGAACCGGACATCGCCTCGATGCCCTGTCCCGACCGCGTCGGCCATCGGGCTGCGCACCGTCCGATGGCCGGATCCCAACCCGCGGTGGCCTCGCCCTGGGAAGACCCGTGGTGGCCTCGCCGCGGGAGGAAAACTTCGCCGTCGGATGGCGGACCGTGCTCTCAACTGCGCGTGACCGACGCGGACGGAGTGCTCCACTCGTCGCGGAGGACCGACCAGATCTCCTTGTCGTGCCGCGCGCCACGGTACGGGTACCGCTGCCGCAGTACGCCGTCGCGGGTCATGCCGAGCCTGCGCGCGGTTTCGATACTGCGGACGTTGCCCGCTGCGGCCCACCACTCGACCCGGCTCATCCCGCGTTCCTGGAAAGCCCAGTCGATCAAGGCCCGCGAAGCCTTGACCACCAGGCCGTGGCCCTGCCCGGCGGCCTCCAGCCAGCAGCCGATCTCGCACACCCCGGAGTCGGCGTCGAAGGTGGTGAACATGACGCCCCCGACGAGCGTGCCCTCCAGCCAGATGCCGTAGATCCGGGCCGTGTCCTGGGCCTGCTTGTCCGCGTACCGCTGCAGGACCGCCGCGGCGGAGTCGAGGTCGGTGCTGAGCGTCGCCCACGGTATCCACGGGTCGACATACGGCCTGGCGCGGTCGATGTGGGCGAGGAACTCCGATGCCTGCCATGGTTCGAGGGGGCGCAGTTGAGCGTGGTCGTCCAACGTGAGCGTGAACATGATTGCCTCATCCCATCCTGAGTACGTAACGAGCGTTCGGTATGTAAGCTAACACGCATGCCACCAGCACGAGGAGACCGAGAAGCCCGCCGAGAAGACGTGTCCGAGGCGGTGTGGAAAGTGCTTGGCGAGAAGGGGTTCAACGGTCTGACGCTGCGTGCCGTCGCCGCCGCCATGGGCGTTTCGACCGGCATGCTCATGCATTACTTCCCCACCAAGCGCGCCCTGGTCATTCACGCCCTGGGCATCCTGGAGAAGCGCACCGCGGAACGTACCCGCCGCCATCGGCCCACCGCGGGACTGGCGGCGCTGAGGGAAGTGCTGCTGGACATCCTGCCCCTCACCACCGACGACACGGCGCGCAACCGCATCTGGGTGAGTTCCTGGGACCTCGCTCTGGCCGACGAGGAGGTGGGCACGGCACAGGCAGATCGCTACACGCGTATGCGTTCAACGATCCGCGCGCACTTTGAGGACGCTCGCCGACTGGGGGAAGTGGCCGCCACGGCGGATCTGGAACAACTCGCCGCCGAGACAGTGGCGTTCGTCCACGGACTCACCGTCCAGGCGCTCTTCGACCCCAGGCGGTTTTCCGCAGCCGTACAGACGTCCATGGTCGACGACTTCCTGCGCAGAACCGCCTCCGGGCAGGGCGCATAGCCACCAGAAGGAGGCATCGGCGTTCGGATCCCCGGCAACCGCGTATCACTCGGCATCGGACAACTGACGGACTGCCACATCAACGGTCCTCACTCGTGCTCGGCTCAGCCATCGCGGGATCTCGGCCACTGGAGAAGTAGTGATCGCGGCGAAGCTGGTGGCCCGCGCGGGCGGGAGGCGGCGAAGGAGAAGCTGAAGACGCCGCCGTGGGTGGAACGGACCTCGGCCGAGCTCTATCAACACGCTGGGCCGGCGCTCCTTCCAACTCCCCGATCTGCCTGGTGTCTTGCAGCCCCTGCGTGATCCGGCTGCGGTCGAGGATGAGTCGGGCTCAGCCCGGGTCCAGGCCGACATCGACGGACAGGTCGGCCGAGACAGAACCGTCCGTGGCTCTTGGTCCCTGCGGCCGGCGGCCGAAGTCGCCTCCCCGCTCGCGGAGGTATGCCTCCAGCTCGGCGGCCCCGGTCAGCATCGTCCGCCCGCGGGCGGACAGCCGGCCGCGCCAGTCGTGCAGTGCGGCCTCCAGCGGCTCCAGCCCACCGGCCGCCCGCACCTGGGCGATCAGCGGGGCGATCTGCTCCAGCAGGTAGCCACCCCGCCTGAGTTGGTGGGCCAGCCGGACGTCCCGCACATCGGCTTCGCCGTAGACGCGGTATCCGGTCCGTGGATCGCGGCGCGGGCGCACCAGCCCGGCGCGCTCCCATTTGCGCAGCGTCGCGGGCCGGATACCGAGCTTGTCCGCCAGTGGCCCGATGAACGTGCCGCCGGGCCTGGACACCGCGGCCGGCCCGGACCCCGGACCGTGCTCGGACGCGGTGGTGGGCTCCAGGTCGCGGAGGGCCCGCTCCACGGCCTGGAGGGTCCTACGGTCGTCGAGGAGCTGGGCGTGACTCTCGTCGATGAGGCGGAACGCCTCCTCGGGCGCGCCCTGGTTCACCGCCCGCATGATCGACGTCGCTGCCTGGTGGCCGTGGCCGGGCACCAGGGCGAGGAACGCACGCAGGGCAGCCGCGTGCAGTGGCGTATAGGTGCGGTAGCCGTGGGGCGTGCGTCCGCCGGCCGGAAGGATGCCGGATTCCTCGTAGTTCCTGATCGCCTGGGTGGACAGACCGTGCCCGCGCGCCAGATCAATCGGCCTGAGTCGATCGCCTCTTTGAAGGTTTTTCCCCATGAGCCCGCCCATACCGCGAAAAAGTTTCCACCGAAGGTTCAACGATACCGTTGAAGGCATGGCTACTGACATCAAGGACACCGCCCATGCCGTTGAGGCCGCCGCCGTCATGAGACTGCTTCCGACCCGGCCGCGGTTGCTCGCGCTGGGCGAGCCCACCCATGGCGAGAACACTCTGCTCGATCTGCGCAATGAGCTCTTCCGGCAGCTCGTCGAACAGGAGGGCTACCGGACGATCGCGATCGAGAGCGACTGCATGATGGGCCTGGTCGTGGACGACTACGTCACCTCGGGCACGGGCACCCTCGACGAGGTCATGGAGCGCGGCTTCAGCCACGGGTGGTTCAACGTGTCCGCGCCCAACCGTGAGCTGGTGCGCTGGATGCGCGCCTACAACGTCCGCGCCGACAACGACGGCCGGCCCGCGTCCGAGCGGCTCCGTTTCGCCGGCTTCGACGGCCCGCTGGAGATCACTCACGCCGCGAGCCCCCGGCAGGCCCTCACCGCACTCCACGGTTACCTCTCGGCCCGGGGGGACGCGGACCTGCTCCCCTGCACCGCGGAAACACTCGACCGCCTGCTCGGCACCGACGACCGATGGACCAATTCCGCCGCGATGACGGACCCGGCCCAGTCCGTGGGGCAGTCGGCCGAGGCCAGCCGGCTGCGGCTGCTCACCGACGAGCTGGTGGCGCTGCTCGATGAGCAGATGCCGCACCTGATCACGGTGTCCTCGCGGGATGAGTGGGACCGGGCGCGTCTGTACGCGCGCACCGCCACCGGCCTGCTGCGCTACCACTACTGGATGGCCGACACCTCACCGGCCCGCATGACCCGACTGGTGGGCCTGCGGGGCCAGATGATGGCCCACAACCTCCTCGCTCTCGGCGAACGGGGCCCGGCGCTCATCCACGCCAACAACTCCCATCTCCAGCGGGAGAAGAGCACGATGCGGCTGTGGGAGGGGCCGGTGGAGTGGTGGAGCGCCGGTGCGCTGGTGAGCGCCCAGCTCGGCGAGGAATACGCCTTCGTGGCCACGGCCCTCGGCACGATCCGGCACCAGGGAGTGGAGACGCCGCCACCGGACACCATCGAAGGACTCCTGTACGCGCTCTCGGAGGAGCGCTGCGTCATCGACGCCCAACGGCTGGCCACCGCCCTCGGCGAAACGCAGCCCGCGCCCCGCGTATCCCCCTGGTTCGGCTACGCCCCGCTTGACCCGGCCCACCTGGCGGACAGCGACGGCATCGTGTTCGTCAAGGACGTCCCGCAGGCCTAGAGCCTTTCGTTGGGATCAGGCCGGATCAGCCCGGCCTGATCCGGACGAGAGGCCCTGGCTACTGAACTTGACCAGGTGATGTCGGGGCGTTCGGCCGCGCGTTGAGTCCTACGCACTGTACGACCGTCCAGCTCATCGCACCGCAACACTGCGCGAGTCCATCGCCGCGGACGCCGACCGGCTCACCGTGTTCCAGCTGCCCGTCCACGCGCCGGACCTGAACCCTCGGGAAGCCGTGTGGCCTCTGGTCGAGCGCGACCTCGGCGACCTCGCCGCCGCCGGCCCGGATCTGGACGGCTGCCCCGGCCCGGAGCTCTCCGCAACACCGTCGTCGGCGCTGCAAGAAGTGCCGGCTGTGTCAGAAGAACGTCAGGAGTTCCGTGTGGGAGCCAATGGAGGGCACGTCCGAAACGGCCGATTCTCGGCACAACGCGCATCCTCCACAGCCGAGTTGGATCGCTGCGGCCACCAGGTCCCGATCGTCGGGACATGGAGCCGATACGCCCCGGGAGGTCACGCCCCGTCTGGTCGGCTTTGCCGCCCGGCAGTTGAATACGCGAGCGCACCGGTACCGGCTGCCGATACGGCTTCACCTCCATCCCGTACGGCGGCTTCACCCGCCCCACTGCCAGTACTGTTCGGGCCGGGCCGGCGCGTTGCAGTCGGAGAGGGTCAGCCGGGGGCTGGGGTGGTCCCGATCGTTCCAACGGGCGGGGAGCTCACGGTCGTCCTGGTACAGGCAGCGGTTGCCGCTGTCCTGGATCCGCCATGCCGTGCGCTTCCACGTCGGGCTCTTCCAGGGCACGCGGGTCCATTGCTGGTTCGTGCTGCCGCCGTGACAGGGTTCGAGGCCGACCCCCGAGCCGATGGCCGTGAGGCAGGAGTCCGGCTCGTTCCGGAGCCCGATCGTGCCGTTCTGCCTCATCCCCCATCGTTGCCGGGCGGAACCGTCACACCCGTGGATGCGGACCGAGCGGGGCGCCGCCCCCGGTGAACCGTCTGCCGCGTCGAGGCACTGGGCCGGATCCGTACCGGTGAAGTACGTGGTCCGGCCGATGTCCCCGAGGACCTCACCGGGCCGTGGAGAGCGATGGACCTGTTCGTACTGCCGATGGATCCACAGTTTCCAGTCTTCCTGAAGCGATCCGCGATAGGGCGGTACGTTCGCGCACCACCCCGTGGCTCGGCACTGGCGATTGGCGATGTACCAACGCGCCACCCGCTCCTTGTCCGCTGCCTGCCCGGCAGTGAGGTTCGCCTTCCTCGCCGACATCGTGTATGCGAGGTACGACGTGACGGGAACTCCGAGGGCGTAGCCCACTCTCCTGAAGTAGCGGGCTCCAATGCTGTGGTCGCTGTGGTCGACACCACCGCCGAGACCGAACGCGAACGACGCGTTGTCGTGGTCCATGGTCAGGACACGTTCCGCACGGCTGCTCCTGACCAGGGTGGTGAGCGCCGCCAGCAGCCGTTCCTCGCTGTAGCTCACGCCGCCCAGGAATCCGTAGACGCTCCGCTTGTTTCCGTCGAATAGTCTCAGCACGCTGTTCGCGTCCTGACCCTGCGGAAGCCCGTCGTGGAGATCGAGGAAGGTCAACCGGATGTCAGCGCCGTGGGCCCGGCCGTCGAGCAGGAACGACCGGACCCGGACGCCGTCGACCTGCAGATCGGACTGGTCCCAGTCATCGGCTGCGCCCGCCATGGCCGCATAGGCTGCCCGCACCCCGTACTCCCTGCGGTCCACGTACTCCAGCGCCTTGACGCGATCCGCGATGGCATCGTCTCCTGCGGTCAGATAGACGGTATGGAGTGGGCACTTGTCCCGAATGGTCCGCGTGATCTCCGGGTTCAGGAAGAACAGGTCGTCGTCGGGGTGCGCCACACCCACCAGGGTGCGACGGCACCCGGACGGGTCCTTCTGCGGCGTGGCCGCCGCACCGGGGCCGGAAGGCGGGGCCGGCTCGGAGGAGCAGCCGGAGCCCGACAGGGCGCAGAGGGCCATGGCCACAGCCAGTGCGCGGTACGTGGGTCGCGAGCGACGGCGACTCCCCCTGCCCCTCGACAGTCTTCCGCCCATCCGTGACCTCCTCCCGCACCGTGTGCACCTCCAGCGGATGATCACCGCACGGGGCGCGCGGAACCAACCGACGCGCCGCGAGGCACACCCGGTCGGCGGCCCGCCAATCGTCGACTACCCCGCGCCGCTCCCGCCGCCGATCCAGTGGACGTGCCGCAGCCGGGGAGCAAGCTCTGCGGCGTCGATCCTCTCTTCGAACCGTCCGGGTTTCATCCTTCTCCTGACTGGTGCGACGGCCGAGCTGACGAGGTAACAGCCCGGGCCACGCCCGCGCGTTTTCCGCACGCGGATACCAGGGCCCACTCTCCCGCGCAGAAGCGCGAACGGAGCGACCATTAACAGGGCTGCGCCTGCGGCGACTTGGGCGTATCTGCGCCTCGACCGGGGTCTGCGCCCCGGTATGTGCGTGGACAACTCGTCAGTCCTTTCCGGCCACGCCGCTCGGCGTGATCACCGCAACCGTAGGCACGAGGTAAGGGCCCATGGCGGCCGAGGAGATGACTTTCTGCGCATCCCCCGTCACCGTTGCGTGGAGGATCGAACGAGATCAGATCTCCCGCCCGGAGCCCAGGAAGGGGGTAGCGCGAGATCGCGTGCCGTCTTTGCGCAGAACCTGCAAAGGTACTGCGCAGACCCGGATCGTTCACAACAAACAACCATGCAGAGGCAAGAATCCGGGCAGAGGCTGCGACGGCGGTGGTGACGGCGCCGCACCGCCTCGGTTCGTCGCACTGCCCATCCGTCCAGAACCGCGGTCGATGGGCGCCCGACTCATCGGGCCGGGGGCGGCGTGGCGGGTGTGCCGTCTGCGGCGTCGGCGTAGCGGCGGGCCAGGTGCGCGAAGGCACCCTTGAGCTCGGCCGGGCCGACGACCTCGATGTCGGCGTCGAACCTGCCGATGGCGGCGGCCAGGCCGGGCCAGGACCACGAGCCCAGGACGAGTCGGCAGCGGTTCGGGCCGAATTCCTCGACGACTCCGTCGTGAGTGTGACGGGACACAACCGCGGCGGGCAGATCGAGGATCACCTCACCGCGGCAGGGCCAGTCGCCAGAGCCGTCGGAGCCCCGGAATCTGCTCGCCACAAAGGCGGCCACGTCACGTCCGGGCAGTTCGCGTGGGGTGAAGCGGGGCCCTGCGGGGGTGCGCGGGGTGATCCGATCGGCACGGAAGGTGCGCCAGTCCTCGCGGTCGAGGTCCCAGGCGACGAGGTACCAGCGCCCGCCCCAGGTGACGAGGTGGTGGGGCTGAACCCGGCGCGGCGCAGTCGCGGCGGGGCCGTCGTCGCCGGTGCCTGGCGGAGAGACGGGGGTGTGGTCGAAGCGCAGCACTTCGCGGGCGTGGACGGCGGCGCTGAGGGCCATGAGCACACCGCTGTCGGCCTGTGGCTCCGGTCGGTTGGTGGGCCGCTCGACGGCGGTGGCCCGGAAGGTGTCGATCCGGTGGCGCAACCGTGCGGGCATGACCTGGCGGACCGTGTTCAGCGCGCGCGCCGCAGCGTCCTCGATCCCCGCACCGGTGGTGGCGGCGATCTGTAGTGCGACGGCGAGGGCGACGGCCTGTTCGTCGTCGAACAGCAGCGGGGGCAGTTCCGTGCCTGCGTCGAGCCGATAGCCGCCGTCCGGGCCCTTGGCCGCCACGACGGGGTAGCCGAGTTCGCGCAGGCGGTCGACATCGCGGCGCACGGTGCGCGTGCTGACCTCCAGCCGTTCGGCCAGGAGCACCCCCGGCCAGTCCCGGCGTGCCTGGAGCAGGGAGAGCAGCGACAGCAATCGCGCTGATGTCTTCGGCATGGCGCCAGTATCGCCCGGAGAAGCGGCCACAACCTGGCCGCTTCTCCTGTGATCGTGGACGTCGAGCAGGCCAGGAAGGCCGAACCTCATGATCGCAAGGAGCCAGCCATGTCCGTCAACGCTGCGACCCACCTGAACTTCCGGAGCGACGCCCGTGCGGCACTCGCGTTCTACCAGTCCGTGTTCGGCGGGGACCTGGTCGTGGTCACGTACAAGGACGCCGGAAACGTCCAGGAACCTTCCGAGGCGGACCAGGTGATGTGGGGCCAGGTGACCGCCGACAGCGGTTTTGCCGTCATGGCCTATGACGTTCCCTCGCGCATGCCGTGGAGTCAGGGCGAGAACGCGTTCTTCGTTTCCCTCCGTGGCGAAACGACCGAAGAGATCACCAGGTACTGGGAGAGGCTCTCCGACGGCGCGACCGTCCTGCAACCGCTGGGACCTGCGCCGTGGGCGCCTCTGTACGGGATGCTCAAAGACCGGTTCGGCGTCACCTGGGTCGTGGACGTAGTCAGCCCGTACGCCCCGTCCTGACCGCCCGGGACCCGGACGGTGGGCAGCCGAAGCCGGTCGACGCTCCGACAGAACGATCCGGCAACGGCCGCTGCCACCAGCCGCATGCCGTCGACAGACGGCTCGGCGTCGCCGGGCTTCCGGCCGCGGTCGCCCGGATCGCCGTGCCTCCCTCCTGAGCGGCACGCCCACGAACTGCTTTCCCCACACGCGGCAGGATCGTGGAAAGTGCGCCGTCCGTGCGCTCGGCCGGCCCCCACCGGCTCGACACGGCAACGGAGGATACGGCCCGTGGCGCTCCCGGCCGCGCACGGGCCGTATCCCCGAAACCGCAATGCCGATCATTGCCCCGCCGCGATGCCGGCCGTGCCGTGTGTGCCGTGTCCCGGCCGCTTCCCGAAGCCCGCCTCGGCCGCCGCCGCACGGACCCGCTCCGGCCGGGCGCGGCGCTCGGGATCCCCGTATCGCGGACGCTTCCAGGGAGCGGTGTTGGGCCATTCGTGTTGTGATCGATGAGGAGGAGAAAGCTCTGTCGTGAACGGGAGGAAATCATGGCTGCGAAGCTGCGAGCGCGAGACATCATGTCCGGCGGCGTGCAGTGCGTGGGCGCGCACCAGTCGTTGTTCGACGTGGCGAAGATGATGCGCGACCTGAACGTCGGCTGCCTGCCCATCTGCGGCGACAACAACAAGCTCACAGGCCTGATCACCGACCGTGACATCATCATCAAGTGCTGTGCCGAGGGCATCGACCCGGCAACCGTGCAGGCCGGATCGCTCAATGCCAAGGTGCACTGGATCGATGCCGAAGCGGACGCCACCGATGTCCTGACAACCATGGAGGAACACCAGATCAAGCGGTTGCCGGTGATCGACGTCCAGGGTGGCCACCGCCTGATCGGCATGATCACGGAGGCCAATCTCGCGAAGAATCTGAGCGACGAACAGATCGCCGAGTTCGCGAGCCGCGTGTACGCGGGTGCCGCGACGTCCGGTCAGTCCGCAGGTTGAAACTGGTTGAGGCCCTTCGTCGAATCTGAGGCCTTTCGCCGAATCCCAGGATGAGCCCAGCCAGGTAGTGGTCGGCGTTGCCTGGCGGGGCGGAGGAGCTTGTGCCCGCGGCCGAGGACCCCGAACTGCGCGCCGCACCGGCCCGCCCCGCGATGAGCCCGTCGAACTTGCCTCACCGCCCCGGAAGATCTGGTCGCCGTGGCCGTTCAGTCACCGACCCCGAGGGCCTGGAGGAGCACCGGCAGCGAGGCGTGCAACTCACGCTGCCAGTACGCCCAGCCGTGGGTCCCCGGCCCGTAGAAGTGAGTCGTGACGTGCTTCGCGCCCTTGCGTTCGAGCTCACTCGCAAGGGCCTGATTCTGCCTGTTGAAGTCCGCCTCGAGCGGGCTCGTGGTGCCCGGCGGGTCCAAGGGGCCGGTGGTGCCGTCACCGCACGACAGGTAGACGGGGATCGGCCTGAGGCGCTTGGCCAGGTGGAACGGGTCGTGGGACGCCCAGACGTCACGCTGTGCCACCGGGTCGCCCCAGACCCTCAGCGGGTCATCGCCCTGACCGGCGAAGAACCCCATGATGCGGTCCACCGACTCGTCGTTCAGCATCGGGTGCACGGAGCCGGAGTACGCCGCGGCCGCCTTGAACATCCCGGGGTGGCGGGCGGCATACAGCAGAGCACCCTGCCCACCCATCGAAAGCCCCGCCACGACGCGGTTGCCGCTCGCCCCCCAATCGTGCTGGAGAAGGAGGCGCAACTCCTTGGTGTGGAAGGTCTCCCACGCGGGGTCACCGCCCCGCCCGTGGTTCCACCAGTCGCTGTACCAGCCGTTCCAGCCGGCCTCCGGCATGACCACGAGGACATCCCGCAGGCTGTCGGTCCGCGCGATGTCGGTCCGGCCGGTCCACGACGTGTAGTCCCCGCAGCAACCGTGCAGCAGCCAGAGCGTCGGCCAGTGCCGGCCCCGGTCGCCCGGGTCCCAGCCATCGGGCGTGAGCAGACGTACGTTCACCGTCCGGCCGCCGAGGGCCGGTGAACGGACCGACAGGTCGACCTGCCGCTCGGCAACCCGAGTGACCGCGACGACCTCGGCACCTCCGGACGGGGTGCCGGACCCGCCCGTCTCCCGTGCGGCCGACCCGGCCGGCACGATGGCGCGCGCGGACGTGGTCGATGCCAGGGCGAACAGCAGCGCGGCAAGCACGAGCAGGAGGCGGAATCGGCGGATCGGGACGGCGGTCATGACGGCTCCCGGCGGTTGGTGTCGGCGGTCGGCGGCAAGGGCGTTCTCGGACCAGGCCGGGTCAGCCCCGGTCCGGCAGGATCAGCAGTGCGTCCCCGACGGGGCGTTCACCGGTCGCGTCGGACGGGGCGTTGATCACCTCTCCGTCGACCACCATGGTGGTCGAGCCGCCGCCGTCAAGATTGACCGCGTCGCTCAGGCCGAGGGCTCGGGCGACGGCTGCACTCTCGGGGATGCTCAGCCCGAGCGCTTCCGTGCTGCGCCCGTCGGCGGTGACGAGCACGGTCCTGCCTGCGGCGTCCACCCCGGCCAGCGTGCGCGGGTTGCGCTTGTGCATCCAGCCGTAGTAGAAGCTCGCGTTGCCGGGCTGCACCATCCCGTCGGTGGCGGGTGTGACGTGCAGCCGTCCGTCGCGGACCAGTTCGGGACCACCGTTGAGGATGCTGGTCGCCGGTGACGGGGAGACCCTGCGGCCGCTGCTGTCCCGCAACGTCCCCTCGATGTGCAGGGGCCGGCCGACCCGCGCCAGGGCGGCCAGTTCGGCGACGCGGGTGCCGGTCGCCTGCACGGAACTGCCGTCGGCCGGCAGTGGCCCGCCTCGCGGTGAGCGCAGTTCGAGGACTCGCCCACGGCTGTCCAGTACGGCCTCAAGGCCGTCGCCCTGCGGCGTCCGCCGTCCGTAGTCGGGCGTGAAGGCGACGAGTTCGTCGGGGTCGGTGCAGGTCACGTCGTGCAGGGGCAGCGCGGTCGGAATGTCGCCGGCCGTGCCGCCGCAGTTCCTGATCAAGCCCGGTACGCGGTCGACACCGTCCAGGGGTTGCGACGCGTCCCGGCTGACGACCCGTCCCTTCCAGGTGAACCGGGCGACCTCGCTGTGTCGGGCGGAGTCGCGTATCACCAGGCCGGGGCGCCCGTTCACCGGCTCGCTCAGCAGCCGGCCGGCGTAGACGCCGACGCCGGCCGGATCGCCCGGTGCTCCGGCGCTCGGGTCGAGGACGAAGAACCCGGCGTTGACCGCCGCGGTCGCGCCGGCAGCAGCCGCCAGCTCACTGGTTCTCTCGCGGTTCTCCAGGTCGGGACCGTACGACGCCGTGAGCCTGCCGCGGAACCGGTCCGGGTCGATGGTGAGCACGTCGATCCGCCAGGGGCCGTGGTCGTCGGGGTTTCCGTCCCAGCCGGTGTACACGACGGACCCGGTGTACCCGGCCCCCTTCAGCCGAGTGCGCTCGGCCGTCCCGGCGGACTGCGTGTCGAACCGCCCGACCCGGACCCGCCATCCGAGCGTTCCACCGGCGTAGTCGGCGACCGCCGGAGTCGTGACCTCCTCGACCCTGGCGTCAAAGCCGTCCGCCCGCGCATCGGCGGCCAGCTCGTCGGCGCTCGCCCGATCCTTCAGCGCCGACGGCGGCGCGTCGGGGTCCGGCGAGGTGGCGCCGCCGGGTATGGAGACCTCGATCGTCCACGCGAGCGCCGGGGCGTCGGCGCCGCGCACGATCCGAGTGAGGGTGACACCGGGCTGCAGCGTCCGCGTGCTGCGGGTCTCGGTCAGGCCGACGGCGCCCAGGGGCAAGGCATGCGTGGGCCCCGGTCGCGGCTCGGAGGAAGCGGGCGCCGACAGGGCAATCACCACAGCGAAGAGCGCCAGGCCCGTACACGCCCCGAGCAACTTGCGGTTCACGTACCCCCCCTTGTGAAGAACGGCCCAGCAACGGTGTGTGCGACAGCGCCCATCAGTCAAGACGTGTGCACGTCAATCTCCTCATTCGGTTCACGCGAAAACCGCGCAGCCGCGGCGTCCCGGGTCGCGGTGCGCCACGTCGATGCCTGTCCGCAGCACGCGAAGCGCCCCGTCGAGGGCGCACGCGAGGGTGAAGCGGGCGATACGACGGAATGGCGTCGTTGCTCGCCGGCCGCACCGTCCTGACATGCCATGGGCTGGAGCAATGACCGGCCCGGGACCTCGCGCCGCAGCAGGATGGACGTCTTGACCACCCCTTGTGTCAGGAGTTCCGCGTGTACGGGCTGTGTGAGTGGAGCCGCCGGGAGCGTCGTCCACGTTCGGGCCGCACGGTGGCTCCGTGCTTCGGCGGGGCAGCGTCCGTGGTCGCGCCGCCGACTGCGCGCCGGAGCACGCAGTGAGGTGGCCAGGTCGCTCCGGGGCGGTGAACGGCCCGGCGGCACCGCCTGACAGCGAGGGCCCGCCGGTGCCCGCCGCACCCGCGTGGATGCGCTGGCTGCCCGCTTTCTACGTCGCGGCCATCCTGGTGGTCGAACCCATCACGCCCGTGCAGTGGCCCGTGAGTTTCCTGCTCATCGCCCTCCCCGTGATCGCCGCCTTCGCCCACGGCCCCGCTGCCGTCGCAGCCGTCACGGTGTTCGCGATCGTCTTCGAAGGGGTCCTGGCCGGCACCCCGTGCTGCGCGGGCCGCCCGGTGAGCTACGTGTGGGACCGCCACTACGTGACCGCCTACGTGTGCACCGCTCTGGTCGGTGTCCTCGGCACCATCCTGGCCGCCCACCGTGTGCGCCGGGAACACACCCTCGCCACCGTGCGTTTCGTGGCCGAGATCGCGCAGCGTGTCCTGCTCAGCCCGGTCCCCCACCGCATCGGCCCCATTCAGGTGGAAACCCTGTACCTGTCCGCCGTCGCGGAAGCGCGTATCGGCGGTGATCTCTACGAGGCCGTCCCGACCACGTACGGACTGCGCCTTGTCATCGGCGACGTACGGGGAAAGGGCCTCCTTGCCGTGGAGACGGCCGCCACCCTTCTGGGTGCCTTCCGCGAGGCCGCCCACGACGAACCCGATCTCGCCGCCGTTGCCCGCCGGGCGGAGAGGAGCATGAACCGCAGGGCCGCCCGCCTGGCCGGAAGCGACATGGGCGAGCGCTTCGTCACCGCCGTCTTCGCGGAGATCCCCCGCCGTCACGTGGTCCGCATCGTCAACTGCGGCCACCCCCCGCCCCTGCTCATCCGCGCCGACAGCGTCACCGAACTGGAGACGGCCGACCCCGCACCGCCCCTCAACCTGGGCGTGCTCCTCACGGAGACCTACCGGATCGACGAGTACCCCTTCGCCCCCGGCGACCAGTTGCTGCTCTACACCGACGGCGTCACCGAGGCACGCGATGCCACCGGTGCCTTCTACCCCCTCCGGCAGCGTGTCCTGTCCTGGGGCCCTCTTCCGCCCCGGGAACTCCTCGACCGACTCCACCACGATCTCCTCAGCTACAGCGACAACCGCCTCCACGACGACACCGCGGCCCTCGCCGTCCTCCACCTGCCCGACTAAGTGCTGTCCCGCAATCCGTGGTGGATCAGCGCGCGGCGTCAAATGCGGTGCATCGCAAGGCGGAGAGACGTCCGCATACTGGATGTATGCGGAAGTTCCGACAACGCGGCGAGGATGGGGCCTCCCCTGTTCGAGCGCAGCCGAGAGCTTGGGGAAGTAGCTGTCGTCGCGCGCCCGCCAGGGATTACGGGACAGCCCTTCGACGATCAAGTCCGATGTCTTCGGTTGACCGAGGCCGGAGGTGAGGCGAAGGTCGAGATCGTCGTCCCCGAGTGCGGCGGCCGTGCTCGCCCGTCGGTGGACAAGCTCGGCGCGCTCGGCGAGCCGGAGTCGCCGACCTGGCTGAAGACCGCCACGGAGGCGATGCTTCCCGGGATCGACCTGCCGGACCTCCTGTTCGAAACCACCCGCCGCGGCCAGCCACGCAGCCGCCCGGCGACTCGCCCAGCAACGTCGTGCGCACCCTCACAGCCCAGCTCGCCGAACTCAAGCGGCGGCACCGCGACGAGGTCCAAGCCCTGCGGCAGGCCCTCGAAGCCGCGCAGAGCGAGAACCTCGAACTACGATGCCGCCTCGGCCCCCGGCACACCACCCATCCCGAGACGTCCTGACGGCGATCTTCTGCGGCAATCCGGCCTCAGCAGGGCGCCGCGGATTCAGTGCTCCAGGCCCGCCCGATCTCGGCGGCCGGAAATGGCGTCTGCTTGCTCTCGGTGAGCAGACGGCGGGCGAATTCGCCCATGACCGCAGCGGCTCGGGCATGCCGGTCGACGATCGTGGTGATCTCGCGCGGGACACCATCGGGCCGGTGGCCGGCGATCCACTCGCGCAGGAACGCCTCGTGTTCCATACCGCCGCGGAGCCCATCGGGCAGGTGGTGGCGGAGTAGATGGCTCATGGTGTGGCAACGGTCATATGCGAGATGGTTGGAGAGGAACTCTGCCTCGGCCTCTGACAGTTCGAAGCCAGAGCTCAGGGCGAGTCCGAAGTCCGCGAAGTACAGCAGTCGACCGTCGGTCAGGACATTGGCGAAGTGGGCGTCGAAGTGGACGAGTCCGTGCGAGCTCATGAAGGCAGTCCCTCGCTCCAGGGCCTCCTCCACCCACAGATACGGCGAGCCCTCTCCGCCCTCCGGCGCGGCGGTCCGGTAGTCGTGCAGCCAGTCGCCGAGCGTCTGCGGGACGTGTTCCAAGAAGAGCACCAGGCTGGACGAAGACCGGCCGATAGCCTTCAGGCGCTCGCGCACGGCAGATGAGCCCTCCCAGTGCGCGACGGCCCCGTCGATGCCCCCGAACCCGTCGGCCAACCCTTCGGGAGAGGAGTCGGGCAGGATGCGCCAGTGATACATCAGCGGAAAGCCCTCGTACTCGTTCCCGAGGACCCAGTTAGTGGTCATGACGTGCACTGCCAGCTCTCGCCAGGCCCCGAACCCGGCTGAGCCCACCCCGTACTGGTAGAACATCGGCAGTCCGAAGAGGTTCGCCGTCGACCGCGCGTTCTCCGGCCGCAACTCGGTGTCCGTCAGGGGGACCCGCTTGACGAACACCCGCGCGCCGTCGATGTCCAGCTCCGCCGACCTGCCGCCGATGCCGGACCCGAGCGGGGTCGCGGCGGCCACGACCTCACCGAGCCGATGGTCGCTCAGCAGAGACAGGCGCGTGGCCACGGTCCCATACGTGGCGAGCCGCGCGACATACCGCGGGTCCAGGTGTTGCATCGACGACTCCTCGGTGCCCCGAACCAGAGCGTCGGTGATCTCGCGGATGTGGTCGAGCCTATCCGCCAGGGCTGCCGAAGGAGCAGGTATTCGAAGTCGCCTGGCGCAATAACGCTGCCTCAGACCATGAAGGGCCCCGTCGCGAGACCTTCTGGCACCGATCTCTCACGGACACGACCGCAAACGTTCTACCTGCACGAACACCCATCATCCGCCAGCTTGCACCGGATACCCTGTGGAACACCCGCCACCTGGACGCCGCCGTCGCCCAGCTGCGCGCCGAGGGTCACGACATCGAGGAGGAGGACGTCGTCCGCCTCTCCCCGCTCAAGGACCGGCACATCAACTTCCTGGGCCGCTGCCTGTTCAACATCAAGGCCGGCGGCCCCGGCCAGGGCTTGCGCCCCCTGCGCGACCCGGATGCGGTCGACGAGGAGGACACCGACGACTGACCAGGTCAGGGCCGGACACGGCGCCACGGATTGACGTACGGTCCGCCGCACGTGGTGCACAAGGCGGTGTAGAGGGCGGCGGCCGGGCCCATCCGGCTGCTGGGCTCGGCCGGGTACTGGGCTCGGCCGGGGTACTGGGCTCGGCCGGGTACTGGGCTCGGCCGGGTACTGGCGGCCGGAGATCGTCACGACCAAATGCGGCTGCGGAGACGTGCAGGGGCCACCCGCCGGCAGCGCGGCACGGCGGCGGCCTTGGGCGCGGCCTCATCAGCGGGCGGGCTGACCGGGACTGCTTCGGTGTCCTCTGTCTTCCGGCTGTCGATGGGCACCCTGGATCGAGGGCTCGGGACTGTCCGTGTCAGCGCCGGTCGGCGGTGGCATCGGGCGGCGCGGAACTGGTTGTCGACAATTCTGTCGGCGAGCTGAGTGGTCTCGGCGCAGACGTGGCCGAGGCGGCGGCGGACGACTTCGATGAGGACGCCGTCATTGACGAGTTCGGTGGCGTGGGCGTGGCGGAGCAGGCGGGGAGGCTCCACGTCAGGCCGGGCCGAGGACGCAGAACTCGTTGCCTTCCGGGTCGGCCAGAACCTTCCACGGGAAGTCGCCCCGGCCTGCGTCGGCGGGCGTCGCGCCGAGGGCCTCGGCCGGGCCACCTCCGCCGTTTGGCCGTCAACGGGGTAGGGCGCCAGGTCGAGATGGACGCGGTGCCCCATGTCCTTCAGGTGGGGCGTGCTGAGGAACTCCAGACACGGGCCGACACCCTTGGCGGAGCGCAGCAGCGCATGATCGTCGGCCACCTCGTGCAGGGTCCAGTCCATCGCCTCGCCCCAGAACCGGGCCATGGCCCGCGGGTCCGCGCAGTCGACGACCACCGCGGCGATCGGCCCGGTGTCCCGGTAGATCTTCCAAGGCCCCAGGACGCAGAACACGTTGCCCTCCGGGTCGGCCAGAACTGTCCGCGGGAGATCGCCCCGGCCCCCATCGGCGGGCGTCGCGCCGAGCTCCTTCAGGCGCGTGACCAACTCCGCGTGATGGGCCGCAGAGGTGGTGGCGAGTTCGATGTGCGCGCGGTCTCTCACTGTTTCGGGGTCCGGGACGGCGACGACATCGACGCGGACGGCGGCGGGGTCCGACCACGCGGAACCCACGGGCTCAACGCTGGTCGCACCGGGTTCCACGCTGGAAACATTCCAGCCGAGCGCCTCCGCCCAGAACCGGCCCAGCTCCAAGTCATCCCGGGCTTTGAAGTTCACCTGAAAGAGCTCCAGCGCCATGCCGCCAGCCTTATACCCATGCGATGAACCGACAGTCGGGACGGCCGAATTTGGACGGGCGGCCGGAAGTCGATCACGACGACCCGCCGGGCCGGGGCGGAGGCCACGGCCGCACGTCGGGTGACTGTCAGAATCGTTCCTTTCCGGAGCGAGATCGGAAACGCTCCGCGTGGGCGGCCGGAACCGCCGATCGGCTGTCACCACTCGTTCTCACTCACAAATAGAACGGGGGCACGCTCCGGGAATGGTTGGTGACAGCATCCAGGGTCATGGCGGACCTCACACCGCACACCCGATCGACGCGGACGACGTCGAGCGCCACCCGTGCCCGCACTGCTCGGCCCAACCGGAATCACCGTGCCGCTCGCGGTCCGGGGCGGTCTCCGGCACCTACGACGAGCATCCGCCGAGTACGGCGACCGCCACCGTGGGCAGAATCCCGGCAGCGAGAATCCTTGTGTAACGCGGCATATTCCCCCCAGACTTCACAACTTGTCGCGTGCTGCGGAACGCTGCACGAGTGAACGGCATGTCCGTATCTGCAAGTTAGACGTCATTGCTGACACAGCGGTTGGGCCATAGCGTTTTGAACGCAGCCCACCGCACTCTTCGGGCTGATACCCCTCACACGACATTCGAAGGCGGTACACCCATGTCCAGAACGACGCTGCGCGAGCTCAACGGCTTCGATCAAACGCCCGCGAAGCTCGCCGATTCGACGCTGATCCTGGTCGACTTCCAGAACACCTACACCCAGGGTGTGATGGAACTCGACGGCTGGGAGGCCTCGCTCGACGCCGCCGCGCAACTGCTGGCGCGAGCCCGCCAGGAGGGCACGAAGGTCGTACACGTCATCAACGACGGCGGGGAGGGAACCCCGTACGACATCCGGGCCGAGATCGGTCAGATCCACCCCCGTCTGACGCCGATCGACGGTGAGCCCGTGGTCGTCAAGCGGGCCCCCAACGCGTTCCACGAGACCGACCTGGGCACGCACGTTCCGGACGGGCAGGTCATCATCGCCGGCTGGATGACGCACATGTGCGTCGCGTTCACCGCGCAAGGCGCCTTCCTGCGCGGAAACCACCCCACGGTCGTCGCCGACGCCACCGCGACCCGGTCGCTGCCCGTGGCCGGCGTCGACCTCGATGCCTGCCAGGTGCATTACAGCGCCCTCGCCACCATCGCCGACCTGTACGGGGTCGTCGTTCCGTCGCAGAAGGAGATCGTCTGATGAGGCTGCTGCGTCCAGTCGTCGCGCTGGGTGTGGTCACCGTTCTCGCCGCCACCGCGACGTCGTGTGGCGGCAATTCCGAGGCAGCCCCGCGCACGGGCCGGTCGTCGTCACCCGCCGCGGATAAGAACGTCGCGAAGGACACGACGACGCTGCGGGAGCTCAACAAGCTGGACGAGACACCCGCGAAGCTCTCCGACGCGACGTTGATCCTGGTCGACTACCAGAACACCTACACCGAGGGTGTGATGGAGCTCGACGGATGGCGCGCGGCGGTGAACAACGCCGAGGCTCTGCTCAAGCGTGCCCGCAAGGCGGGGACGCCGGTCATTCACATCGTAGACAAGGGCTACGACCTGAAGTCGAAGGCGGGCCAGATCATTCCGGCGCTCAAGCCGGCCAAGGGAGAGCCCGTCGACGAGAAGTCCGTCCCGGACGGCTTCCACGGCACCGATCTCGCCGAAGAGGTCAAAAAGGCTGGGAACGAGAACGTCATCATCGCCGGATTCATGACGAACATGTGCACCCTGTTCACCACTCAGGGCGCATTCCTCAACGGCAACAAGCCCACCGTAGTGGCTGATGCCTCCGCAACCCGGCCCCTCCCTCTCAACGGCAGCCCGAACGGTGTCCCCGCGAAGCAGGTTCACGAGTCCGCGCTCGCCACGATCCAGGACCTCTATGGAGTCGTGGTCCCCTCGCAGAGCGCCCTGAAGTAGTGCTCGCCCTCCCGGAGGGGGAAGAAGGAAAGCGTGCCTTCCCCCGCCAGGAGGGCCGGCGACTTCACCGCGACGCGCCCCCATTATTCCCCCCACGAGAATGGTCCCCCCAATGAATAAAAAATCGTACCCGAACTCAACACGGAGAAAACGAAGATGGCTACGCGCAGAGGTTTTATAGGCGGCGCTTCCGGCATCGGCACCGCGGCGCTGCTGGGCTACTCGGCGTCCCCGAGTGCCGCGAACACCCCGATGACGAGTACGGCGGGCATCTCGCAGGTCACCCAGCAGCAGGCAAAGGACTCGATCTTCGCCGTCAATGCCGGGATGCGCGCCAACTACGCGGTGCTGAAGGCGGAGTTGATCAAGCACCTGTCGCCGGTCATCGTGGTGCAGAACGACGCGAAGGGCGGCAGGTTCACGCTCGTGACCGAGAGCGGGCAGCAGTCCGTCAACCCCGTGTCGGAGACGTTCGAGCTGGCGAAGTCCATCGCTCACGTTCCGCTCGGCTGCTTCTCGGTGATCGCCTCTTACCTGGCGGACAAGATCCCGAACCTGCCGAACGCCGATCGCATCGACCCGCACGATCTTCTGATGCTGGCGTTCAGCGACGACAAGTCCGGAGCGTGGATCGAGCCGCTGCAGAAGTACGCCGCCACTCTCACCACAGCTCGTCAGAACCTCCCCGCCGCCGGGCTGCCGGCCGCGCTGACGACGTCCTGCGGCAACATCCTCGACGCCGCACTGAAGTTCATCAGCGCCTCGGTCGCGGCGAAGACGTTCGACATGAAATCGTTCGAGGACTTTTCCGGCAGGGTCTACCCCGACATCCGCACCAACATGAAGCACGCTGCGCAGGCCCAGATCAAGGGCGTACAGGACCTGATGACGTCCTGGCGTGCCCAGGTCGGCGAGCAGGCATGGGCGGACCTGTACTGCGTGGTGCTGTCGCAGTGGACCACCAGTGTGCTCAACCAGAACACCATCATCATCAAGGACTGCATGAACGCGGCGAAGGTCGACACCCACCTGATCGATCTGCCCGGACTGGAGACGCCGAAGGACCCGATCTTCACAGCGCTCGACAATCTCGCCCGGATCGTGCAGGACAACATCGCGGCGGAGATGGTGTTCCCGAAGGACGCCAAGGTCGCCGACGCGTTGAAGGGCAAGGAGGACCTGCTGTCCGACGAGATCCTGATCCAGCTCGGCGGCAGCACAGTGGCGATGAAGTCCGCACCCACCTACAACACGACCGCCGGCGGTGTGTGCCCGGTCAGAAAGTAGCCACGGGCGCGTAGAGGCGCGGAGAAGCGGCTTCCCCCGGTCGTAGGAGGAGACTGGGCGAGAAGCCGCTGACGCCCTGGGCCCCGACAGGCCCTGGGGATGGTGCCGGTGAGGGGGACGCGGAGGTGCCGCCCCCATGCTCCCAGGCTGCGCTCCCCGGCGGGCGTGGCGCGTCCGCGCGGGTGGGCCCTCTCATGAATCGCCCTCCTGCGGAGGCGCGACAAGGCCGATCAGCTTCCTGATGAGCTCGACCCCCTGTCGGGCCGTGGCGCGGGGGAACTCCAGCCGGGCGACTTCACGGCTGTCCACCCCGATGTCGCATCGCGATGCCTTGATCAAACCGGTCGAGGGTTCCGGCTTCCTGATCCATTCGATTCGCGCGAGCGGTATGTCGTGGAGCGCTTTCGTCGGCCGCGCCGTGGGGAAGCCACCCCGCTTGTAGACGATCAGCCGGCCGGTCGTCAGGGCGAGGAAGTTCCGTTCCGCGACTGACAGATCAGGGCCGGCGGTGCGGTCCGGAGTGGCGTCACGCTGCTTGCTGAGGGTCTTGGCCGTGGACGCCGAGGTGATCAGGCCGCTCAGGTTCCCAGTGGCGCCGCCCAGGATGTCCCCGGCAGTCCTGGTCGTGATCTGCTGCACCTTGCCGGCCCGGTAGGCGCCCACCACGGCCAGAACGCGCTCGTCCTCACCACGGTGAGCGCGAGGTGCTTCCTGACATGCGCCTCGTGCGACGGCTTCACCGTGGACTCAGCGCCGTTCTTCACTCCGGCTATGCGGAGCAAGCCCCGCTCAGCCCGGCCAGGGAGGTAAGCCCGGGGCGCCGGAACCCCGTGGAGTGCACCGAGTGCGGGCGCCCGGGCGAAGCGCTGCCGGGCGGGCTGTGCCGGGGTGCGGATGAGGGGCCGAGGGCATGCCTTCTACCGGTCCAACTCGGGGTAGTAACCGCGTTGGTACGAGGACAGCTCGGAGATGGGGAGCTGGGCCGCTCCCCGGCAGATCAGGCAGACGCGGGTCCGGCGGCATGCACGGCAGTTCTCCCGGCCGCGCGTCTCGTCCGGCACCCAGCCGCGACCCCCGCACTCGGGGCATCGCCCCAGGCCGTCGCGATCGGCTCCTCCATGACAGCCATACCCAGGACCCCTGGGCCGACCGATCTTACGAGTGACCAGTTCGAACCCTCTTGAAAGGTAGGACTCCATGATCTTGGAAGCCGGGCCTGTCACGTTCCGAGAGCATCGCTGAGCCGGCAGTTCGCCACGAACCGGCCGTCACGCGACTACGCCGAAGCCCTGGCCCCGTGCCCGGTCCCGGGAATTGTCCCGTGCGACTATTCGGCGGGGGTGAGCCCTGTCACCGCCACCTGGGCAGGTCTCAGGAGGTGGTCGCCGACCCGGTAGCCGTGCCGCATCACCTCGGCGCATACGGCCTGTGCCGCACCGGAGGCGTCGTAGGTGATGGCTTCATGCATGCGGGGATCGAAGGGTTCACCCGCTGCGCCGACGGTCCGCAGGCCCAGCGCCGCCAGCCGCGCCTCAAGCACGTCGCAGAGGACTGCCGCCGCGCCGTGGTCGTCGCCCTGTCGGCGGATCTCTTCCAGGACATCCAGGACCGGAAGCAGGCCGGTGAGGACGTTGACCACCGCGATCTCCCGTATCGCCAGTCGGTCGCGGCGTACCCGCTTGCGATAGTTGTCGTACTCGGCTTGCACCCGCTGCAGGTCCGCGGTCAGTTCAGCGATCTGCTCAGGCGGTCGCGCGGCCTCCGCGTGGTCGGTCCGGCCGACGCCCGGACGTGCCGTGCCGGCGCCGTCCGAACCGGTCCCGGCCGAACCCGTCCCGGCCGAACCCCTCCCGGTCGGTCCAGAGGCATCTGGGCATCGCCCGTCCCGGAGGGGGACCGGGGCGATCCTGCGCGGGTCGCATACCACCACAAGCGACCGATCACCGTGGTGCTCTGAGTGAGGGTTCTTGCTCATCCGGTACCTCCCTTCCGCTCGTCGTCGACGATCTCCGCGTCGACGACCTCCTCGTCACCGGTGCCCGTGCCATCGGGCGTGCCGCCGGCGGCGGTACCGTCTCCGGCGGCCCCGCCACCCTGGGCCTGCGCGTACAGGGCGGTGCCGATCTTCTGCGCCGCGGCCGCGGCCTTGTCGGTGGCGGCACGGATCTCGGCGGCGTCCTCGCCCTTGAGCTTCTCCTTGACCACCGCCAGAGCCGATTCGGTCTCGGCACGCGCATCCGCGGGGATCTTGTCGGCGTTGTCCCGCAGCAGTGTCTCGGTCTGGTAGACCAGGGTCTCCGCCCGGTTGCGGGTCTCGGCGGCCTCCTTGCGCCGCTGGTCCTCCTCCGCGTGCTGCTCGGCCTCGCGCACCATCCGGTCGATGTCGTCCTTCGGCAGCGAGGAGCCACCGGTGACGGTCATCTTCTGCTCCTTGCCGGTGCCGAGGTCCTTGGCGGCGACGTGCATGATGCCGTTCGCGTCGATGTCGAACGCGACCTCGATCTGCGGGACTCCACGCGGGGCCGGCGGCAGACCGGTCAGCTCGAACATCCCGAGCTTCTTGTTGTACGCCGCGATCTCGCGCTCGCCCTGGAACACCTGGATCTGCACAGATGGCTGGTTGTCCTCGGCCGTCGTGAAGATCTCGGAACGCCTGGTCGGGATCGTGGTGTTGCGCTCGATGAGCTTCGTCATGATGCCGCCCTTGGTCTCGATACCGAGGGACAGCGGGGTGACGTCGAGCAGCAGGACATCCTTGACCTCGCCCTTCAGGACACCGGCCTGGAGCGCGGCACCGATGGCGACGACCTCGTCCGGGTTCACACCCTTGTGCGGATCCTTGCCGGTCAGCTCCCGCACCAGCTCGGTCACCGCCGGCATCCGCGTCGAGCCGCCGACCAGAATCACATGATCGATGTCCGACACCTTGATCCCGGCATCCTTGACCGCGTTGTGGAACGGCCCCTTGCAGCGCTCCAGCAGTGGCGCCGTGAGCTGCTCGAACTGTGCGCGCGTGAGCTTCTCGTCCAGATGCAGCGGGCCCTCGGCCGAAGCCGAGATGTAGGGCAGATTGATCGTGGTCTCGGTAGCGGCCGACAGCTCGATCTTCGCCTTCTCCGCTGCCTCCCGCAGACGCTGCAACGCCATCTTGTCCTTGGACAGATCCACGCCGTAGCCGTTCTTGAACTGTTTGACCAGGTGGTCGACGACCTGCTGGTCCCAGTCGTCACCACCGAGGTGCGTGTCCCCGTTGGTCGCCTTCACCTCCACCAGGCCCTCGCCGATCTCCAGCAGCGATACGTCGAACGTGCCGCCGCCGAGGTCGAAGACGAGGATCGTCTGGTCGTTCTCCTTGTCCAGACCGTAGGCCAGGGCCGCGGACGTCGGCTCGTTGATGATCCGCAGCACGTTCAGGCCCGCGATCCGGCCCGCCTCCTTGGTCGCGGTGCGCTGAGCGTCGTTGAAGTAGGCCGGGACGGTGATCACCGCGTCCGTGACGTCCTCCCCGAGATGCGCCTCGGCGTCCCGCTTCAGCTTCTGCAGCACCCGGGCAGAGAACTCCTGCGCGGTGTACCGCTTGCCGTCGATGTCCCCGGACTCGGGGAAACGCCACTGGGCGTCCCCCATGTGCCGCTTGACCGACCGCGCGGTGCGCTCGACGTTCGTCACCGCCTGCCGCTTGGCGACCTCGCCGACCAGCACCTCACCGTTCTTCGCGAAGGCGACCACCGATGGAGTGGTCCGTGCGCCCTCGGTGTTCGTGATGACCGTCGGCTCGCCGGCTTCGAGCACGGACACCACGGAGTTCGTCGTTCCCAGGTCAATGCCCACTGCCCGCGCCATCACTGTCTCCCTCGTGTATTTCACGGATGGACCTGAGCCAGCCCTTCAACGAGTACTCTTCCTGCTGTTTCACCTCCCCGCCCGGCCGTGGGGCGTTCCGGCGGCGCTGCCCCCGGCCTCCCGCTCATTGCGCGAGAACTTCTGCCGCTGCGCAGACTCTCGGCCTGCCGGACAACGCGGTCCACGCGCTCGGCGAGATCGCGGCACCCCTCCAGGTACGGGCGCACCTTGGCAAGCGGCCCGATGAGACGGGCGGGGTCCTCTTCGCCGAGAGCGATACCGAGTTCGGCCATGGTGACGCGAGCCGACTCGGGGAGACCGTAGAAGGACGTGATCTCTCCGGTCAGGCTGCGCAGGTCCGCCGCATTGCCCCGCGCCCAGGCCGAGACAGCGCGGTCGGCAGCCCGGCGATCGCGGACGGCCTGTATCCGTTGCTCCCCGGTGGTGCCCAGGTGACCTGTACACAGTCGCAGGTAGCGGCGCTCGGCGGCCTGGCGGCTGCTGACGCCCAGCGGATGAGCGATATCGGCCCAACTGGCCCCGGCTCCACGCGCCGCTTCGATGAGCCCCGGTTCCCACACCGCCAGCCGGCGGCACACGTCGCGCAACCGACGGAGAGCATCCAGGGCCTCTCCCGGCCCTGCCACGGCGCCCGCGACCTCCGCTCCGCCGGGTGCGCCAGCTTGACGCACGGCGGCTTCCACCGCGCCCAGCGCCTGCGTGGCGGCGGCAAAAGACACCGGCAGACCGGGGAGGTCCGGCTTCTCTGTGGCTGTTCCGGTCACGGACAACCCACCGGGTGAAATGCGTGTCATCGTTCGCATGACATTCGATTCCACTTGTCATCCTTTGGATGACATTTTACAACCAGACCAGGGTTTAATGTTTGAAATTAAAGCCCTGAATCACCTGAAGATGACCGGTGATACTGATGCGTACCGGTCCGTTCCGTGAGTTCGACCGACGGGCCCAACAACTCATCACTGCTCCAGGTACCTGGTCACGGCCTTCGATCACGCCGACGGACGCGCACCGGGAAGAATGACGTCCTTGTGCAACGGCACGGCCAGGATGCCGGCACAGTCGGGGTCCAGCTCCATGAAGTGGTGGTCGGCATCCAGGGGCAGGATCCGGTGTGCGGGCGCATCCATGGCCCGGGTGCGGCCACGGTGCGGTGAGCAGCGGCCGGCGCGGCCCGGGACGAGGCGGGTCGCCGCCTGCCGGAACTGCGGGATCTCCGCGTCGGCCTCGTCCTCGGAGCCGGACGGCGGCCATGAGACCCGAGGTCGGAATGCCGCGTCAGCCGGCGCCATGCTGTTGTGTCGTGCCGGACTGACGCGGCGGCAGACCCGGGATCACGCCGCGAAGGCCTGGGCGAGGGCTGGGCGAAGGCCTGCGCCGCGGCCGAAGCCTCCACCACGGTCGGCGCCGCCCGGCCAGGCCGCGGGCGTCGTCGGCGCCCTGCGCCGCGCGACGGGCGGCTTCACGGGTCCGCTCGGCGGCCTGCCGCGCCTCGGCCGTCCGCCGTTGGAACTGCTCGGCACGCCGCCGGCGTCCGGGTCCGGAACGCCGGTGCACCGGGCGGTCGCCCTCCGACAGCTCCGTCAGACCTTCTCACCCGGCCGGCCAGGGACTCCAGGTAGCGCTGCTCGGCAAGGCTGGCCGTGGACTTCGCGGCGCGGCGGTAGTGCTCGTACGCCCCGGCCGTGTCGCCGGTCTTCTCCAGCAGATGCGCCCGTACGGACAGCAGCCGGTGATGCCCGGCCATCCGCTCGTCACCGTCCAATGTGACCAGCAGGGCCAGCCCGGCCGGCGGGCCCTCGGTCTCGGCGAGCGCGATCGCACGGTTGAGGGTGACCATCGGGTTGGGAGCGATCCGTTCCAGAATCAGATAGAGGGCGTGCACCTGCGGCCAGTTGGTCTCCTCCACCGTGGCCGCGTCGGCGTGCGTGGCGGCGATGGCGGCCTGCAGCTGGTAAGGCCCCAGCGCCGGGCCGGCCAGCGACGCCTTGACCAGCTCGGTGCCCTCCTCGATCAGCCCGCGGTCCCACTTCGTCCGGTCCTGCTCGTCCAGTGGCACCAGGCCCCCGGCCGTCGTCGTACGCGCCTCCCGGCGGGCGTGGGTCAGCAGCATCAGTGCGAGCAGCCCGGTCACCTCGCCGTCCTCGGGCAGTTGCGCGTGCACCGTCCTGGTCAGCCGGATCGCCTCGTGCGCGAGGTCGGCGCGGTGCAGCTCGCTGCCCGAAGAGGCGGTGTAGCCCTCGTTGAAGATCAGGTAGAGCACGTGCAGGACGACCCGCAGCCGCTCTTCGCGTTCCACGCCGTCCGGCAGGCTGAACGAGCTGCCTGCGGCCTTGATGCGCTGCTTGGCCCGGCTGATCCTGGCCGCCATCGTGGCCTCCGGCACCAGGAACGCGCGGGCGATCTCGGCAGTGGTCAGACCGCCGACCGCCCGCAGCGTCAGGGCGGTCTGCGAGGCCGCGGTCAGCGTCGGATGGCAGCACAGGAACAGCAGGACGAGCGTGTCGTCGGTGTCCGGTACATCGTCGGGCACCACCTCGGCGGCCGTCGCCGACTCCCGCTCGCGGCGCGCGTGGTCACTGCGCATCTGGTCGATCAATCGCCGGGACGCGACAGTCGCCAGCCAGCCGCGAAGGTTGTTCGGCACGCCCTCGGCCGGCCACTGCACGGTGGCGGCGAGGACAGCCTCCTGTACGGCGTCCTCACACCCTTCGAACTGGCCGTGCCGACGTACCAACGAACCGAGGACCTGCGGCGTGAGTTCACGCAGCAGGTCCTCGACGGCTTGTGCTGTCATGCCTCCAATTGTCCATCAGCGAACATCACCTGTCGCACCTCGACCCCCAGACCCACGACCGCGGCGTCCGGGATCTGCGATGCCAGCTCGATCGCCCGCTCCTTGTTCTCGCAGTCGATCAGGTAGAAACCGCCCAGATACTCCTTGGACTCCAGGAAAGGTCCGTCGGTCACCACCGGCTGGCCCTTGCGTACGGACACCACAGCGGCCTGTGACGGGTCGACCAGCGCCTGCGTGGTGATCAGCTCGCCGGACTTCTTCACCGCCTCGATGAACTTGCTGTGACCGTCGCCGATCGCCCCCTTCTCCTCGTCGGTCAGCGCGTCCAGCACGGCCGGGTTCATGTGCAGGCTGATCAGGAACTTCATCTCGTACTCCTCGTGGTTCGCGAGCCCCGGCGGGGCCCGTCGACCGGTTGGTCGGAGCCGCCGCCTTCGTCTTGACATCCCCCACCAAAAAAGTTCGCACCAGTTTTTCACCGTCGGATCGCCCGGACCGCGAGGTCGTCATGTCCGGGGACGCCCCGCCGAGCCGGACACGAGGAATTTCCGGCCGTACCGATGTCAAGAAGCTCTCGACCGCTCCGACCAACCGGCGAAACGTCGAGAGAACAGGGAGTTTCGGATATGCAAGTCAACCGGGCATGGCTGGGACTGGTCGTCCTCATGCTGCCGACACTGCTCGTCGCGATGGACGCGACGGCATTGCTCCTCGCGCTCCCCCGGCTGAGCGCCGACCTGGGGGCCAGCAACGTCGAGCAGCTGTGGATCAGTGACAGCTACGGATTCATGGTGGCCGGCCTGGTCATCACGACGGGTACGCTCGGCGACCGGATCGGCCGCCGACGGCTGCTGTTGATCGGCGGAGCGGCGTTCGCGGTGCTGTCGCTCGTGGCCGCCTTCGCAGTCAGCCCGCTGATGCTGATCATCGCGCGCGCGTTGCTGGGCGTCGCCGGCGCGACCCTGGCGCCGTCCACACTCGCCTTGATCACCAACATGTTCCACGACGAACGACAGCGCGGGAAGGCCATCGCGATCTGGGCGACCTGCCAGTTCACCGGCGGCGCACTCGGACCCGTACTGGCCGGATTCCTGCTCCAGTACTTCTGGTGGGGATCGGTGTTCCTGTTCGCCGTGCCGGCAATGGTGTTGCTGCTGCTCGCCGGGCCGGTCCTGCTGCCTGAGTTCCGCAGCGACCAGGCCGGCCGGTTGGACCTGGGCAGCGTCGGGCTGTCGCTCGTGGCGGTGCTGTTGATGGTCTACGGCATCAAGCAGCTGGCCGTCGAAGGCGCGCCAGTGGTACCGACGGCGGCCCTCGCCGTCGGCGCGGCCCTCGGATTCCTGTTCGTCCGCCGGCAACTGCGACTGGAGGCGCCGCTCCTTGACCTGCGGCTGCTGCGCAACCGCCCGTTCACGGCCGTAATCGTCGCGCTGGTCTTCGCCGGCGTCGCCATGGCTGGTACGGGCCTGCTGGTGACCCAGTACCTGCAAAGCGTGCTGGGCTACTCGCCGGTCGTGTCGGCCGTGTTGTTCGCACCCATGGGCCTGGGCGTGGCGGTCGGCACCATGGCCGCGCCGGCGCTGGCCCGGCGGATGAAGCAGACGACCGCGATCGCCGGCGGGCTTGTGGGGTCGGCGCTGGGCAGCCTGCTGCTGGTCGGCGTCGACGGTGCGAGCGCCCTGCCGCTGGTGATGACCGGCATCGCCGTGCTGGCGCTGGGCACCGGCCCGCTGTTCGCGCTCGGCACCGGGCTGGTCGTCGGGTCCGTGCCTCCGGAGCGCGCCGGCTCGGCGGCGTCGATGTCGGAGACAGGCAACTACTTCGGCGGTTCGCTCGGCTTCGCGCTGCTCGGTGCGGTGGCCGCGGTGGTCTACCGCAGCCGGATGCACGGCCTGTCCGACTCGCTGGCCGGCGCGGTCGCCGCCGGACAGCGCCTTCCCGCCGGTCAGGGCGCGGAACTGCTGCGCACAGCGCGGGAAGCATTCACCGCCGGCCTGCACGTCACCGGCGTCGTCGCCGCGGCCATCTTCGCCGGGCTGGCCGTACTGGTCCTGGCCATGCGCCCGGTGACCCGGACCATTCCGGCCGCACTACCCGACTACGAGGCGACCCGCTCATAGAGTTCTGCCGAGCCGATGTCGTGGTTGTCATGTCCGAACGCCACTCTCCGTCGTCACCTCCCCGTATGACGAGCGTGGCGTGCACCTGACTGATCCTGTGGCGAACAGCGATTTACGAGGCGGTCCTGGACATGAAGGGCGGACTGGGGAGTCACCGGCCCGTTTCGAGGGTGCCTACCCGGACCTCTACGAGGAGTTCCGCCGCCCCGTCCAGGAGCGGGACCTCCACCGACCACAGCCGGCGGTTCCAGCGGTCTTGCGTCGTCCTGCTCCGGGGCGTCGACCGTTACGAAGCGGCCCTGGTTCCGGCCGGTGACCCCGGCGACCCGCGTCAGGCGGCTCGCCCGTAGCCATCGGCTCCGGGCGGGTCGCCCTCGGCCGCCGTCATCCCCCGACTGGACGCCACGTCCGCTCGCCACGCGGCCCGCCCTGGCGACATCCGACAAATCCAGCTCGACGACGTGAATCCCGGCGACCGGACGATCACGATCGCCGACCACGTCCGCCGACCACGTCCGGCAACTCGACAACCTCACTCCCCAGGCCGTCCGCGACAACCTGGGGCACCGGGAGATCTCGGTGACCCGACACCGCCGACCCTCACCTGCTCGTCCCAGAGTGCACCGCCTGCGACGCCCGGCCGGTCGACGACCACTGAGCGGCCACCAAGGACGGTCCAGGGACCGCCAGTTGTGGAAGTGACCAACAGTCAGCGCCTCCGGGGTGCTCCGATCAGTGCCTTCCTGCGCGGGCGAGGGCGTTGTCGGCCTGGGCGGCCAGTGCGGCAACCAGATCGGCTGCGGGTGGCAGGTCGTTGACGAGGTCGACGCCCTCGCCGGCCCACACCGGCAGCGGGGGCACAGCACCCCGTGCCACGTCGGCCCGGTAGGCATCTCGGGCTCGGGCGTCCGTGGCGAGTTCGTCCTCCCTGCCTCGCCAGCGGTCGAGGTAGGGATGGCCGAGAGTGCGAGCCGTGTACTTCGTCGTCGACCACCGGGCCCCCCGGGCGATGTCGAGGACAGCGTTGCGTTCCGTTTCCTCCGCCCGCCCGTGGACGATCGTCTCGGCGATCGAGGGGTCGACCAGGGCCTCCGCCGTGGCCTGGAAGCGGGTGCCGATGAGCGCCCCGGCGGCCCCCAGTGCCAAGGCGGCAGCCACGCCACGGCCGTCGGCGATCCCACCGGCCGCCAGCACCGGCACCGGTGCCGCCAGGTCCACCACAACGGGCACGAACGGCAGCGTGGCCCTCCCGTGCCGGGCCCCGTGCCCGCCGCTCTCGCTGCCCTGCGCCACGATGACATCGGCCCCCAGATCCACCGCCTGCCGGGCCTCTTCCAGATCGGTGACCTGAATGATCAACGCCGCGCCGGCTGCACGGATTCGCTCCACGAACGGGCTCGGATCCCCGAATGACAGCGTCACAGCCGCGGGGCCGTACTCCAGCGCCTGCTCGACCGCGTCGACACCGGCTGCCCAGCTCAGGAACCCGACTCCCCACGGCTTCCCGCCCCCGGCCGCGATCGCCAGCTCACGGGTCAGCCAGTCCCGGTCATCCCCGTACCCACCGCCCACCAACCCCAGCCCACCGCCGCGGGAGACAGCCGCAGCCAGAGCTCCGCCGGCCGACCCGCCCATGGGTGCCAAGGCAATGGGATGCTGCACACCGAACAACTTCGTGAACGCTGTAGACAATGCCATGCCCTCATCATCGCCCCTCCTGGCGGTCGGGGGGGATCAACCAGGCAACCCTGTCGGACAGCTCACTCACTATGACACCCGCGGCCAGGCGCCGCCCCGCCGGCCAGTGGCTGCGCGTGGGGAATCACAGCTGGCCGCCCATGGACCACCGACACCATCGAGAGAAGGGCACATTGCCCACCTCAACGCCTCTCCCCTGACCCCCACGACCGAACAGGCCCCCCTCAGGTCTGTCCCCGACCTCCGAACCGCGCAGCGCGCTCCCGGGAACTCCCGCCTCCACCGGCTGCTCAACCCTTGAGGCTTCTGAAGTCCGGACTGAAGCAGCTTCGGTTCGCTGAACTCCGGACGGTCCGTCGGGTGAGCCCCCACCTCCTTCCGCGATCCGGTCCGGGACACTGGCATCGCGCCGGTTCGAGGCACTGCGCTCCGGCACGCCCCTCCGGGGTGCGGTCGCGAATGAAGCCGGCCTGGCGGTCATCTGGACCAAGACCGCCAACCAAATCCTCGAATCGCTCGCCGCCGTCTGCCGCCGACGAATCACTGACTCAGGGCATCAGAGCGCCGTGTGGGCCAGCCAGTGATCCAGCAACGCGCGGTCGCCCGTCACCGTCACCCGGTCGTCCTCCGGAGGGACACGCTGGGAAAACACCAGCATGAGGTCCGCCACCGCTCCCGATACCACCACGTCGGCCTTGACCGGCCCACGCTCCCACCGCAGCACCTCAGGCGTCCTGGTGATCACCCAGCCTTCCATGGAGTTCGGCCGGAACCCGATCCGCTCGCCCCGGCCGCGCAGCCGGGCGACCGTCGGCCTGACCGTCTCAAACGCCGGCGTGGACAGCAGGTCCAGGTTCTCGCTGATCACGTCGGCCGCGAAGTCGTCGGCGATCTCGAACGCGGTGCCCGTCGCAAGCGCCGCGTCGTAGTGATGGACGCAGGTGTCGCTCAGAACCCTGCGTAGCCAGAAGGCCGCCGGCCGCGGCCCGAACAACGTCTGTATCTCGGTGTCCGCACCGGTCTCCTGGATCGCGCGGATCAACTCCTCCGCGCCCTCGCGCAGCCACCGGGCCCACTCGTCCGGGGTGCCGGGATCGGCCTGCCGCGGGTCAGGGACGGGCAGCTGCTCGCCGTTGCGCACGAGTTCGGCCGCCCACTGGTGCTCCTGGCCGACGTGCCCGACAAGGGTACGCAGCGGCCATTCCGGGCAGGTGGGCACCCGAGTGTCCGGGGCTCTTCCGGCGACCGCGCGGGTGAACCCTCCGGTCTGCTCCCGCAGACCCTCCACGCGCCGTGCGGTGTCCAGTGTCGACGTCATCGCGAAAGCTCCTCTCATGGGGTGATGCCGGTACCGTAGAAACTCCAGTCCAGTGGAGGTTCAAGTGCCTTTGCTCGATGAGACGCTTGGGATCGGCGACCTGGCGCGGCTGACTGGCGTGCCGGTGCGGACCATTCGCTTCTACTGTGATGAAGGCATCGTGGACTCGGTGCGCAGCACGGGCGGGCACCGCAGGTTCGACCAGGCGGCCGTGGAGCGGCTCGTCCTGGTCAGACGGCTACGCGGGCTGGGGCTCGGGCTGCCCTCCATCCGGCACGTGCTCGTCGGCGAACGCTCGGTGGCAGAGGTCGTCGCGGCCGAGCGGGCCGCACTCGACGTGCAGCTCGCAGACTTGGCCTGGCGGCGGGCCTCGCTGCGTGCGGTCGAGGAGGCCCGACCGGCCGACCGGGCCATCAGGCTGGAGCTGCTGGCCGCCGTGGAGAGCGGGGGTGCCGCCCGCGACGCACTGATCGACTTCTGGAGACGCACGATGGTCGCCCCGGTGTCTGAGGCGATGCTCACCGCGTTCGTGACCACCGCCGTGCCCGAGCCGCCCACGGACCCGACCCCGCAGCAAGTGGTCGCATTCGCCGAACTGTTCGTCCTCGCCGGTGATCGGGCACTGACACGCGGCCTGTTGGCCATGGCGCGGGCCAACGCCGAACTGATCGCCGACGAGGCCGAGCTGATGAACGGGATCAGCGAGGCGTGCGCTCTGGCCCAGCCCATGGTGCAGGCGGGCGAGCCTCCCCGCGTGGGTCCCGAACTCGATCGGTTCGTCGCGGCACACTCCTCGGTGCGTGGCAGCAACGACACTCCGCAGTTCAGAGGCCGGCTGCTGGCCCATGTGGCCGCCGACCGGGACCCACGGATGCGCCGCTACTGGCAGCTCGTGGCCGAGGCAAGCGGCGAGCCGGTCACACTCGGCGTGTCCCACCTGTGGCTGACCGACTCCCTCGCACGCTCCGTAGGCCCGGACGGTGCTGCGGAGGCGTGACCAGCAGACCGGGGCGGTCCGGGGTGACGTCGGGGGCCGGAGGACGCAGGCGATCGCCCTGCGCGGCCTGGCGCGGCTTCACATGGGCGTGCCATGACGGTTCGTCAGGTCTGGTGGCGGTCGGGTTCGAATCCGTACCGCAGGTAGACGGTGGTGTCCTGGGTCAGTGCGCGGGAGCAGGCGTGCAGGCGGCGAGTCATGTGCGGGACGAGGAGGGTGTCCCACTGGCCGGGGGTGGCCAGCTGCCATGCCGTGAGTTCTCCGGGGGCGAGGCGGATGCGTTTGTGGGCCTCCTGCTGAGTGATCAGGCCGCCGTCGAAGAGGTAATTGGCCAGCGGCGGACGGCCGTCGACCTGTGCCGGTACCCAGTCGACGGCCAGCAGTCGGCCCGGCCGGACGTCGATGCCGAGTTCTTCCTTCACCTCGCGCCGAGCGGCCTGTAACGGGTCCTCACCCAAGTCCAGCCCACCGCCGGGGATCTCCCAGGAGTCGATGCGATAGGACGGCCGAACCAGAAGAATGCGGCCGGTGGTGTCATGGATGATCACTCCGGCGCCGGCGATGTGCTTGGGCAGGGAAGCGTAGTACTCAGCGGGCGGCAGATGCATGGTGCTCATGAATATCGTCGCCTGCGACCGACCCGGTCCCGAGGGCCTGCAGCCTGCCCACACAGCCCTCGGCCCGTCGCATCGCACCTCGGCCGACGCAGTCGTGGAGAGCAGATACAGCGCCTTGTGCGGAGCCGCATGGGCGAGGATCTGGAATGCGAAGGTGGCAGACGTCGTCGAGGTGTCTGCGGCCGGTGGCGCGCAGCCGCAGCGCGCCACCGTCACCGACGCCTACGAAGCGGCGGATACTGTCTTTACCCCGATGACCAGCATCGACGGGGATAGGAAACGGGCCAGGCTGCTCCTGTGTTTCCTCCCAGCGAGCGGCGGGGCCCGTGAGCGCTTCGGCCCCGTTCCGGGGGCCGATGTCCACGCTCGGACTCAGGCCCTTTCGGCCGCCGGGGTGGTGGTGCTGTCGCTCGGGGCGGCAAGCCATTCACGGTGTCCTTCGTCGTGCCAGAGCGGGCGTCGGTCGACCCGTAGGCCGAGGATCTCCGGTCGAGCGTAGTGGCCGCGGGAGTCGACCCAGACCTTGACGGCGTTGATGTCGGCGAGGTCGATCTCGGCGGTGACGAGCTTCTCCCCGAGGCCGGTGTGCGGTTCGGCGAGATACTGGTTGAAGGGGTGGATCACAGCCGACCAGCCGCCGCCCGCAGTGATGTGCTTCTGCGGTCCCATGGTGTGCTCCATCCACTGCAGGCATGTCTCGTCCACCGGGTTTGCGGCGGAGATGACGAACGCCTGCGCCGTGAGAGCGTGAGTCTTCATCATGGCGTCGATCTGAACGTCGGCGACGGTCTCGAAGCCGGACATCGTAGACAGACCGGGCCATGCTGCGGCGTGGATCTGCTGGCCCTGGGTGATCAGGGACTGGCGTGCCAGGTTCATGGTGTGTTCCCAGCAGACCAGGCCGCCGATCCGACCCAGCGTGCTGTCGAAGACTCCGAGGGTGGCGCCGCCGCCCTGAGCCCACACGATCCGTTCGGCGTAGGTGGGCTGGAGCTTGCGGTGAACTCCGAGAACGGTACCGTCGGGTTCGATGAAGACCTGGCTGTTGAAACACGTGCGGGTACCCGCGAGCCGTTCGCTGACACCGAGGACGGTGCCGACCCCGGCGCGGCCACAAGCGGCTTGAACCCGGGCGATCTGCGGACCGGGCACCTCCACGGACGCCTCGGCGTAGGCGGCGTTGGCACCCTGCTGGTCCAGCGGGGCGTAGGCCTCGATCCAGTACGGGTAACCGGGCACGAAGGTCTCGGGAAACACCAGCAGGTCGATGCCTTCCTGGCCGGCCTGTTCGATGAAGCCGATGGCCTTGCCGACGGTCGCCTCGGTATCCATGAACACCGGGGCTGCGTGCACCGCCGCGACAGTTCGTTTCGTGGAAGTGGGAGATGACATGTCGGAGTCCTCCTCGGAAGTGGAGCGCACCGGCGGGAACAGGCCGTCGAGTGGTGTCCGGGGCGCACGGTCCGGATGCCGATGAATCGGTGAGCCGGTCACGAAGCAGCCTGCCATCGTTCGCAGCAACGCGCGCCTACGCCGGCCAGTTCAAACAAGGCATGTCAAAATCTGTCAACTCCAGGCATGCGCACTGGAGTTTGAGCGCACCACCACCGACCCCCCTCGGACTCCTACCGGCGGTTCTGGTCACGGCCGCAAGGGCGCAGGGGGCAGTGCGTGACCGCTCGCTTCGACGGGGCGGTCAACTCCGAAGCCGGTCTCCAACTGCCGGTGGGGAGGCCACACTGAACGTCTGCGGCGTAGGTGTGGTGATGCTGCCAGAGTGGTGGCGGGACGCCGACCTGGCCGATCGGCACATGGTGAACGTGGGAACCGCCTGCGGTCGCCCCACTTTCCGGGCATCCGGTCCGGAGATCGAGGGCAGGCCCGTTGCCGGCTGATGTCCGCAGGTGGGGCGGAGGCCCCGTAGGCCCTGTCCTGCCGATCTTCGCGGGCCCGGGGCGTCTGGTGCGGCACCCCGCCGCGTTGTCGGCGTCGCCCGAGTACGTCCAGTACGAGGACGAACCTCCACCTTGCGATGCACCGCACCAGACGCCCCGGGCTGATCCACGAAGAACGACAGGACAGGACCTGGTAGTCCGAGCGGAGGAAGGCTCCGTACATGGCGAAGAGGGCCGACAAGTCGGCAGGGAGGATGCTGCAATGCCGGGAGGCCGCTGGTGAACACCGACGCGCTGGAGTTCGCGCTGCTCAAGGCCGAGCGCCGGGTACTGGAGATGCAGACCGAGCTGCACTGTTGGGCGACCGACGATCGTGATCGCCGGTTCGATGACCTGTTCAATCTCGCTGCGCCACGAAAGCGCCCTGTTATATCCCCGGTCAAGCCGGGAGGAACTCGGAGGGATGTTCCTGGGTCCGATGGCTAACCTGAATCCGAAAG
>NZ_JBVJMV010000046.1:0-61306 GCF_055584025.1 Streptomyces sp. NPDC104309 | reverse complement strand
ACAAATGCAATTTCTTCCGGAGTCACACTCCATCAACGACACACTGAACCCACAGGACACGCACCACCAACACCGACCTGACCAAGCCCTACTAGAGTCCGATCACGGTCGCGGGGCCCTTCGGGGGAGGGGCACGGGGACGACGGCAGCGGCTCACGGGGGTGGCCGCTGTCGTCGGCCGCGGCCGGTCCTTCCTTCTCCCTTTCTCCTTACTCCCGTTGCCGGTCCTCCTCCCGTTGTCAGTGGTGGCCCCTAGGGTCGGATCAGGATCAGGATCACGATCAGAGACGACCGGGAGAGGCCGCTGCCATGGAGTTCCGCATCGAGCGCAGTGCACTGACCGACGCCGTGGCCTGGGCGGCGCGCGTGCTGCCCACGCGTTCGCCCGTTCCCGTGCTGGGCGGGCTGTTGCTGGAGGCGGCCGACGGCCGGCTGCGCATCTCGGGCCTCGACTACGAGGCTTCCGCGTGCATCGAGGTGGAGGCGGAGACCGTACGGGCCGGGACGGTGCTGGTGATGGGGCGCCGGCTGCTCGATGTCTGCCGGGTGCTGCCCGAGGGCGCGGTGGAGTGTGCGGTCGAGGGCTCACGGTTCTCGCTGGCCGGCGACAGTGCCCGGTTCGGGCTCTCGGTACTGCCGTTGGACGACTACCCGTCGCTGCCGTCCCTGCCGGAGGTGCTCGGCGCGGTGGACGCGGCGGAGTTCGCCGCGGCCGTCGCCCATGTGACGGTGGCGGCGGGCCGGGACGACACGCTGCCGACCCTGACCGGTATCCGGCTGGCCCTCGACGGCGACACGATGACGCTCGCCGCCACCGACCGCTATCGCTTCGCGGTACGCACCCTGCCGTGGAAGCCCGGGAAGGACGGCGTCGCGGCCGACGTCGTGGTCTCCGCCCGCAGACTGAGCGAGATCGCCCGCTCCTTCGGCGGGTCCGGAATGGTCCGACTCGCGCTGGACGGCGGTTCGGTCGGCTTCGAACTGGCCGGGATGCGCACGACGGTGCGTCTGCTGGACGGCCGACTGCCGCGCCACGACAAGCTGTTCGCGATGACGGACCCCGTCTCCGCGCTGACGGACCGGGCGCCCCTGGTCGAGGCCGTCAAGCGTGTCGCCGTGGTCGCGGAGGGCGGCAGTCCGCTCCAACTGACCTTCTCCGGCGGCTCGGTGCTGCTGCAGGCGGGTTACGAGGACGATGTCGCCTCCCAGCGTCTTCCGGCCGTTCTCGACGGCACCGACGAGCTGACGGTCGCCTTCAACCCCTCGTATCTGATGGACGCCCTGGCCACGTTCGACGCGCCCGTGATCCGGTTCGAGCTGTTGGGCCCCGGCCAGCGTGCGATGGTCACCGGGTGGGCGTCCCAGGAGGACGCCGTGGCGGAGGCGTCGCAGCCGGCGCACCAGCATCTGCTGATGTCGGCCCGGCCGCTGGTGTAGGACGGCCGGGTACGGGACGGCCGGGTACGGGCCGGGTCCCGGGCGTCTCGGGCTCCTTCAGGGTGCGCAGGAGAATCCAGCCGAGGGCGGGCAGCGCGATCAGCGGCGCGAGCGCGGTCTGCAAGGACGTTGCGTCGGCGACGGCGCCGATGAGCGGGCCCGCGATACCGCCGATGCTGACGGCCAGGCCCAGAGTGATGCCGCTCGCGGTGCCCACACGCCGGGGCAGGTAGTCCTGGCCGAGCGTGACGTGCAGGGAGAAGGGCACGTACAGACCGGCCGAGGTGAGGGCGACGAACCCGTAGAACAGCGGGCCGGGAACGAAGACCACGCCGGCCACGGCGAGGACGCTCAGCGCGTAGGACCACTGGACGACGGGGATACGGCCGTGGCGGGCGGCGAGCTTCCCACCGGTCACGGTGCCCACGGCACCCCCGAGGTAGAGGACGAACAGCGCGGCCGTACCGGAGACTTCTCCTCCTCCGGTGCGCAGTCGCACATACAGCGAGATGAAGACGCTGAGGCCGACGAAGACGATCGAGCGGCACACGATGGCTCCCGACAGCCTCAGGAAGGACGCCCAGTCGTCCCGGCCGGGGACCTGACTCGCCGGAGTGTCCGCAGCCGTGGCGTCGGGGACGTCGGCGCCACGCAGCGCGGCCACGCACAGCACCACGCCCGCGAGGGCCGGGACGACCAGCAGCGGCGAGGCGCCCAGGCCGCCGGTGGCGACGACGGCGGACACCATCAGGGGCGCGGTGGCGAAACCGAGATTGCCCCCGAGGGAGAACCAGCCCATCGCGGTATGGCTGCCACGCGCGGCCTTACGGGCGACGCGGGCGGCTTCCGGGTGATAGGCGGCCACACCGATCCCCGACACCGCCACGGCCGCCAGGGTCAGGGCATAGGAACCGCCGACACCGGCGAGCGCGACTCCCGCCCCGCACACCAGCGTGCTCACCGGCAGCAGCCAGGGCATCGCCCACTTGTCGGTCAGGGCACCGAACAGCGGCTGCACGACCGAGGACAACAGGGAGGCGGCCAGGACGACACCGGAGGCGGCGGCGTACGTATACGCACGCTCGGAGACGAAGAACGGCACCAGCGCGGCCACGGCCCCCTGGTAGACGTCCACGCAGGCATGGCCCAGGGACAGCAGCGTGATCGGACGGGTGAGGGAGACGCGGCTACGGGAGACACCGCTGCGGGAGACACGGGATCGGGTTGTCGGCACCTGGCCATCGTCGCCAGGGCACGCCCTGGCGCGCTTCCGATAAAATGCCAAAGTATGCCGGAAATCCGCCACGATCCCGAGGCGCCCACCCGTAACAAGACGCTCGCCCCGGGAGAGAGCATCGACCCGCACCACCACGACGACCACCAGATCGTCTACGCGGGCTCCGGTGTCCTGGCCGTGACGACCACCGCGGGCACCTGGTTCGCCCCCGGGACCCGCGCCATCTGGGTACCCGCCGGATGCGTCCACGCCCACCGCGCCCACGGCCGCCTCGATCTGCATCTGCTCGGCCTGCCCGCCGACACCAACCCCCTGGGCCTGGACGCACCCACCGTCCTCGCCGTCAGCCCCCTGCTGCGTGAACTGATCCTCGCCTCGACCCGCGGCCCCCACGACGACACCCCCGAACGGCGCCGCCTGCGCGCGGTCCTTCTCGACCAGCTGCGCGCCTCACCCCAGCAACCCGTCCAGCTGCCCGCCCCCACCGACCCCCGCCTCGCGGCCGTCTGCGAACTCCTCCACCACAACCCCGCGGACCCCCGCACCCTGGCCGCACTGGCAACCGGGTCAGGGGCCGGCGAACGCACCCTCAGCCGCCTCTTCCGCCGCGAGCTGGGCATGACCTTCCCCCAGTGGCGCACCCAGCTGCGCCTCTACCACGCCCTGCGCATGCTGGCCGAGGACATGTCGGTGACCACGGTCGCCCACCGCTGCGGCTGGTCCTCCACCAGCGCCTTCATCGACGTCTTCCGCCACGCCTTCGGCTACACCCCCGGCACCCACAACCGCCGTCCTGACATGGGTGCGGGGCCGGGCAACCCGCCCGGCCCCGCACGCGTACCGCCCGCTCGTGGGCCTGCCCGTCCGGCTACTTCGTGAAGATGAAGTACTTCCAGGCGCCGTGGGTGGTCGAGTTCACCGTGTCGCCCGAGGTGCCGTTCACGTACGAGGCACGGGCGCGCATCCGGTAGCCCGTGTCATGGGTGCCGGTGAGCGTCACGATGGACTTGCCGTTGGTGCCGAGCTTGAAGTACTGCGAGCCCGCGTCGTACCACGTGCCCTGGTAGTAGAGCTGCAGGGACAGCTTGTGCGAGCGGTTCTTGTAGTAGCTCATCGTCGTGGTGAAGACCGGATTGGTCTTCTTGTGGAAGTACGCGTACGACGTGGAGCCGATCTTGGCCGTCTTGTACTGCTTGGAGACGGAGGTCGAGACCTTCACCTTGGCGTACGCGGTCGACGTCACGGTCTTGGACGCGTACCGGGCGTCGCCCTTGAAGACGGCGGTGACGGTGGTGTCCCGGGTCATGGTGACCGTGGTGGACAGATCGCCCTTGGAGTTGACCTTGCCGGTCTTCACCAGCTTCTTCGGCTTGTCCGCACCGAACGGGTCCACCCACAGCTCGACGGTGCGGTTCTTGTACGTCTTGCCGAGGTGCGCGGTGAACGACACCTTGGCGCCGTAGGAGTACAGCGCCTTGTTGCGGTTCAGGGTCAGCGAGGGGACCGTCCGGGGGACGGCGACCTTGCCGGAGCCGGAAGCCGCGGAGTGGGTCGCGTCGCCCGCGTACGAGACCTTGTAGGTGACCTGGCCGCCCGCGGTCGGGGTGTCGGAGAAGGAGAAGCTGCCGTCCGACTTCAGCGTCACCGAAGGGAGCGCCTTGCCGTTGGGCGACTCGATGTCGGTGCGCGTCACCGTGGCCTTGGCGCCGGCCGGGAACGCACCGTCGGACTTCACCCGGCCGGTGACGGTGAGCTTCTTGCCGAGCGCCGACTTCGCCGGGGCGCTGACCGTGACGGTGGTCGCGGACTTGACGGCGTCGGTGAGTACTCGCAGCGAGCGGACGCCGTTGTTGTTCTCGGTGACGGCGAACAGCCTGCTGGTGTCCGGCGCCCAGGCCAGCCCGGCCGGCACCAGGAGGTCCGATCCGCTGCTGGTCCCGGTGTTGGGGAAGTCGTACGTCCGGATCGGCTTGGTCGTGTCCTGCTTGTAGATGTACACGTCCGGCTCGTACGAGCCGTCGATGCCCGCGGCGACCGTCCCGTCCGGCGCGATGTCGACGGCGTTGGGGTACGCGTCGGAGGGGTACGAGGTCCCGAGCGTGAGGTCCGAGGTCCGGTAGGCCTGGTGGCGGTACGGGTACCCGCTGGCCACCACGACCTGCTTGCCGTCCGGGCTCAGCGCCAGGTCGCGCATGTTGGCCCCGTCGGTGCGGAGGTACGCGGTCCGTTCCGCCGCGCCCGAGGCCACGTCGTACACGGCCAGCTCCGTCGGGCTCTGGCCCTCGATACCGGCGGCCAGGGTGCCCGGCGCGCCGGGCGAGGAGGCCAGGGTCGGGGCCGAGTACCAGGTGCGGTTCGGCTCCTGGTCCAGGGTGACGACCGGCTCGGCGCCGGACAGGTCGAGCGAGCCGAGGTTGCCCTCGGTGGCCGCCCCGTAGCCGAACCAGAGCTTGCCGCCCGCCAGCGCCGGGTAGGCGGGGTGGGTGTTCGCGCCGGTCGCGTAGCGGGCGGACTCCACCAGCGCGGAGGTGTCGATCGCCGCGATGGAGTCGGCTCCGCGCACACCGGCGTACAGCGTGCCGGAGTCGGCGGACAGTTCGAGACCGGTCACGCCCGGCAGGGACGAGATCGTGGCGACGACCGAACCGTTGTAGTCGGCGACGAGGACCTTGCCGCCGGTCGGGTCACTGATGAAGACCCGCTTGTGCACACCGTCCGCGACGATGTCGCCGACCGATGCGGCGGGAAGGATCTTGCTGGAGTCGGCAGCGGCCGGATTCGCCGCACCGCCGACCAGGACCACTGAGCTGAAGAGGACCGCGAGCGAGGTCGCGGCCGAGATTCTGCGCGTACGCAAAATGATGTCTACCCCCACGGTAAGAGGGCCGCGTGGCACCCGGAGATGAGAGCGGGGTGCGGCCCGCCACCGCAGGGTATGGCATGGCGTCCACATCTCGTACACATTTGCGGGGCCGGGGCGACCCCGACCCCGCGCATCGTCAGTTCGCCCAGGTGAGGAACGTCGACCAGGCGTCGGGGGCGACCGCGAAGGCGGGCCCTTCGGGCACCTTGGAGTCCCGGACGTGGACGGCGTGGGGGCAGGTGGCGACCTCGATGCAGTCACCGCCGTTGGCTGCGCTGTATGAGGATTTGTGCCAGTCGAAGGCCACCTCGATGCATTCGCCGCCGCTGGAGCTGCTGTAGCTGGACTTGAACCACCGCAGAGTGTTACTCATTCCTCTACTCCTGCCAACCGCTCGATGAGGTCCAGCGATTCACGAGGACCCATGGCCTGTGACCGGATCTTCGCATAGCGCTGGGCATATGTACTCACCTTCCCCGGGTCGCTGATCAGCAGACTCTCGTCCTGCGGCTCCAGGTAGACGAGGTGCTCGTGTTGCGGAGTCTCCACCAGGGTCATCTCGCCACGGTCGCCTGCGTACTCTCCGAACTTTCCGCAGTCCAGTGCCAGCACGTGGAACGTGACGTTACGACGGCGGGCACATTCTGCGAGGTACCGCATCTGTGCCCGCATGATGTCTGCGTTGCCGATGACCCGGGTGAGCACCGACTCTTCGAGGATCAGCTCGATCATGGGCAGCGGTTCCCGGTCGAACAGCGTTTTGCGGACCATGCGAGCCTCCACCAGCTGCTCCACCCGCTGTTCCGGCAGCGGAGGATAGCCGCCGCCGACCAGTGCCCGTGCGTAGTCCTCCGTCTGGAACAGACCGTGCACCACGTGCATCGAGTACAGATGCAGGCTCAGTGCTGCCTGCTCCAGAGGCGCATGAGGCTTGAACTGCGGTGGGTACGCCTCCATCCGCATGTAGATCCTCGCCTGCTCGAACACGCCCATGCCGTCTCCGAGCACTCGCTCCAGCCCCGCCAGCATCTCGTCGCTGGCAGGTTGCGCGCAGGTCTCCATCGCGCTCACGGCCGCTGCCGAGAACCCGATTTCCCTGCCGAGTTGTTCCTGGGTCAACTTCTTCCGGATACGGGCTTTCTTGGCGACATCCGCCACCAGCTTTGCCGTCGGACTCGCCGTTTCCTTGTTTTCCGCTCGCGCCATCGTGATCCCTTTTCGACTCAACCGGTCTCAACCGGTCACTACCCGGCCCCACCGAACTCGACTGAAGTTCAGGGGAGTTCGCGCAGGTCAACGAGTGTGCGACGCCCCTCGTCAGTCAAGGGAAACGCTAGCCAACCGGGGACAGAATGGCCCCGTGAATGCACCGAAAAGTGAACTGAACCTTGAGTGGATTCCGGCCTCCGGATTTCAACTGCGCAAAGCGGGTGTGCAATTCGACGCCGTGCGCGTGGACGGGGACGAAGGGCGGCGGCTGGCCGAGATGATGGAGGCGATCACGGGCGGCGAGCCGGGGCCTGTCGTCACCGAGGCGAACGGGCGGCGGGCGGTGTACTTCCTGGTCCCGGCAGGGAGCACGGCCCACAAGTCCTGGCCCGGCGAGGTGACGGTGCTGAACTCGTGTGCGGGCCGGATCAGTTACGTGCCGATCCCCGCCCTGGCCGGCCGTACCTGGCCGTTGGCCTGGCACTTTCCGCCGACGGCGCCCGACAGGTTCGTCCACGCCCTGTTACTGCTCAACGCGGCGTCCGCGCTGCTGGGCTGATCAGTCGGTCTTGGTGTACGTGATCCTTTCGCCGGTGTCCGTGATCTCGCGGCTCAGGGTGCCGTCCGGGAGCAAGGTGAGCGTGGTGGCCTTCCCGGCCGTGCAGGACGACATGGGTTCGCCGACGGTGACCGTGGAGGGGCCGACCTCGACGGGGCCGCTGGGGGACGGTTCGGAGGTCAAGGCTGCCTTGAAGACGCAGTGGTAGGAGCCGCCGTTGTCGAGCGGGCCGTCCGCGATGAGGCTGAGGACAGGCTCGCCCACCGCGCCCTGCTGGATGACGAGCTTCCGTGTGGAGTGGCCCGAAGGGTTGTCGATGGAGCCCGACCAGGTGCCGAGGTAGCCGACCGGGATGGGGCCGTCGCCGTTCTTCTTCTCGTCGGAGGGGGAGGCGTCCGAGTCCGGGGAGGACGCGGTGGGGGACGGCTTGGGCGCCGGGCCCTTGTCGCTCATGAGCGTGTACACGGACCCGCCCGCGCCGATGGCGACGACTATCGCGATCACGATGAGGGCGATCGTCGCCGCCTGTCCGCGCCGGGCGGGTTCGGGACCGGGCTGCGGAGCTGCGCCGGGGTGGAAGGGGCCGTACGGGGGCGTGGCACCGAAGCCCGCCTGGTGCGGCGGCGCCGGTTGCTGAGGCTGTTGCCGCGGATATCCGTAACCGGCGTGGCTCTGCTGGGTGGGCGGCTGCTGCGGATAGCCGTACGAAGGGGAGGGCGGCGGCCCGGAGGGTTGGGCGGACGACGGCGTGCCGACCGTCGTGGGGGGTATGTGGACGGCGCCGGGCGGCGGCTCGGGGGCGGGACGGTCGATGGGCGGTGCGGGTGCGGCCGGCGTCGGCGGTGCCTTGTCCGGGACGGGGTCCGGTCCGGCCGTCTCCTCCGGGTCCTCGGAGTCCAGCAGTTCCACGGCGTGGCGCCCGAGTTGGGCTATGAGCGAGCCCGGGAGCCAGGGCTCCGCCGTATCGCCGTCGGCCAGGCGTTCCAGGAGGGCGTCCGTCGTCGGACGGGCGGCCGGGTCCTTGTGCAGGCAGTCCCGGACCAGTTCGACGAGGTCCACCGGGACGCCGGTCAGGTCCGGCTCCTCCTGTGCGATCCGGAACATCTGCGCGTGCGCGCCGCTGTCGGACGTCCCGAACGGCTGGCGGCCGGTCGACGCGTACGCCAGGACCGAGCCCAGACAGAACACGTCGCACGCCGGGGTCACGCGCTCGCCCCGTACCTGCTCCGGCGCCATGAAGCCGGGTGAACCCACCAGGGCCCCGGTGCGGGTGAGTCCGCCGTCGGTGACGGTGTCGAGCGCGCGGGCTATGCCGAAGTCGATGACGCGCGGTCCGTCGATGGTCAGCAGGATGTTGGAGGGCTTGAGGTCGCGATGGACGAGCCCGGCGGCGTGGATGGCCTGGAGAGCGTGGGTGAGACCGGCGCCCAGGATGTGGACCGAGCGCTCGGGCAGCGGACCGTACGCCCCGGAGGCATTCCCCACGGGGGCGCCCGCGCGGCTGGTGACGGTGGCCTGGAGGGAGGGCCCGGCGACGTACCCGGTCGCGACCCAGGGCACGGCCGCCTCGGTGTCGGCGTCCAGCACGGGGGCGGTCCAGACGGAATCGACCTGGCGGGCGGCCCGCACCTCCTGGCGGAAGCGGTCGCGGAACTCCTGCTCCTCGGCGAGCTCACCGCGTACCAGCTTGATCGCGACGGTCCGGCCACGGTCGGACCGGGCCAGATAGACCTGGCCCATACCGCCCGCGCCGAGCCGGCCCAGCAGCCGGTAGGAGCCGATGCGTTGCGGATCGGCGGGCCCGAGCTTCTGCATGGTGTGCGTCCTCCCCGTGCGGCGGTACGCCGGAACGCGTCGAGAATAGCTGCGTGCGTCGCGCCCCGGCGGGCCCGGGATTTCGGGGCCGTCGGTGGATACCCGGCGACTCCTCTCCGGTTCCGTCCGAGGCCGCAGGACGGGCCGGAAGCACCCGCCCGCACTCCCTTTCGGTCCGTTCGGCGACCGAGGACAGAGACGGCCGCCCGACGGTCCCGGTTCCCACAGCGCGCCCCGCCGCTCGGGTCCACCGCTCAGGCTCCCTGTTCACCCCGGCCGTTCATCCGCTCGGGCCCACTGCTCAGGCTCCCTGTTCACCCCGGCCGTTCATCCGCTCGGGCCCACCGCTCAAGCCCGCTGTTCACCCTGGCCGCTCATCCCCGCCCTCGCTCCCGGTCACCGCCTCCACGGCCGCCGACAACCGCTCCAGAACCCGTGCCGTCTCCGCGAACTCGGCCTCCCCGAGTTCCGCTGCCAGCCGCGCGGCGAACTCCGCGTGGCCGGGATTGATCCGGGACACCGCTGTCCGGCCCTCCTCCGTGGGGCGCAGCAGCTTCGCGCGCCGGTGGGCCGGGTTCGCTACGTACTCGGCGAGCCCCCTCCCGACCAGCAGATCCGCGATCCGCTGCACGCTCTGCCGCGTGATCCCCATGGCGCGGGCGATCCCGGACACGGACAACGGCTCCGCCAGCACCGCTCCGAGGACCTGCCACCACGCCGCGGTCAGCCCGGCCGGCCGGGCCAACGTCTCAGAGACCGCGAGGAATTGACCGTTCAGCCGGAAGACGCCGAGCGCGGTGCGGCTGAGCGCGTCCCGCTCCTCGCGCTGTTCGCGCTGTTCATGGCTCATCCCTGCAACACCTCGTATGCACGCGCGTCCGAGTCGTGGAAGAGCCGGTACCAGGCATCCAGCTTCGCGCCCTCGTACACCCCGAGCCGGGCGAAGACCTCGCGGGCGAACGCGACCGGTTCGGTCGGGCCGGCCGTGATGAGGTCGCCGTCCGTCACCGCGTCCGCGTCGACGTACCGCTCACCGCCCCCGTATCCCGTGGCCGCCAGGTAGAACGAGACCGCGCTGGTGTGGGTGCGGTCGTCGAGCAGCCCCTCGCGGGCCAGCCCCGCCGTCGCACCGCAGATCGCGGCGACCGGCACCCCCGCGTCCAGGAAGTCGCGGGCCGTCCGGGCGAAGGGGGCGAGGTCGTCGCCCGAGTCCCAGAGGTCGGCGCCCGTGAGGATCAGGAGCGCGCTGTCCTCGGGACGCAGTTCCGCGAGCGCGAGGTCGGGCCGGATGCGCAGCCCGCCCATGGTGGTGACGGGATCGGTGGTGGCCCCGACCGTCCGCACCGCGAAACCGGCGCGGGAAAGGTGGGCGGTGGTGTGCCCGGTCTCCCAGTCGGCGTAGGTGTCGTACACGGCCAGATGCACGGTCCTGCGGGTCATGGCGCCTCCTCGGCGGGAACTGCCTCGACATGCCTCGACAACGACCGAATCATGATGTCAGTGTGCTGTCATAATGACAACCTGCTGTCACATATGCGGTGTCGCGCCGACCAGACACCATGCCCAGCTGAGGGCCTCACGCCATACAAGGTGGCCATGTCGGGTCGCTCCCGGCGCGGCCTACGCTCACCGCATGACCCCTCATGCCCCTCATGTCGACCCCGCTGCCGGTGCGGCCGTGAAGGCCGCCGATCGCGCGCACGTGTTCCACTCCTGGTCCGCCCAGGGCCTGATCGACCCGCTCGCCGTCGCCGGCGCCGAGGGGGCGTACTTCTGGGACTACGACGGCAACCGCTACCTGGACTTCACCAGCGGCCTCGTCTACACCAACATCGGTTACCAGCACCCCACCGTCGTCGCCGCGATCCAGGAGCAGGCGGGCAAGCTCGCCACCTTCGCCCCCGCGTTCGCGATCGAGGCGCGCTCCGAGGCCGCACGCCTCATCGCCGAGCGCACCCCGGGCGACCTGGACAAGATCTTCTTCACCAACGGCGGCGCCGAGGCGGTCGAGAACGCCGTCCGGATGGCCCGGCTGCACACCGGCCGTACGAAGGTGCTCTCCGCCTACCGCTCGTACCACGGCGCCACCTCCACCGCGATCAACCTCACCGGTGACCCGCGCCGCTGGCCGTCCGACAACGGCTCGGCGGGTGTTGTCCGCTTCTGGGCCCCGTTCCTCTACCGCTCGCCGTTCCACGCCACGACGGAGGCCGAGGAGTGCGCCCGCGCGCTCCAGCACCTGGAGGACACCCTCGCGTTCGAGGGTGCCGCCACCATCGCCGCGATCATCCTGGAGACGATCCCCGGCACGGCGGGCATCATGACGCCGCCGCCCGGCTACCTCGCGGGTGTCCGCGAGATCTGCGACCGGTACGGCATCGTCTTCATCCTCGACGAGGTGATGGCCGGCTTCGGGCGCACCGGCAAGTGGTTCGCCGCCGACCACTTCGACGTGGTGCCGGACCTGATGACCTTCGCCAAGGGCGTCAACTCCGGTTACGTGCCGCTCGGCGGTGTCGCCATCTCCGCAGAGATCGCCGCCACCTTCGAGACCCGCGCCTACCCGGGCGGACTGACCTACTCCGGTCACCCGCTGGCCTGCGCGGCCGCGGTCGCCACCATCCAGGTGATGGAGGACGAGAAGGTCATCGAGAACGCCGCCCACATCGGCGAGACGGTGCTCGGTCCCGGCCTGCGCGAGCTCGCCGAGCGCCACCCGTCGGTCGGCGAGGTCCGCGGCCTCGGCGCGTTCTGGGCGCTGGACCTGGTCCGCAACAAGGAGACCCGCGAGCCGCTGGTCCCGTACAACGCGTCGGGCGAGGCCAACGCGCCGATGGCGGCCTTCGGTGCTGCGGCGAAGAAGAACGGCCTGTGGCCCTTCGTCAACATGAACCGCACCCACGCCGTTCCGGCCTGCAACGTCACCGAGGCCGAGGCCAAGGAGGGCCTCGCGGCTCTCGACGTGGCACTGTCCGTCGCGGACGAGTACACCGTGTAGCGGCAGGGTCCGCGCGGCCCGGCGGTGCGACGCCCCTCCCCTTCCCTTGCCCGGATCCGGGCAGCGCGGCCCTGCCTTAAGGTGACCGAAGGCGAAAAAGGGGAGGGGCGCCATGTGCGCGAGCGGAGCTGTAACCCGCAGTACGCTGCGGCAGCAGATCGCGGACGCGCTGCGGGACGAGGTGCTCGCCGGGCGTCTGCAGCCGGGACGGGAGTTCACCGTCAAGCAGATCGCCGAGCAGTACGGCGTCTCCGCGACACCGGTGCGCGAGGCGCTCTTCGATCTTTCCGCGCAGGGTCTGCTCGAATCGGATCAGCATCGCGGTTTCCGGGTGCGTGAGTTCACCGTCGACGACTACCGGTCGATGGTCGAGGCGCGGGCGCTGGTCATCGACGGAGTCATCCGCGGCCTCTTCCGGGGGCCCGCGCCGTCGGTCGCGCAGGTGGTGACGTACCGGGACGGCCTGGTCCCCGTACGCCGCAGGGCCCAGGAGGCCGCACGGGCGGCGCGGGGCGGTGACCTCGACATCCTCATCGGCTACGACCTGCGTTTCTGGCGAGAGCTGGGCGCGCTCATGAGCAACTCGTACATCAACGACTTCCTGCACCGGCTGCGCGTCCAGGCCTGGGTGTTCGCGGTGCCGTATCTGCGCCATGACGCGGGGGCCCGGGACTGGCTCTGGCACGGTCATTCGGAACTTGTCGCGGCGCTCACGCTCGGCGATCACGACGCGGTGCGCGCGGTGATCGACGACTTCAACGCACACGCGCTGAGCTGGGCGGACCGGCTCGCGGCCGGAAATCCCGGACAGCCGGACCACGACCCGCAGCCGACGGGGGAGCCCCCGACGGAACAGCCCCCGACGGCAGAGCCTTCGGCGGGAGAGACTTCGACCGGGCGGTCCTGACGGGGGTCGACGGGACAGGCGGGGTCTACGGGGCCTGCGGGGCCGGCGGGGCCTGTGGGACAGACGGGGCCTGCGGGGCCTGTGGGGCAGACGGCACAGGCTCCGACGGGCCAGTCCTCGGCCTCGGTCGCCGGAGGGCCGGAGCCGCAGCCTCCGACCGGCCGACCGCGGGGTCGGTGACGGCCGGGCTGACGTGGGTGTCGGTGACGGCCGCGCGGACGTGCCCGGCCGCGCGAACCGGGGTAGCGGGGGCATCCGGCCGCTACCGGCCCCTACCCGTGACCATCGGCCACTGTGCGCGACGGGCCTGCCGCATTACGCTGGCCCGACCGTCTGAAAATTCCAATGCGCACCGTGGGAGAGCGAGACTTCGTGGCCTGTGACCTGTGGCTGGTCCCCCTCGTCGATGTGCTGTGCCACAGCCCCGACAACCCGTTCGCCGAAGAGATCGCCGTCTACAACAAGGCGCTGGGCGCGGCCGGACTGCCGCCCGTTCCCGTGTACGCCTATATGCCGGGCCTGACCGGAGACGTCGCCCCGGTCGCGGGCTTCGACTACGACGCGCTGCACTTCCTGCGCCGCGCCTACCTGCTCCAGCTCAGCGGCTTCGCCGTGACGCCCGTCGATGAACTGGGCGGGGGCTACGAGCAGTTGCTGGAGATGTTCGAGGCGACGGCCCAGCAGTCCCACCTGGTCTGGCACTACGACCACGCGGGGGCGTACGTCCCGCTGGACTTCGCCGTACCGCTCTCCGACGACGACCTGCTCGCGGGCGGCGGCCCGCTCGGTTCCGCGCACGGGCTGCTGCGGGAGCTGGAGTTCGTCGCCCCGTCCATCGGCATCGACCCGGCGAATCCGCCGGCCGCCCCGCTGCCGCCCATCGGGCCGACCTCCCTGGAGGAACCGGCGGGCCCGATTTTGGACGACAGTCCGTTCGCACGTGAGCGGCACGTCTGGCTGGGCCTGCACGCTGCGGCCACTCGCAGCCTCGCCCAGGGCTCAATGATCATCTTCAGCTGAAGCGCACAACAGCCAGAAGACACACAGCGGCCAGAAGATGACGGTCGCAAGATGCACAAGGGCCTGACGATGACGGCCAGAAGACGCAGATGACGGCCAGAGGACGCACAACGGCCTGACGATGACGGCCGGAGGCAGCGGACCGTGGCGCCGGGGCGCGCCGCACACCTCCGGAGTCACCGCGGTGGGATCAACGCGGTGACTCCGGAGGCCGTTGCCTCGGCATGTTCGGCCGGGTCATCGTCTGCATCGGGAACCGTCCCGGCAGCGTCCCCTGGTCCGTACGCCCCCCGTTCCCGCTGCCCGACGACAGCGCCTGCATCCCCATCGGCGCGGGCCCGGCCCGGAACTCCACCATCCAGTCCGCGGTCTCGGTCCGTACGAGTTCCGTGATGTCCTCCGAGAACCGCCGCAGCACCCCCAGACACCGCTCGGCCGCCTCGCTGGCCGTCCCCTCGGTCGGGCCGAGCACCTCCCGTACGCACTCCGATGCCCAGTCGAACTGCAGCACCTGAAGGCGTCGCTGCACGGCCTGGGCGGTCGCGAGGTTCCTTATCCAGCCCGAGGTCAGGCCGAAGTACCGGTCGCACGCCATGCACGCGGCGCCCAGCAGCAGCGACAGATAGCCCCAGCCCGCCGCCCCGCTCAGCGTCCCGGTGAGGTCGAGTAACGGCAGCGCGGCGCCCGCGACCGCCCCGACCGCCGTGCCGATCCGCAGCGCCCTGGCCCCGCGCCGCTTCCGGATCCGGTCGCCCAGATACCAGTCGGCGGTGCGCAGCGCGTCGGCCTCGACCCAGCGGTACAGCTCGTCGAGGCGGTCGGCCGGTTCCCCCCAGTTGCCGAGCGGGAACGGTTGAGCGGTCAGATCCCCGCCCCGCGCACCCCGGCCGCGTACGCCGGAGCCAGAACCGGAGGAACCGGCCGAGCCGGCCGGGCCGGACTCGTTGCGGGGCGCTCCTTCGGGCTGCATCTCCGGCTGACTCACCGGGGTACTCCTCTGCATTCTGCGTAGCGACGCCTGATGTGTGGTGGTGTGTGTTCGACGATGGGCTGATCACTGCTCTCCGGCGTGGCCGACTGTCCCGCATACGTAACCTTGCGTGACGTGCGGTGCGCCTATGTGTCCTGATGCGCATGCCCTTCCTACCGCCGAATGGTGGGCTGCGGAGTCGGAATCGCGGCGTTCCGCGGTGCGCAGGGCCTGTGATCAGGTATAGGAGTCACGCCGACGCTGCTTGAAACTCACTCGAAAGAGTTGCTCGCCAGTGGGTGGGGCGCACTGCGCGGCGACCACGTAGGCTCGGCGTACCAAAACATTTTGTCGTCGAATTGCCAGGAGTGACCGTGATTCCCGGTGGTGGTCAGCCCAATATGCAGCAGTTGCTGCAGCAGGCGCAGAAGATGCAGCAGGATCTCGCCACGGCCCAGGAGGAGTTGGCCAGGACCGAGGTCGAGGGGCAGGCGGGTGGCGGTCTGGTGAAGGCGACCGTGACCGGCTCCGGTGAGCTCCGCGCTCTGGTGATCGACCCGAAGGCCGTCGACCCGGAGGACACCGAGACGCTCGCGGACCTCGTCGTCGCCGCGGTCCAGGCGGCGAACGAGAACGCGCAGCAGCTCCAGCAGCAGAAGCTGGGCCCGCTGGCCCAGGGCCTGGGCGGCATGCCCGGCCTCCCCTTCTGACCGCGCGACCCGCAACTCGGCGTTCGGCTCACCCAGGATCAGGAGAAGGAAGGCGTTCCCGTTGTACGAAGGCGTGGTTCAGGACCTCATCGACGAGTTGGGCAGGCTGCCCGGCGTCGGTCCCAAGAGCGCGCAGCGGATCGCCTTCCACATCCTGCAGGCCGAGCCGACCGATGTGCGCCGTCTCGCCCATGCCCTCCTGGAGGTCAAGGAGAAGGTCCGGTTCTGCTCGGTCTGCGGCAACGTCGCCCAGCAGGAGCAGTGCAGCATCTGCCGGGACGCGCGCCGCGACCAGACGGTCATCTGCGTGGTCGAGGAGCCGAAGGACGTCGTCGCGATCGAACGGACCCGTGAGTTCCGGGGTCGGTACCACGTGCTCGGCGGTGCGATCAGCCCGATCGAGGGCGTAGGACCCGATGATCTGCGCATCCGTGAGCTGCTCGCCCGCCTGGCCGACGGCTCGATCACGGAGCTGATCCTCGCGACCGACCCCAACCTGGAGGGCGAGGCCACCGCGACGTACCTGGCGCGAATGATCAAGCCGATGGACCTGCGGGTCACCAGACTCGCCAGCGGGCTGCCGGTGGGCGGCGACCTGGAGTACGCGGACGAGGTCACCCTGGGCCGTGCCTTCGAGGGGAGGCGCCTGCTCGATGTCTGATGCATTCACGACCACGACGTCTGATGTTCTTGCATCGACTCACGACGGCTTTACGTTCAGCGACGCTATGTTCTACTCACCGTTCGCGACCGTGCCCACGGGAGGTCCCCTCGATGTCTGACGCCACGCTGAACTCCGTCACGCAGGACCCGGACGACTTCGCCGTCCAGATCGCCGACCAGATCAAGACGTTCATCGTCGCGGTCACCGAGGTGTCCAAGGTCGAGGAGCCCGAGGAGGCCGTCCCCGTCCTGCTGCTCCAGATCTCCCAGCTGCTGCTGGCGGGCGGCAGGCTCGGTGCGTACGAGGACATCGTCCCGGACGAGCGCTACGAGCCGGATCTCGGCGCGGAGCCGGACGCCGACGGCCTGCGCGAGCGGTTCGCCGCCCTGCTGGAGCCGATCGATGTCTACTCCGAGGTCTTCGACCCGTACGAGCCCCGCAAGGCCCCGGTCCCGGCCCGTATCTCCGACGACCTGGCCGATCTGGTCACCGACCTGCGCCACGGCCTGGCCCACTACGAAGAGGACCGCACGACCGAGGCCCTGTGGTGGTGGCAGTTCTCCTACTTCTCCAACTGGGGCTCCACCGCATCCGCCACCTTGCGCGCCCTCCAGTCCCTGATCGCCCACATCCGGCTCAACCAGCCCCTCCAGGAACTGGACGGCCTGGACACCGATTCGGAGACGGTCGACGACGAACTGGCCGAGGAGGCGGGCCGGGTGATGGCCGCGGAGATCGCGGGCCCGCTGGGCCTGCGAACGGTGCAGTAGGGCAGTGGGGCAGTAGCGGCCGAGGTCGCGGAGCTCGGCATCCGCAAGGCCCGGCGGAGCAGCCGGACGGCGGCCAGGGTGCGGGGCACCGGATCGCCGTCGTCCAGGACGACGCGAAAGATCGGATCACGCTCTTCGGGACAGCCCTTGAGCGGAGACCGCGGGTACCGCCGAGTTCCACGAGGGCCGGACGAGCGGCGGCGGCCTCGTGGAACCAGGCTGTGCGGACGGAGCCGTACGACGCGGGTACCGATCGCCTCGCGCTCGTGGCTACCCGGCGTACGGGCACGGGACGGCGAGTGCCGCCGCCACGGCCTCGCGTACCGCCCTGGCATGGCCGAGGGCCAGTGGTTCGCCGGTGTACGGGTGCGGTCGGACCCCTCTGTCGGCGAGCAGGTGGAGCACCCGCAGCGTCCGCATGGTGTTGGAGGCGTGCGCGGGAAGCGGACCGGGCTCCCCGGCCTCGAAGTCGGCGACGATCGGCTTCAGCCAGTCCACCGACTGCTGTTCGCTCAGCTCCGGCCTGGTCAGGGTCAGAGCGATCGCGAGGCCGAGCCGGTCGTCCTCCATGGCGTCGAAGAGATGGGTCGTGGGCGCGATCAGCCGTGCGCAGGCCAGGTCCAGCAGCGGTACGGGGTCGGTCCGGGGGCAGCGGCCGAGGGCGCCCAGGAGATCGGCCCCGTGGGCGACGGCGTGCAACCAGCCCAGCTTCGCGTCGTACCCCCGAAGGTCCGTCTCGGCCGGATACCAGCGGGCGAAAGCCGTCTCCCAGCTCCGGTCGTAGTCACCACGCCGTACCAGAGCCGCGAGGATCAGAGGTGCGAACGTCCTGCTCTGAATCCCGGGGTCGGTGAAACGGGTCGCCATCTCGGCGCCGAGGGAAGCCCGTGTCGCCGCCGGGAGATCCGGGATCCAGCGGTTCAGCAGCACGTATGCCTGCTCGTCCCGGACGACCGGGTCGGCGGAGCGCAGGCCGGCACTGAGCTCGGCGACCAGCTCCGGCGTGGGGCGAACGTTGTCGTCGAGAAGGAGGTTCTGCCAGTCCGTCACGCGGGTCAGCCTAGGCTCTTTCGTTTGGATCAGGCCGGGGCGCGCGAGCCGGGGGCACGCGAGCGCGTGGGCGGGAGACGCGGCCGGCGGGACGGTGGCCAGGGCCAGGGCCAGGGCCAGGGCCAGGGCCAGGGTCAGGAGCGCCGGGAGCGCCGGGAGCGCCGGGAGCGCCGGGAGCGCCGGGAGCGCGGGGAGTGCGGCGAGCGCGGCGAGCACACGGGGCGGCTTACGCAGGGTGGGGGCCTCCGAAGGGCGGACCGCAGGGTTCCGGTCCACGCTGGAGGGAGCGGCTCCTGAATCGTGGGCCCGGCCGGCCGCACGTGTGGGCTGGACCACATCCGGGAGTGCGCGCCCGATCGGCGGGCAGCAGCCCCGTACGAGCAGTTCGGAGCGACACGCCGATGATCACGTGTTGAGCGGGACATCTCACCATGTGATATCGGCGCGGCGTTTCCGGACTGCTCGTTAAACTGAGCCGACCGCAGTAATGGACTGAGCGAGGAGCGCACGTGGGCCTTGTCGTGCAGAAGTACGGAGGCTCCTCCGTAGCCGATGCCGAAGGCATCAAGCGCGTCGCCAAGCGAATCGTCGATGCCAAGAAGAACGGCAACCAGGTGGTTGTCGTGGTGTCAGCGATGGGCGACACGACGGACGAGTTGATCGATCTCGCCGGACAGGTATCCCCGATCCCTGCCGGGCGTGAGTTCGACATGCTGCTGACTGCCGGAGAGCGGATCTCCATGGCCCTGCTGGCGATGGCGATCAAAAACCTGGGCCACGAGGCCCAGTCGTTCACCGGGAGCCAGGCGGGCGTCATCACCGACTCGGTCCACAACAAAGCGCGCATCATCGATGTGACGCCGGGCCGTATCCGTACGGCGCTGGACGAGGGAAACATCGCGATCGTCGCGGGGTTCCAGGGTGTGTCCCAGGACAAGAAGGACATCACCACCCTCGGCCGCGGCGGGTCCGACACCACCGCGGTCGCGCTGGCCGCCGCGCTGGACGCCGAGGTCTGTGAGATCTACACCGATGTGGACGGTGTCTTCACCGCCGACCCGCGGGTCGTCAAGAAGGCCCGGAAGATCGACTGGATCTCCTTCGAGGACATGCTGGAGCTGGCCGCGTCCGGTTCCAAGGTGCTGCTGCACCGGTGCGTGGAGTACGCACGCCGCTACAACATCCCGATCCACGTCCGCTCGTCCTTCTCCGGACTGCGCGGAACCTGGGTCAGCAACGAGCCGCAAGGGGACCAGAAGGTGGAGCACGCGATCATCTCCGGAGTCGCCCATGACGTCTCCGAGGCCAAGATCACCGTCGTCGGCGTGCCCGACAAGCCGGGCGAGGCCGCCGCGATCTTCCGCACCATCGCGAACGCCGAGGTCAACATCGACATGGTGGTGCAGAACGTCTCCGCCGCGTCCACCGGTCTGACCGACATCTCGTTCACGCTGCCGAAATCCGAGGGCCGCAAGGCCATCGACGCCCTGGAGCGCAACCGCGGCACCATCGGCTTCGAGTCGCTGCGCTACGACGACCAGATCGCGAAGATCTCCCTGGTCGGCGCCGGCATGAAGACCAACCCGGGCGTCACGGCGGGCTTCTTCGAGGCGCTGTCGGACGCCGGGGTGAACATCGAGCTGATCTCCACATCCGAGATCCGCATCTCGGTGGTCACCCGCGCCGACGACGTCATCGAGGCCGTGCGCGCCGTGCACACCGCCTTCGGTCTCGACAGCGACTCCGACGAGGCCGTCGTCTACGGGGGCACCGGCCGATGACTGCCCGCCGCCCTTCGCTCGCGGTCGTCGGAGCGACCGGGGCGATCGGCGGCGTCATGCTCCAGATCCTTTCGCAGCACGCGGATGTCTGGGGCGAGGTGAAGCTGATCGCCTCGCCGCGTTCGGCCGGCCGCAAGCTGGTCGTGCGCGGTGAGGAGATCGAGGTCCTCGCACTCACCGAGGACGTGTTCGACGACGTCGACGTGGCGCTGTTCCTGGTGCCCGACGACGTCTCCGCGCAGTGGGCGCCGATCGCCGCCGCCAAGGGCACGGTCGTCATCGACGACTCCGCCGCGTTCCGGCTGGACGCGGACGTGCCGCTGGTCGTGCCCGAGATCAATCCGCATGCCGTACGGATCAGGCCGCGCGGCATCGTCGCGAGCCCGAACTGCACGACGCTCTCGCTGATCGTCGCGGTCGGCGCGCTGCACGCCGAATTCGGGGTGCGGGAACTGGTCGTCTCCTCGTACCAGGCCGTGAGCGGGGAGGGCCGCGACGGCGTCGCGGCGCTGCGCGAACAGCTGTCGATGGTGGCCGGTACGGAGCTGGGGACGAAGCCCGGAGACGTACGCCGGGCCGTGGGGGACACGGAAGGCAGTCCCTTCGCCGCGCCGGTGGCCCTCAACGTGGTGCCCTGGGCCGGGACCGAGGCCGGGGACGGCTGGTCGTCGGAGGAGCTGGCGATCCGTCAGGAGTGCCGCAAGATCCTGGACCTGCCCAGCCTGCGGGTGGCGGCGACCTGTGTGTACGTGCCCGTCATCGCGACGCACTCGATGTCCGTGCACGCGCGGTTCGAGAACGAGATCGCGGTCGACCGGGCCCACGAGATCCTGGCGACGGCGCCGGGTGTCGTGCTCTACGACAGCCCGGCGGCGGGGGACTTCCCGACGCCGTCCGACGTCGTCGGTACCGATCCGACCTGGGTCGGGCGGGTGCGCAGGTCGCTGGACGATCCCCGGTGCCTGGAACTGTTCGTCTGCGGCGACAACCTCCGCAAGGGCGCGGCCTTGAACGTGGCGCAGATCGCCGAGTCGGTGGCCGCCGAATTCCCCCGGTCCTGATCGAACCTGTTTTGTACTCTCTGTGAATGACCTGTGAGCAAGTTGAAGGTCTGAACCTCTTGAGCTGGGGCGTCGAGGTGTCCGACGATGACCTTGCTGCCCACTGCAACCGTTGGCCGGAAAGCGCGCGTCTATGCGGTCATCTCTTGCGCGGTGGGGCGCATATTCAGGGCACTTGTGGAAGAGCAGGTATGTATGAGGGCATGTCGCATCGCGTCAAACGCGGTGCCGCGCGCGTACAACCCTGACGGGGGGAAGCGTGTCCAACTGGCGTGGCAGAGGTTCTCGATATCACAGTGGTGGGCCCCTTGCGCGGCGCTTCGGTGCGTCCGCTCAGACGGCCCCGCGCACCCGGCGGTATGCCGGTGATCGCGCCCATGCCCGCCGCGCGTCCCGCGCGGCTGCCGTCGCAACGCGAGGGCGCTGAGGAGAGCGTGGCTGCCGGAACCACGGTCGACCATCTCACCGAGACCTATCGCGCCCACTACCGTTCGCTGCTCGGCCTCGCGGCGCTGCTCCTGGATGACACCGCGTCATGTGAGGACGTGGTGCAGGAGGCGTTCATCCGCGTGCACTCGGCGCGCAACCGGGTACGGGACCCCGAGAAGACGCTCGCGTATCTGCGCCAGACCGTCGTCAATCTGTCTCGTTCCGCGCTGCGCCGTCGCATTCTCGGGCTGAAGCTGCTCTCCAAGCCGATGCCGGACATGGCGAGCGCGGAGGAGGGTGCGTACGACCAGCTGGAGCGGGACGCGCTGATCAAAGCGATGCGGGGGCTGCAACGGCGCCAGCGGGAGGTGCTGGTGCTGCGTTACTTCGCGGACATGACGGAGGCTCAGGTGGCCGAGACGCTCGGCATATCCCTGGGCTCGGTCAAGGCTTACGGCTCCCGTGGGATCGCGGCGTTGCGCGTCGTGATGGAGGCCCAGTGATGAGCCGGCGCGACCACAGGGACGAGAGCGGCCACGAGCGCGAGCCTCGGATTGACCGGACTGGAAACGGAATTGTGAATGACGGGCCGGAGAGCACTCCGGACGTGAACGCGGACATGGACGATTCGGACATGCGCGGCTCGGGCATGGACGGCACTGCCGTGAATGGCTCGGACGGGGGCGGCTCGGCTGCGGACGGTTCGGTTACGGGCGGCTCGGCCAGGGACGGCTCGGACAGCGATGGTTCGGTCAGCGATGGTTCGGTCAGTGATGGTTCGGACACGGACACGGACACGGACACGGATGCGGATGTGCGCCGTGCGGATGGTGCGGATCGTGGGCGTCGGGACCTCGTGTCCGTGGGGGGTACGGACAGGGGCACCGGGGCCGCCGGGGTGGCTGAGCTCGGCGGGCTGAGCAGCCTCTTCGGCGCGGGCGCGGGCGCGGGTACGGGTTCCGGCCTGGGCACGGGTTCCGGTACGGGCATGGGTTCCGGCGCGGGAGACGGTGGTGGCACGGGCATGGACGAGGTCGCACTGCGCCGCATGCTGCACGGGGCCGTCGAGCACATCGAACCCCGCGACGGCACCCTCGACCGTCTGTACCGCGCGGTGCCAGCCCGGCGCGCCCGGCGGCGGCAGGCCGTCGTCGGCATGGCGGCGGCGGCGCTGCTCATCGGTACCGCGGTCCCCGCCTTCGTCCATGTCGCGAACTCCGACGGCTCGAACGCCGCCAATCCCGCGATAGCCGGGCACGGCGAGCAGGCACAGGGCGGCAACGGCACCGAGAACGGCGCGGGAACCGGCGGGAAGAGCAACGGCGGCAGCGGCGACGGGCAGGGCAGCGACCAGGACCATCCCGCGAGCACGAGCAGCCCGTCCGACAGCCGTGGCCAGGGCTCCGGCGGCAATCCGGCCGGCGGGGTCTCCGACCCGGCCGCCTCCGAGGCGGCCGCCATGCCGACCTGCGACCCGGGCCAACTCGCGGTCGCCTCGGCCGAGACGGGCGCTGCCGGAGCCGACGGCACGGTGTACGGGACCTTCCGGATCGCCAATGCCTCCGGCACGGACTGTTCGATGAGCAGTAGCGGCAACGTGGGCTTCCAGGCGATGGGCGCGGCCGACCCGGCGAGGATCACGGTCGTTCAGCACACCGCGGGTGACGCGGCGTCCGGGCTGCCCGACCCTTCGCAGGAGCAGGGGACGGTGCTGCTGAAGCCGTCCATGGCGTACGAGGTGAAGTTCGCCTGGGTACCCAATGACACCTGTCCGACCGTCGGAGGCTCACCGAGTCCGACACCGACGGACGGCGCGGGCGGCTCCGGCGGTGCCACTGCCGCCGGTACCGGTGCGGGCAGCACCGACGGGACCGGGGAGACGGCTCCGCAGCTCGGCGGCGAGGACGGCGGTGGAACGCTGGACGGCAGCGTCGCCGTGACGCATACGCCGGAGGCGGGGGCGCCGGTCGCGGAGACCAAGATCGCCAACGCTTGTTCGGGCACGATCTACCGGACCGGGGTGCTCGCCCCCGCGACGTGACGCGGGATACGGCGTACGCCATATGAGTGAGGGGGCCGACCGGTTCAACCGGGCGGCCCCCTCACGCGTGCGCCCTCAGCCGGAGCCGGCGCTCACATGGGGATCGGCTGTGTCGGCGGCGGCTGCGTCGGTGGCGTCGGCGGGCCGGGCGTCCGCTTCGGCATATGCGGTCGTGCCCGTGTCCGTGCCCGTGTCCGGGTCTGAGACGAGGCCCAGACTCAGGTCGCGTGCCGCTTCGGCCTCGCGGCGGACCAGCCGGAACCACATGAAGAGCACGAACCCGGCGAAGACGAACCACTCGCCGGTGTAGCCGAGGTTCTGGAAGGCCTTCAGGTCGAGCCCGGTGCCCTGCGGTACGGCGGCCGGTACGGGACGCAGCGAGCCGGTGGCGTCGGTGTCCTGAAGTGTCACCCAGGCGTCGTAGACGTCGTACGGGACGAGGTTGACCAGGGACGCGGCGCTGATCATGCCGAGCTGGCCGGACGGGAGCCCGCCGGCCGAGTCGACGCCGGTGGTCCCGGCGTTCTCGGATGCCTGAAGGTCGCCGGTGACCGTGACCTCGCCGGTCGGTGCGGCGGGTACGGCGGTGTGGCCCGGCCGACCGGGCAGCCAGCCGCGTACCACCGGCAGGGCCTTGCCGCTGTCCGTACGGAGCATGTTCAGGACATAGAAGCCGCTCTTGTCGTCCAGCTCCCGGTCGGGCACCAGGAACTGGTCGGCGTACCGGCCGGTGGCGGTGGCGGGGCGGCCCGAGGTCACCGTGTCGACGGGCAGGAGGTCGTCGATGGGCTTGGCGGCCCTCGTGCCCGGGGCGGGCTGCTTCTCGGCGGCGTCGTGCGTCTGCACGCGATCCTCGAAGCGGCCGAGCTGCCAGGTACCCATGAAGATGCAGAACGGGATGGCCAGTACGACGAAGAGGTTGATCCCCCACCATCGCGGGGTCAGCAGGAACCGGTACACCCCTCCACGGTACGGTCCCCGCTCCGGTCGCCCGGCGCGGGGTGCCGACTGGGGCGCGGCAGCGCCGCCGACGGAGCCGCGAGGCGGAGCACCGCGGGGCGGGCGCTGGGGGCGAGGGCACCGCGGGGCGGGGGCTGGGCGGCGGGGGCCTCCGCGACCGCACGGCGTCGCCCCCGTCGTGGGCCCCGTCGTGGCCTCCGCGCGGCGACCCCACCGGCCGCCCTGCACATCGTCCGGCCCCGCGTCCGGGGCACCATTCCGCACGGCGTCGCTCACCGGCCCCCCCCCGCCCCGCTGCGTCGGCCGTCGCACACCGCTTCCGCTTCGCTCTCGATTGCCGGACGGCCTGAGACGGCCTGTGGTGGCGCCGGGCGAGAGGAGGGAGGAAGCGGACGTCCTTATTCGCTGGACAGGATCGATTCGCCGGACGGGCTCGAAGAGCCGACGGTGGGGGCGGCGGAAGGGACGGGGGAGGAGACGGTGGAAGCGGCGGGGATGGCGGAGGCGGCGGAGGCGCCATCTGTGGCCAGGTGGCGTCGGGCGAAGTCGAGTTCCAGGCGGACCTGCTTGATCCTCTCCTCCACCACGAGCGAACCGTGCCCCGCGTCGTACCGGTAGACCTCGTGCACCGCGTCACGGCCCTTCAGCCGGTCCACGTAGTTCTCGACCTGGCGGATCGGGCATCGCGGGTCGTTGACGCCCGCCGAGATGTAGACCGGCGCACGGACGGCGTCGACGTACGTCAACGGGGACGAGGCCTCGAAGCGCTCGGGAACGTCCTCCGGGGTGCCGCCCAGCAGCGTCCGGTCCATCGCCTTCAGGTCCTCCATCTCGTCGTGATACGCCGTGACGTAGTCCGCGACCGGGACCGCCGCCAGGCCCAGGGCCCAGTCGTCCGGCTGTGTGCCGAGGCCGAGCAGGGTCAGATAGCCGCCCCAGGAACCACCGGCCAGGACCAACTTCGCCGGGTCCGCGAGACCGGACTTCACCGCCCACTCCCGTACCGCGGCGATGTCCTCCAGCTCGATCAGGCCGACCCGGTGCTTCAGCGCGTCCGTCCAGGCACGGCCGTATCCGGTGGAGCCGCGGTAGTTGACCCGGACGACCGCGTAGCCCTGGTCCACCCAGGCGGCGGGGCCGGAGGCGAAGGCGTCGCTGTCGTGCCAGGTCGGGCCGCCGTGGATCTCGAAGACCGTGGGGAACGGCCCCTCGGCCGGGGCGGCTGGCCGCTGGACGAGCGCGTGGACGCGGCCTCCGGGCCCGTCCACCCACACGTCCTCCACCGGCACGGATGCCGGCGCCTTCGGGCCGGGCGGATCGAGCACCACCGCACCCGAGGTCGACCGGATGACGGGCGGCTGCGCGGCCGACGACCACAGGTACTCCACCGTGCCGTCCGGCCTGGCCGTGGCACCCGACACCGAACCCGCGGGGGTCTCCACCCGGACGGGAGCGCTGCCTGCCCCCGGCTCGTACCGCCACAGGTCGCTGCGGGCCTCGAAGCCGTGCACGATCAGCAGTGCGGAGGCGTCCGGATACCACTCGGCGCCCACGTCACCAGGCAGATCGATCGCGAGGTCCGTCTCCGTCCCCGTCATCGGGTCCCAGATCATCGGCTCCCAGCGGCCCCGGCGCTGATGCCCGACCAGCAGCCTCGTGTCCCCGGCGACGGGGGCGAAGCCCAGCACGGACAGGCCCAGTTCCTTCGTGCCGCCCTCGGTGTCGTCCAACTCGGCGACCGTCGACCCGTCCGGCCGCACCACACGCAGCGCGGAGTGCATCGCGTCGCCGTGCTCGGTGTGCTCCAGGGCGATCAGCGTGCCGTCATGACTGAGGTCGCCGACGCCCGCCGACTCGCGGTGCCGGTAGATCTCGACGGGCGACGCGGCCCCGGGCCGTACGACATGGATCGTCGTCCCGTCCTCGTCGGTCGAACGGCCGACCACCGCCGTACCGTCGCGCCCGATCGCGAGCCCGGCCGGGTACGAGGCACCGAGACCGGGCGCCGCCGGCTCGTCCACCGCTTCCTCGCCCTCGCCGCCGCGGAACGGCTGACGCATCCACCCCCCGAACTCGTCCCCGTCGGTGTCGTTGAACCACCAGATCGACTCGCCGTCCGGTGTCAGCACGCCGTCCGTCGTCCCGTTGGGCCGGTCGGTCACCTGGCGCTGCTCACCGGTGGCGCGGTCCCACGCGTACAGCTCGTACGTGCCCGTGGCATTGGAGACGAACAGCGCGCGGTCCGGTGCGTCCTCCGCCCAGTCGGGCAGCGACACCCGCGGCGCGCGGAAACGCTGTTCCCATTCCGGCTCAGAAGCCGACGCCGGCACAGAAGCCGACGCCGACGCGGACGCCGGAGCCAGAGCCGGAGCCGGAGCGGAAGCGGACGCCGGGGCGGAAGGGGCCGTCGAACCAGTGATCTCAGTCATGTCCCCCATTCTGCGCCGGAACGCCGACAATCCGTTCGCATCGCCCTCAGCCTGTGGATAACCTCCCGGGCATGCATGCACCGACCCCCGCCGACTGGCACGAGGCCAACCGCGCGCACTGGGACGAGCGGGTCCCCATCCACGCCATGAGCGACTTCTACGACCTCGAATCCTTCCGCGCGGGCAAGGACACCCTGCGCGACTTCGAACTCGCCGAGGTCGGGGAGGTCACCGGCAAGTCGCTGCTGCACCTGCAGTGCCACATCGGGGTCGACACGCTCTCCTGGGCGCGGCACGGCGCCGCGCACGTCGTCGGTCTGGACTTCTCCGAACCGGCCGTCGAGACCGCGCGCAGCCTGGCCCGCGAGCTCGGGTTCACCCAGGACCGGGCGGCCTTCGTCGCCGCCGACGTCCATGACGCCGCGGAGGCCGTGCCGGACTCGTCGTACGACATCGTCTACACCGGTGTCGGCGCGCTGAACTGGCTTCCCGACACCCGCCGCTGGGCCGAGACCGCCGCATCGCTCGTCGCGCCCGGCGGCTTCCTCTACCTTGCGGAATTCCATCCGGTCACGGACTGCCTCGACGACTCGACCGGCACGAAGGTCGTGCACGACTACTTCAGCCGTGACGCGTGGGTGGACGAGTCGCCGGGCACGTACGCGGACTTCGACGCACCGACCGTCCACAACCGCAGTGTCGAATGGCAGCACCCGATCGGTGACGTGGTGTCGGCACTGGCGGCGGCCGGGCTGCGGATCGAGTTCCTGCACGAGCACGACATCTCGTTGTTCGCCCGCTTCCCGTCGCTGGAGCGGCAGGGCGACGGCTCCTACCGTTTCCCCGCCGACCGTCCGCGCATCCCGCTGATGTACTCGATCAAGGCGTCGCGGCCGGCCGACTCCTGATCGAAGGTCGACACCAGGGCCCACGGGCGATCCCGTTCTCAAGGCCGATTGTCAGTGGTGGGGTTCAGACTCGAACCATGACCACGACTGCTGATCTGCGCACCGCGGTGGAGACGTACTGGACCGCGGCCGACGCCCGCGACTGGGACACCTTCGCCACGACGCTCGCCGACGAGGTGCTGTACGACCTGCCGCAGACTCGCGAACGCATCCGCGGGAAGGAGCGGTACGTGCGGTTCAACCGGGAGTACCCGGGGGACCGGCGCGTCCGTGTCGAACGGGTCGTGGCCGACCGGGAGGGGCAGCAGGCCGCTGCCCGGACGCTCTTCACGGTCGGTCTGCAGGAGCTGCACGCCATCCATTTCTTCACGTTCGACCAGGAGGGCCGGATAAGCGGGATCACCGACTTCTTGCCCGAGCCGTACGAGCCCCCGGCGGGCCGGGAGCACCTCGTCGAACGGTACTGAACCGTCCGACGGGAGACAGGAGATGCCGGCTGTGCTCCGCCCGGCATCCGGCCCCGGCCGTCCGCCGCGTCGGAGTCGGCCGCGGCCACCGCCGTGCTCGCCACCGCTGTCGCCCTTGCCGTGCACCGACCGGGCACAGCCGCCCGGATCTGGAGCAATCCACCCATGGGCCGTGGCGACGCGTCCGAGCCTGGGACAACGTGCCCGCGCCCGAACGCAACAGGAGCGCGGCGGGCCGCCGGAGCTACCCCGGCAACCCGCCGCATTCCTGTACCTCCCTCGTCCGCGTCCTACGCGGCCGAGCGGAAGGCCGGAAGATAGCCGCCCGATTGCCCGGCGGCCTTGGGGTGGTACGAGTTGTAGACCGGGATCGACACACTGTGGAGCCAGGCGTCGCCGGAGCACAGCTCATGTCCGGTGAATTCGTCGACCACGCTGGAGAACGTGAATCCGGCATTGGCCGCCTGCTTGGCGATGACGCCGTTCAGGACGTCCGACGCGTTGTTGATGGCCGACCGTTCCTTCTCCGAGAGCCCGGCGATGCAACTGCCGCTCAGCTGGTAGAAGCGCGGGTAACCCAGCACCACGACACGCGCCTGCGGGGCCCGCGAGTGGATGGAGCCGTAGAGCGAACTCAAGCCGGACGGAAGCGAGTTCTGGATCTGTGACACGGCCGAGCTCACGCTGTTCAGGCAGGTGGCCTCGCTCGACAGTACGCAGGTCTGCATGACATCGGCGAAGCCGACGTCATTGCCGCCCGCGGTGACGCTGACCAGGCCGGTGGACGAGTTCAGCGCGCCCAGCTGGCTACTGGCCACGGAACTCGTCGTGGCGCCCGAACAGGCGACGAAGGCGAAAGAGGAAGGTGAGTTCGCCGCTGCCCAGAGGTAGGGATAGGCATTGGTGCTGCGGCGGCAGTCACCACTGTCGGAGAGGTAGCTCCCGGCGCCGACGCCGGAGGAGTACGAGTCGCCGAGAGCGACGTACCCACCGGCGGCGGCCGAGGAGGATGCCGAGGCCGGCTGGGCGATGCCCAGGGCGGCCGCGGTGGCGAGGAGCAGAGTGGATGCGGACGCCCAGAATCTCCGTACTGACATGGCTGTCAGCCCTCCGAAGTGTGGGGGGTGGGTGGGGGGTTGATTGAGCGCCACGTTTCTAGCAGCTCTTGGTACTCGCCGGTAATAGCTGCGCAAGAACTGGTCTGATTTGCCCGAATGATCGTTCGGTGGCGGTAGCTCCGCGCGTAGATAAACCTCTCGACGCGCCTGGATCTTCGCGTGACGAGCGCACTTCCGGGCTGCGGAGTCGGGTCGGCGGGAGCGGGGGCCTCAGGGCCGGGCAAGGCCGGCGATGCCTCAGTCGCTCACGTCCCCCCGAGCCGCTCGGCACTCGCTCGACGTGTTTACGGGGCGGGGCGCGGTGGGCCCTCTCGCCTCGAACCGGAGCGGCCGGCAGCAGTGGTGGGTTCTTCGTACGGAGGGGGCGACGTCGACCCCGCTGCCAGGTGTGCCGGACAGCGGGGTCGACGGGGGTGGGCGGCGGGGCCGGCGGCGGGCTCGGTGGGGCGGACCGGGTCGCCGGGATCGTCAGGGAGCCCCTCGTCTCCATGTCCGCACGGATCCGGACGCCGCGCGCCGAGACCGAACCGTAGGCCCCACGAAAACGCCCCCTGTGGAGCGGCCGGCCCCGGGCTTACGGGCTTGCCGCCACAGAGGGCGTTCTCGTGGATCTGCGGGGGTCAGTTGTGGCCGAACCTCCGCTGCTTCCGGTGGGAGACCTGTTCTGAGATCGAGTGCACCGTGTTCTGGGCCGGCGACTGCTGCGTCTGCTCCTTGGTCTCAGGGGCAGCGCTGCGTTCGTGGCCGCCGGTGCGGGCGCCTCGGTTCTGCCGACTCTGCTTCTTGCCCACGATCGTGCCTCCTGTAGCGGATCTCGGACGATGGGCCATTACTAGATTCGCATATGCGTGCGAAAGGTGCATATTGGGTAGCTGCTGCCGAGTGCGCTCGTATCGATGCGGCGTGGGAGAAGCGGGCGACCGTGCGTACGACGTGGCGCCGCGACGGGCCGGACCAAACCGGCCTCCGCGGGGACCGCCCTCTGTGGACAGGCCCTCTCTCGCGAATCAGTCGAATCGGTCGAATCGGTCGGATTGGTTGCATCGGTCCGATCGGTTGGATCGGGTGGATGGGGCGGATCAGGTGGATGTGGATCAGGCAGATATTGGGGTGCGGCCGGGTCGGGGCGGACTTAGGGTCGATGCTCGTGGAACCGCTCAGTGAGAAACAGATCCGTTCGTCCTTCGTGAACTGCACCAAGGGCGAGGCGGCACGGCTGCGGCTGCCGCTCGACTTCGGCGAACTACCATGGGAGGACCTGGACTTCCTGGGCTGGGTGGACCCGGGAGCGCCGCTGCGGGCGCATCTCGTGCTCCCTCGGGAGCAGGGCCCGTTGGGGATCTCGCTGCGTGTGCCCTCCGTGGGTCGCACCAGTGCGGTGAAGTCCAGCCTGTGCCAGATCTGCCTGACGGGCCACGCCTCCTCCGGGGTCGCTCTGCTCGCCGCCCCGTTGGCGGGCGCCCGGGGTCGCGAGGGCAACACGGTCGGTATCTATATGTGCGTGGACCTCGCCTGCCCCCTGTACCTGCGGGGCAAGCGGCAGCCGAAGCTGCGTTCCGGGCGGTACGAGGAGTCCCTGACCCTGGACGAGCGTCGCGCGCGCATGTGGGGCAACCTGGACGCCTTTGTGGCCAAGGTTGCCGTGGCGTGAGTGCTGATGGGCGTGTCCCGTCACCTCGCGGGGAAGCCCGCGCGACCGACGGAATCACCAGAGCTGTGACAGAGATCGGTCACAACGCGTCCGTCGGCAGGACACGGGCCGGATCGGTGGCTCCGAAGAAGGAGGCGAGTCGGCTCGGGGCGCGGCCGTCATCGTCGTCGGTGACCCAGCCGACGGCACCGGAGATCACGTAGTCGGGTGTCCATCCGGGCTCTCCAGGATGTGGACGCGGTCGTTGTATCCGGATCTGCCGGTGTCCGTCACGATGCTGAAGCGCTCCTCGGCGGTGGCGCTCCGGATGACAAGACCGTCGTAGAGCATGCGTGCCTTCATCGCCTCGACGGGCTTGAAGAGAACATCCACCCGTGGACCGCCCCGATGAGCGCGCTGCGCAGCGGGAGTTGGCTGTGACTGAGGGAGTACGCCCAGACCTTGAACGTCCGATGGGAGCGGAACAGCACCTGGCCCGGTGCGAAGTGGTTGTCCTGATCGAGCCGCGCGTCGGTCTGCATCCGGGGATGCTGTCGGACCGCCCAGGAGCCTCTCGCTCAGGCTGTGGCGACCGGATCAGCGGGACCGGATTACCGAAGGCTCTTCCAGAAGGCGTAGTTGTGGTCAGCCGTGAAGTCCGCGCGCTTCCAGGCGTCAGAGGACAGTGTCTGCACGTATCCGCGCTCGCCGAGGAAGGCCGGCCAGCTCGTCCTGCCCGAAGCGGCGAAGTCCACCCCTGCGTGGAGCATCCGATCACGGAACCCCCTCTGCCCGTCCTTGACGTTCTCGAAGAGGGCCAGGTCGAACAGGTAGGGCAGTTCGGCCATGTGCTGGGCGCGCGGGTCGAAGCTGGGGGCCGGGTACCCCTTGAACCAGGGGGTGTCGTGTTCGCTGAACTCGTAACATCCGCGTGGGGGTCCACTTCGACAGCAGGCGCGCGGTGTCGAGTGTCGGGACCGACCACGTCGCGTCGGTGCGGACCGCGGCCAGGGTTTCGCCCGCTGAGGCGAACCTGCTCAGCGGATAGCGCTTCAACACGGCGTCGGCCCGGTCGCCGATCCGGCGAGGTCCTCGAAGGGCTGTGCGACCTGGCCGATCTCGCACGCTGACGCCGCACCTCGGTCCCGTCCCGGGCCAGGGTGCCGCAGAGGTCCCGAAGGAGCCCTCCGTGCCGTCCCCGTCCCCGTCCAGGGGCGGCCTGGAGCCCGTCGGTCTACCGTGTCCACGGGCCAGCTGGGGCTTGTCGGTCGACCCCGGCGCCTCCCCTGCGCGCCGCCGCCGGTCGGCCCTCGCCGGCACCTGAAGAACTACCGGGACGGTCAGGAGGTCTCGTACTGCGACGTCCGTCCGGGCGAGGTGATCGGGCCCGACGCAGGTCGGAGAGGCGTATCAAGGCGGCGGTCTTTCCCCGCGAGAAGCCCCTGCGGACCTTCGACTCCGAGGCGAACCCGAACATCGACCCGGCCACGATCCACACCCTCGCCGGCTGCGAGTGGATCAAGGAGGGTCAGCCGCTCTGCCTTGCCTGATCGGTGACGCCGGCACGGGCAAGTCCCACATGCTCATCGCCCTGGGCACCGAGGCCGCGATGAAGGGCTGCCACGTTCGTTACACCCTCGCCGGGAAGCTGGTGAACGAGCTGGTCGAGCCAGGCTGTGGCATCACCTACTCGCCGACGCGGGCCACGAGCAGCGGCTGGAAGTAGCCCGTCTCCTGCGGCATCCGCCAGCCGAGGTCGACAAACCCGGCCTCGGCTGCGAGGCCGACCAGCCGGTCCCGGCCGAGCGCCCAGTAGGTGGTCCGGCGGACCTGGACGCGCCATCCTCCGTTTGCCGGAAGAAGTTGGAAGTGCTCCAAGTCGTAGTGCTCGCCGTCATCGTGCCATTGCCAGAGCTGGAAGGTCACGGACCGTTCCCCGCCGTTGGCACAATCGGTGATCCGGTGGACTTGTGGAGGCGTCGAAGACGGGTGGACGCGCAACAGGTCGTCGTAAGGGCGTGTGCTGACGAGCAGCAGGCCGGCGGGACGCAAAACGCGCCGCATCTCGGCCAGGGCCGCATGCACATCCTGCTCTGTCAGCAGGTGAGGCAGCGAGTTGTCGGCGCAGACGACGGTGTCGAACTGGCCATCGGAAAACGGGAGGCGTCGCATGTCGGCGGCGGCTGTGCGCAGGCTCAGGCTCCGGCGGGCGGCCTCACGGGCAGCGCGGGCGGCGGCGCGGGGGCTGAGATCGGTCCCGATGACGTGATGCCCGCGCAGCGCCAGGCCGATGGCCTGTGTGCCGATGCCGCAGGAACAGTCGAGCACCTTCGCGCGATCCTAGCCGATCAGCGTGTCCAGAGCGTCTCCCTGCCGACGGATGCTCGCGTCCCAGTCGGAGTAGATCAGGTGGTAGTCGTCGGCCAATTCATCGTAGAAGTGCGCCACTGATCTCTCGGGCATGGGTCGAGACTACTGTGCCCTGTTCCTCGGAGGCGCTGATCACCAACTGCTGCTGAAACTCCTCGACAAACGCTGCTCCTGAACGTGGACGAAGCCGACTGAATCCAGGGCGCGCAGGAGCGGTGGCGCATCGCCGAACTCCCGGACGTGGGCGCTCCGATGGGATTCGTGATGTCGACGCGCAACAGCTACCACCCCGTCATCGCGTACATCGAGGTCCTGCCCGCGCACCGCGACCGCTTCGGCGCAGCCCTTACCGAGGTACCCGGCACGAGTCTTCCCGAAGGGGCCTGTGCGGGGCCTGCGGTGGACCTGTCGACGGGACCGGTCGGGTTCGCTGCCGGGCTCCTGACGTCGGTGACCACCGCGCCGGTGGGCGGCTCCGGTCGGTCGAGTCGAAGCCGGTCAGGGCGGGGGCGGCGAGCTGGGAGGCCCCGACCAAGATCTTCTCCCGGATTTCTCCCAAGCGATCTCCGGAAACGAGTCAGGGGCCTGATCCACTTAGTGGATCAGGCCCCTGACCTGGTGTTTCAGCTGTCGGGGTGGCGGGATTTGAACCCACGACCTCTTCGTCCCGAACGAGGTTCGGGCGTGATCGACACCGGGCGGTTTGGCGTTTTGCCTGTTCAGAGGGTTGGGGTGCGGTGGTCTTGGGTGGTCTGGGAGGGGCTTGGGGAGCAGGTTGGCTCCCAGATGGCTCCCAGCGGGACCTCAGCCAACGGCCGCTGAGTCCGCGTTTCGCGCAGTGTCCACGGAGGCCGGCGAGGCGAGCAGGTCGACATTCGGCTGAGCCACGCGGAGCAGGCCCAACATTCTGCAGCAGGCGACCACGCGACACACGGCGCATGGAACAACCTTGGCAGCCCCTGACCTGCCCTGGACCGGGGTCTGCGCTATGTCCGTTACCCAACGCTATTCCCTCGTCGCGCCTGCGGATCTACGTGTCACAGAGGGTGATGCTCCTGGGCTGCCCTGATCGCCGGACCGGTCAGGGCAGCCCAGTCCTACCTGGAGACTGGCAGACTGCGATTGTGATACGCGAACCAGCAGAACTTCAGATCGATGACGACGGCCGTGTGTCCCTGCCGCTGGGGCTCCTCGCGGAGGCGGGCCTGGATGCAGGCGTCCGGATCCTGGCGTTCAGCGACGGCGACGGGCGCATTGTGCTGCAGCGAGAGGTAGACGCCTTCAAGGCACTGCTGCAGGACGGGACTCTGTGAGTGGAGATCCCGCCGCCGCGAGGCCACTCCCGTTGCAGCGATCGGGGATCGTCGGTGCGCGGCCGCGTGGCGTCCGTGGGTGCGAGGCTTGCGACCGCCCGCCCTCGCCACAGGGGAGCGCCGAGAATAGAGCTGGACGGACAGGAACGGGTGCTCGCCAGGCGGGACGCCCCGGAGGAAGCTGTCTCTGAGCTGCTGGAGATATGAGCGAGCAAGAACTACCAGAAGCGCCGGCCGAACAGTGGACACCGCCGGAGGGGTCGTGGGCGTCGTCGGCCGCGACCCGGCGGAGCATGCTTGGCAACCGGAGTCGTGATACTGCGCCCGAGCTGCTCCTCCGCTCGCTTGTCCACGCCGCTGGACTGCGCTACCGGGTAGCGGCAAAGCCGCTCCCGAAGATGCGCCGCACAGCCGACATGGTCTTCCGCCCTGTGAAGGTCGCAGTCTTCATCGACGGCTGCTTCTGGCACGGCTGCCCGGAGCACTTCGTGATGCCCAAGACGAATCAGCCGTACTGGGAAGAAAAGATCGGCCGGAACATCCAGCGCGACCGGGACACAGACGACCGCCTCGCGGAGGCAGGTTGGCTGGTGCTCCGTTTCTGGGAACACCTCGAACCAGAGGCGTGTGCAGCCACTGTCATCAAGGCAGTGGCCGCTCGGCGGCAGGAGGTCCAAGCCTCGAAGCGTCCGAGGAAGACCTCCTGACCGTCGCGTTGCTGGCGACAGCAGTCAGCTGAACTCCGCCGGGTTCAGGGAGAAGAGCTCGTACCGCTGGTGGCCTTCTTGGCCTCTCTACGAGATGGAGTTGATCAAATATGACGGGACCTGTTCAGCTCCCGTCGTAGGCCACCTGCAGTCGTGTGGTGCTCTTGGCCGTGTGCAGAAAGGCGTCGCCCTGTCCGGCCAGAGCTTCGGCTCCAGTCTCGTCCAGAATGATGCGGCTGTCGGTCGCCGTCTTGACGCGCAGGGCGAGTTGGGCAGGGAAGTTGGAGCGGATGGTCGTAGAGATAACGTCCGCACTCGGTCGCTGCGTGGCTGTGATGACGTGGATGCCCGCAGCGCGGGCCTTCTGCGTCAGACGCTTGAGCAGCGCTTCGATCTGCTTCTTCTCTTCGGGATCGCTAGTGAGATCGGCGTACTCGTCCAGGACGATGACGATCCAGGGCTTTCGGTCTGCTTTGTCGACCTTGGCGTTGTACTCGACGAGCTTGCGTGTGCGGATCGCCTTCATATCCTTGTAGCGCACGGCCATCTCTTCGACGGTTTCCTCAAGAATCTCGATGGCGTCGGCGGCGTCCATACCGATCACGCCGTCAAGGTGCGGGTCGTCCTCGAAGTCGACAAGTTCGGTGCCCTTGGGATCAACGAGGCGGAGTCGCAGGGTGCTCTTGTCGTACCGGACCAGGCCCTTGAGGATCGTGTCCAGCGCGACGGACTTTCCTGATCCGGTAGTGCCGGCCACCAGCAAGTGCGGTGAGTCTGCGGAGGACAGGTCAATGGTGACCGGGTTGCCTTCGATGTCGGCGCCCAGCGGGGCGATGAGACTCTCGGGGTTGGCCGGGCACCGCTGCCACAGCGCCTTGGCGTCGACCCCGTACTTCTCGTCGTCGATCTTGGGAATCTCGAAGAGCACGGAGCCGCGGTCGCTCCGGGTACGAATGCTGAACCCGGAGGGCAGTGCCAGGGCCAGAAAGATCTCGTCGCGTCGGTTGGTCAGCTTATCCACGGTGACCCCAGGATTGGGGATGAACCGGAAGATGTAGAAGCCGGGTCCCTCCTGCCACTTGCCGACCTCCGGTGCGGTGACCGCGACCTTGTGGCGGGCAAAGACGTCAACGATCTTGTTGTATCGAAGCGCCAGCTCCTCCTCGGAGAGCCCACCGCGATAAGCCTTCAGAGAGACAGGGGCTACCTCTGAGGCAGGGTGACGCGCAAGTACCGGTCCTGGCGGGGCTGTTCGAGCGGCCGCCCCGCCAGCCTCGGCAGGTGCCGTTGGCTCTTCCGGAGTGGGTAGTTCGGCGGAGAGGCCCACAGAAGTAGTTTTGACGACAGCATTGACGGCCTTCACGGTCCCGCTGAGGTCCCCGGAGACAACAAGGGGATCGGCGTTGTTGGGGTCTTGCTTGGCGCGCAGAGCACCGATGAGGTTCAGCAGTTCCCGTTTGTTCAACCTCACCAGGGTGTGCCTGCCGAGGCTTCCGACCGCGGGTGCCGGCTGATCATCCTCTGCCGAGATAGCCACGGCAACGCCAGTGACGTGGCCAAGCTGGACGTCCTCGGAGCGTAGGGCATCAAGGACCTTCGCCTCGACCTGGCGGTGGTCGTCATTGCCGATCAAGGTGCGAGCTGGAAGGTCTTCGGCCTGCGTGGTCTTTCCACTGGTCTGAGCGATCGCGGCGGCAAGCTCGTCCAGCCAGAAGGGACGGTCGTGGCGAGCCTCGCCGGCCGAACGGAAGGCATCCCTACACAGGTCGGTCGTGCGGTTGAGCTGTTCTTCAGCCGAACCGACGTCGAAGGTCTGGCGGAACTTGGACTCGGCGACCAGGACATCCAGGCGGACAGTGCCGTCGTCCTGGACCGTCAGCACAAACCGGCCGAGGTCGGCACGGGTCTTGTGTCCGCGGCCGAACCAGCGGTGGTGCTCGTCGAAGCTGATCCAGGTGACCAGGCTCGTGCCCTGCCGAGAGACGGGAAACTGCTGGTCGATGACAAACCGCGTGGCAACCAGGCCGACGACTTCGTTGACCGTGGTGCCAATGCCGAGGGAGCGCAGCACGGCGCCAGGGGCCACGTTGCGGCCGACCTCGTAGATTCGTTTAGCGGTGCTTTCCGAGTCCTGCGGGGTGACGACACCGATCTGCTCAAGGCGGCGGCGCAGTCGCTGGACGACGAACTGCCGACCGGTCTGCGAGCTGACAATGAGGGTGTAGGACTCGTTCTTGCCGACGCTGGGCTTGACCAGAATGACGTCAGGGCGGTTGCGCAGGGCGTCGATCTGCTCACGGCCGATGAAGCTGTCGAGAGTGACGACCCAGTGGGCCACACGGTGGAGGGTCTCGAACAGGTCCTGGTGCTGGTCGAACTGCACCTGCATCTCGAAGTAGTCGATGCCGTCGACACTCTCCCGGGAGACCGGGGAACGGCGGTCGTAGCGCACGCACAAGGTCGACCAGGACTCAAGAGTCTCGTCGGCGGTCTCAGGCAACAGCGCTCTCACGACGTTCTCGCTGGTCTGAGCCAGGTTGTGTGAGGCTGGGTGCTTCCAGGGGTTGAAAGAACCCGACAAGGACTCCTTCTTGGTGCTCTCCTTCATACTGGTCTGCGTGCCGAACAGTGCCGGCGCCAGAGCGAGGTCGATGGTGTCCTCCAGCCCTGACAGGTCTGCTTCCTGGTCGGGCTCCCACGCCTGAAGGATCAGTTGGACATCGGGCAGGAAGCCGTCGTCGGACATCTCCGCACCGGAGAACTGCAGGTCGAAACCCTGGATGATCTCGTGGTGGGTGGCCTGCGGAGCCAGTACGACTAGATCGACTTTCAGACGAGGGTTTTTGGCCCGCATCTGCTTTGCCACGCGCATCGGCAGGACAGGGTCGCCGTTGCGGTCCAGAAGCAGTACGCGCAGCCCATCAAGCTTGTGGGGGTAGGTCGTCAGGTAGTCGGTGATGACGCGGACCATCTCGTCGATCGCGGTCTCGTCGACGCTGGAGAGCCAGTCCTTGGACTCGTTTCCGCCGTAGCGGACCGGTGCGTACTCCTCGTGCCCGGCCGATTCCCGCATCGGAATGGCAATCGTGCCGCCGGGACCGACGAGGACCGCCGGTGTCCCATGAGGGGAGATACGGTCGATGGCGTCGAAGAAGAGCTCCTCGTTTTCCTGGTTGAGGCTCAGGCCTCCCTCCTTGTTCAGGGCAGTTCCGATGCTGCCGGCAGCCCCCTCGTAGTTCTTTGCCAGCCAGCGCAGCTTCAGCGGGTGAGTGGCCAGCATCATCATGCGGTGGTCGGCCAGCCCGACGACGTCGGTCAGGACGACAGCCTCGAGGTCTGCGTTCGGGGCGTTGTCGGGAACCAGAGTGGTGCGAGCTTGGCGGAGCACGCCTTCCCACTCGCGTACGTAATCGTTGATCTTCCCGGCATCAAGCCCGTCGCAGAACCGGTTGAAGTGCTCCAGCCTGAGGCGCTCCAGCTGACTGGCGAACTGTGACGCGGGAACGGGAACGGGCTCGTCGGCCTGCCACTGCCGGGGGTCATTGAACTGCTCGAGGAATGTGTCGAAGGTCAACTTGCTGGCATAGCCAGGGGGAGTTCGCCAGCCGTGGATGAGGGCCGCCAGCGCGATCTGCCCCGGGATGCCAAGAGGGTCCCAGCGAAAGCGTCGCTGGGCGCCGTCCATCTCGACCAGGATGCGCAGCGGGGCCCACTCCGTGTTCGGGTCGAACGGCTCGTCTTCCTCGGGCAGGGGCGGCTTGGTCAGGTCCAACAGGCACTTCTTGACGTCCAGGGTCAGGCGAAGACCGGTGGATTCCCGGACGTCATCCAGGGTGTTGGCGTACAGGAAGGCAAACAGCCAGCGGCTCCACCGCCCGGCTTCCTGGTTGCCTTCAAGCCCGACGACGACGGAGCCTTCGTCTTCATCGGAGAAGTAGGTAAGCTCGCGCAGCAGGGCACGCAGTGGGTCCTGGACGAACTGAGAGTCCGGAAAGGCAAGCTTCTCGACTTTGCGGCGCGACCGCTTGGACAACAGGTCAGCCAGCGGCTCCGCTCCGCCGATAGGAGCCTCGTCAAGGAAGCGCTGTGCGGCTTCCTGATCTCCGCGGTCGAGTGCATCTTCGATCACCATTGCGTCGAACTCGTCGACCCGATCTGCGTCGGCCTTCTCGATCTCCTGTCGGACCTGCTGGCCCAGGCCGATCTTCTTGGACTTCTGCTCGAAGACTTCCAGCCAGAGGGTCAGGTCCTGCTCGCGGCGCAACTGACGAGAATCCTGCGGAGTAGAGCCACTGCGATTGAGGTTGAATACGAGGCTGCGCATGAGTGCCTTGGCAGTCTCGGAATCCGTACCGATGTGGTCCAGGGACTCATCGCTGAACTCGGTCGCGCTTATGCGGTCTATCAGGTCGTCCTCGGTGATCTCCTTGCCCGTGGGCTGTTTGAAGGCACTGACCGAGACGTTCTTCTTGATCCGGGTGGGCAGCGCGGCGGGCTTGATGAACAGTCCGCGGTCTGGGAAGAGATCAAGAGTCGGCAGGGCAGCAGAGATCTCCGGGCAGACCATGTCAGGGGTGTGGACCTGAGTTGCTGCGACCTTCTGCGCAGTGTCGACCAGGAATGCCGCCCAGCGGTGCAAGGACCGGGGCTCCTCATCGGTGACGGCACCCCAGATCTCCGGCAGAAAGGTGCCCATCACGGCCGGTACGGTGCCGATACCCCCCGCCTCCTGCCATGCTTCCGCCATGAACCTGTCGAATCCGCGCTCGCCGGCAGGATCGCGGTAGTTGCCCAGGATCGTGGCGTCGTTCAGGGCGTTCATGGCCGCCAGTCCCTGTGCGTCCGGAGACTGCCCCCACTCGAACAGCAGCACTGCCTTGCCCTGTCCCGAATTTCGCCACTTGGTCAGTTGGTCCTGCGGCCCCAGCAGGTATTCAGCAGGTACACCTTCGATTGGCTCTGAGGTGCCGACCTTGACGACAACCTGACGGTCCGGCGCGCCCGACAGCTGCTGGGCGGTGCGGCGGAGAGCCTCGGCCACGGTCGGCCGGTCGAAGCCACTGACCCGTAGCACGGCGCGGGCCCCGTTGGCCTCAGTGACCTTGCGGAGTGCTTCGTCGGCGACGAACCGGCCGAGCGCTCGGATGCTGCTGTCGGTCACCGGGACTCCCCTCGAACCATGCTGGTTGCATCTGAATATTGAGTGAGCAGACCAATAGCGGCGAGCTTCTCCCGGAACGCCTTGCCGTTGTGGTCAAGGACCGATGGGTCGACTTCGTAGGCCAACGGGCTCGCTGCCGCGACCTTGTCCTCCATCACAAGCCCATACTTCTCGTACAGCAGCGTGCAGAACTTGTCGAACTCCATCTCCGCGTCCTGCGCGACGGTGGCAGAGACCAGAGCCTCGAGCATGGGAGGCTTCATGGTGAAGTGCCGGCGCCCGGCCGTCGCGTTCAGGGCTCCGACTGCGGCAAGGGTCTCGCTGAAGAACGCTCGGGGTGAGGCAACCGCGGTCCCACCCTCCTTCGTGAATCTCCCGTAGCGGCGCTTTTTGTCCTCGTCGCCTTCGGCTTCGCCGATCATCACCCGAGCCTGGACGTTGATCGCATTGACGATGTCGTTGCGGAAGCCAGCGAGGTTCTTCTGCGATTCTCTGCGCAGCGGGGTTGCCTCGTTGCCGAAGTCCAACAGGATCGACTCGCGGTTGGTGGCACCGAGCTTGGTGCGTGCGAGGTGGAGCTGGTGGCGTGCCAAGCAGTAGGGGACCCAATGCATGAGGCTCTCAGTGCGCTTGGCCCTCGGGACCGAAGCGATCCGAGTGACGATGTTGCAGGTCCCCTCCCTCAGCAGATCAGGCCACGGGCTGAGGTCCTCATACAGCTCGATTCCTGTGTCTGAGCCCTCCACAGGCGCTTCGTCGTAGTCGAAGTCGTGCGCGCTGAGGGCCTTGGCGAGATTGCCCAGCGGGGTTCCGCTGTCCTGCACGAGGTCGCGCAGGCCCTGTCGGGTCGCTTCCTTGCGGTCAGGATCGGGGTCGGCACGAAGGACTTTGTAGGCCCAACTCCCACCATCGCGAAAGAGGTAGCGCTCGATACTCGGAGCGTTGATGCCGACAGCGACCTTGGTGGCCTGCTTGCGCTTCTTCGCGCTCTTCTTGGCATCGATTTGCTTGACTCGTCGTTCGACTGCGTCGTAGTGGATGAGCTCACCGACGAACGGATAGATGTGCGCGCCGAACCAACTGGGCTGGCTGCGACGTCCTGGGATCTCAACCAACAGGGACGAGAACAGGGCGTGGAGCGTTTCCATCGTCTCGGGAGAGTCCAGCTCGACGGCCTTGCCGAGTTCCTCATCGCCCTCGACTATGCGGGCCTTGGTCGCGATCCGCCGGGCCAGGTCGTGCGAGGTCCTCTTGTAAGCCGTGCCAGCTCCGTTGTCTAGGAGCTCTGCGAACTTCTCCGGGTCTTCCTGATGCGCCAGGTAGACGCCGCGGGCGATAGCGAGCATCTCAAGCGGGACGTAGAAACCGCGGCCCTGCTGTTCGAGATTCACCCCGAAGAGGCGAAGGACGACCTCGGCCTTGGAACGATCAGCCATTACGCACGCACCGACCTGATCTTGTCGCCGACGTCGATCATGAGCTTTCGCATGACGTTGCCCACCAGTACCTGGATCTCGTCGTCCTTGTTCGACGAGTCAGCCAGCTCAGCCAGGGACGCACTCAGGCCGCGGATCTCTGCCTCGTGCTGCACCTCGCTGCGCAGGCCCGCGGCCCACCGCGTCAACAACTCGAAACGCAAAAGGTCCGCTTCCACCGACACTGCGTCCTGGTCAGGGGCGACGGCCGGGATACGGATGTAGATGGCCCGGTTGAGCCACTCGACGGCGTTGCGCATCTCGGGGGTGGTGCTCGTGCCGGCTTCCCTTTGCCACTGGGTGACCTGGTCGACCACCTCGACGCCCTTGCTGGGCACTCGCCGGGAGATCACGGCCGCGCGGGAGCGGTGCGTGAAGAAGGCGGGGTCAAGTACGAAGAAGTCAGGGTTGCTCGCTGCCCGGTGGATGCCCTGGACGGCCTCCAGTCCCTTGAGGAATCGGTCTCGCACTCTGGTGTCTGCCGGATCCCGGTTCTTGTCCTGGACACGCACAAAGTCGTCGCCAGCCTGCAGGCCCATGCGGGCGAAACGGTCGGTGTCGTCGTCACTGTTGAAGAAGTCGGCTCGCCGCAGGAACGTGTACAGGCCCCGCAACTGTTCGGCCTGCTTCTGGGCGTCCCGATTCGTGCGGACCTTCTGCAGGTAGCTGCTGGCGTCCGTGGGAGGGAAGTCGCCCGCCGTGTCTGGGTCCAGTCGGTCGTCGACCTGGCGGCGGGAGACCCGGCCCGGGTCCAACTTCCGTAGCGCGAAGAAGGCAGGAACCAGATGACGCTGTTGCTGACTCAACCGGTCGCCGAAGAGCGCTTGGTGGTACAGGTGGGGAGCTTGCCACAGCCGGTTCGAATGCGACCGTTGGTACCTGGCGTGGACGTCATCGCAGGACAGGCCGCCGGTGAGCATGTAGCTCGTCACCGACAGCGCCTGACGTGTCGTGACTACGGCCCCGGTCCGCTCGGCCGCAGCGAATATGTCCCGGATCGCGGCCCGGCGCTGAGGCCCGCGGGTGGGATCGCTCAGTTCGTTGCGGTTGGCCAGGATCGGGCAGACCTCGCGTGCATCACAGGTCTCGCACCGCTTCCACCGCGACGACTGGGTAGTTGTCCACTGCTTCAGGACCCAAGGGATGAGCCCGCCGTTAGCGCTGTCGGACGCTACGGACTGGTAGTTGAGGTTGATGACGGTCACTGCACCATGAGGATCACTGACCTGCCCGCGAACTATGCCTTCCGTCAGGGTCTGCACCAGAACCTTGGCACGCCCAGTGCCGACTTTGCCAAGGTTGTCATCCTCGGCAACGCACTTGCGCAGTTGGCCCTCGTTCGCGCAGATGATCGCGATGCCTTTGTCCGGAGGGTCGAGAAGCTCCACGAGCTTGTGAGCACCGGCCTGCGGGCTGAGCTCGCTCAGATCGCTGAGGATGTACAGCGGGCGGCCGCTACGGGTCCGGCCGACAGGGCGGCTCGCGCCTTTTGCCTCGGACAGCTCGAGGAAGACCGCCTTCCGGACATCTGGCGTGATCGGCTCATCGCCGGCCCGCAGTTTGGCCAGAAGGCTGGCGCACAGGCTCGTCTTGCCATGCCCGGCGTCTCCGGTGAGGACGATGGTCTTCGTGGTCTGTCGCTCGATGGCACTCAGCAGGTAGTCCAGCGTCACAACGGGGAACTGTGGCTGTGTCCAGTCTGCCTGCAGCTCGTAGACCATCTCAGAGGCGTCGACGTCGAACGGCTGGTAACGACGTATCCGTTGGACGTGTTTGTTGACCTCTAGCGGCATGCTGCTGTCCTTCGTCGTCCGGGTCGGGAGCGCTTCAGAATTTTAGCTGCCCGCGCTCCTGACGGTAGATCAAATGACGTGTGAGGGCGCCGAGGTGCGACTGGCTCGCCAGCGCTTGTCTGCGTAGCGGACCTTAAGAATCCTTGATCATCGCGCTTGGTGCTGCGGTGCTCGATGTTGACTGCGATCCCGTTGGGGAAGTGCGAGACGTCGGCCTTGTCGAGGCCGCGGTAGCAGCAGCGCCGCAGATGACGGCGGTTGATGAGCTGGTTGAGGGGCCCGTGATGTCGGAAGGCGAGGCGTAGAACCGTCGTGCTCGGCACGTCAGGCGACACTTAAGGTGTCGGTCAACCGCACGCGCTCACCCTTGATCGAGTACGATGACCGCTCGTTCCGCCGGTTCTACAAGCAAGCGCAGAGGGGGTCACACGTGGGTGAGCGGTACCCCTTGCGGGCCAAGCGGCGGCCGAAGTTTGAGGAGGGTATCGGCTCTCTGCGAGTCGTGGACCTCTTCGCCGGCTGCGGTGGCCTCACCCTCGGTATTGCCCAGGCAGCCCACAAGCTTGACATCTCGCTGGATGTTCGTCTCGCAGTTGACTTTGAGGCCGCTCCCACCAGGGTCTTCAAGGCTAACTTTCCCAATGCCAACGTCCAACAGGGAACGGTCGAATCCTACTTCGACGGTGACCTTGGCGCCTCGTTGACCGCTCAGGAGGCCGAGACTCTCTCGATGGTGGGTGAGGTGGAGCTCCTGATCGGCGGGCCCCCGTGTCAGGGGCACAGCAACCTCAACAACCACACCCGCCGCGATGATCCCAAGAACCGGCTGTACCTGCGTATGGCTCGCGCCGCAGAGGTTCTGCGCCCCAGTGTAGTCGTCATCGAGAACGTGCTGGCCGTTGTCAATGACAAGCAACAGGTGGTCTCCCGCGCCATCGTTCACCTCAAGAAGCTTGGATACGATGTCGCCACCAGTCGTATCGACCTACTCAAGCTCGGGGTCGCTCAGACACGCAAGCGTCACATACTGCTGGCCGTCCGCGAAGACGCGCTGCCTTTTGGCTTTTCGGCTGCTGACCTGCTGCAGATCGAAGACCGCAATGCCACACCCCATGACCTGCGCTGGGCGATCGGCGACCTGATCGACGTTCAGCCGAAGTCATTCTTCGATGAAGCTGCCGTACCCAACGCGGACAATCAACGGCGTATGAAGTATCTCTTCGAGAATGACGAGCATAATCTGCCGAACGAAGAGCGCCCCGAGTGTCACCAGGGCAAACACAATTACACCTCAATGTACGGCCGTTTGTGGTGGGACCGCCCGTCTCAGACCATTACCAGCGGTTTTGCGACGATGGGTCGCGGACGCTTTGTCCACCCTGGTGTTCCCCGATGTCTGACCGCCCACGAGGCCGCGCGTATCCAGGGCTTCCCGGACTATTTCAAGTTCGTCGACGAGAGGGTCAAGCCTCGCTACGAGCTGACTCGCACCGAGGTTCAGGTCATCATCGGCAACGCCGTGCCCCCGCGTCTAACCGAGGCGCTGACCTCCAGGCTCTTCGACGCTGACGTTCTGCAGGCGAAGGACGACGCTCCTCAGTTGCTTGAGGACGACTTCGCTGCTTCTGTCGTCGACCTCGCCTGCTGAGCCTTCAACGGGCTCTTCCATCCTGGGGCATTTGAGGCAGGTGAAATACCCGCTGCGCCGAGGATAGAGCTGGGTGGGAAAGGATGGGTTGTCGCCAGGTCGGATGACCCGGAGGAAGCTGTCCCTAAGCTGACGGAGATATGGACTGCGCTACCGGGTGGCTGCAAAGACGCTCTCGAAGATGCGCCGTACGGCTGACATGGTCTTCCGCCCTGTGAAGGTGGCCGTCTTCATCGATGGCTGCTTCTGGCACGGCTGCCCGGAGCACTTCGTGCTGCCCAAGACGAACCGGCCGTACTGGGAAGACGGGATCGGCCGGAACATCCAGCGAGACCACTGGGATACGGATAACCGCCTCGCGGAGGCGTACTCCGCTTCTGGGAGCGCCTCGAACCCACCCGCAGACGGTGACGGTACGGCTGACGTGTTCTCGCAGGTCGGAGACGTGTACGCGGCTTTGGATCATTGCGGTCCTCCGAAAAGTATCGTCGTGATCCCTTGGGAGTGCGGGCGAGAAGGGAAACTCGCGGTACCACCGCACTTTCACCGCCACCAGGTGGCGGCCTCCTTCGGGCCCGGTGACGGGGGCTGGCTGGCGGGGCGTTGGGCCAGCGGAGGCGGCCGTTCCTCCCCGCGCTCGGGAGGGTCTTCACCTCGGGGCGCGAGACCGCCTTCCCAGCTACCGGCGGTTCTCTCTGCTCGCGTGATCCCTGGCTACCCGTCTCCGCCAACGCGTTGCCCGGAAGAATACGAACGCCGCGATCGCGTTCGCAATCGAGAATGCGGGGGCAGCGTCGCGGGGCTTGTATCCGGCGCGGCGTCGCACATCCAAGCGAGTGCGCAGCGCGTCCGAGTGGCTGCGGCCGAGGTCGGCTGGGGCCGTGTGCGGTCAGACGAGAGGGGTACCAACCTACAGTGGAAGGGGATGGGTGAGGGAAGTACGGGGTCGGCCGAAAAACGTCGGTACGGAGGTAGGGCGAGTGGTCTGGGGCGGGTGTCGGGCATCGGTACTCTGGAGCGCATGTCTACTGCCCCGGTTCGCGTTCGTTTCGCCCCGTCCCCGACCGGCATGTTCCATGTCGGTGGTGCACGGTCCGCTCTCTACAACTGGGCGGTGGCGCGACAGTCCGGCGGCACGTTTGTTCTGCGGATTGAGGACACCGACGCGGCCCGGAACCAGCCGGAGTGGATCGACGGGATCATCAACGCGCTCGCGGCGATCGGCATCCACAGCGAGGACGCGGCCTTCGAGGGGCCGTACTTCCAGTCGCACAACGCTGACCGGCACCGGGAAGCGGCCCAGCAGCTCTTCGCGGCCGGCCGGGCGTACTACTGCGACTGCACCCGGGAGCAGCTGAAGGAGCGCACCGGGTCGGATCACCTCGGGTACGACGGGTTCTGCCGGGAGCGGGGGCTGGCCTTCGAGGAGGGCCGGGCGCTGCGGTTCCGGACGCCGGACGAGGGCGAGACTGTCGTGGTCGACCTGATCCGTGGGGAGCCGGCGTTCCCGAACAGCGCGATCGAGGACTTCGTGATCGCCCGTGGTGACGGGTCCCCGGTCTTCCTGATCGCCAACGTGGTTGATGACCTGGACGAGGGCATTACGCAGGTCATCCGCGGTGATGAGCACCTGTCGAATACGCCGAAGCAGCAGTTGCTGTGGGAGGCGCTTGGTGCGAAGCCGCCGGTGTGGGCGCATCTGCCCGTGATCGTGAACGAAAAGCGGCAGAAGCTCTCGAAGCGGCGGGACAAGGTCGCGCTTGAGGACTATCTCGCCGAGGGCTTCCTGCCCGAGGCGATGGTGAACTACCTCATGCTGCTTGGCTGGGGGCCCGGCGATGACCAGGAGATCCTGCCGTACGAGGAACTGGAGCAGCGCTTCCGGATCGAGGACGTCGGCACGTCGCCGGCCTTCTTCGATGTAAAGAAGCTGACGGCGTTCAACGGTGAGTACATCCGCGACCTGGCGCCGGAGCAGTTCGCCGCGGCGTGCGCGCCCTGGCTGGTGGCCCCGTACGCGCCGTGGCGGCCGGAGGCGTTCGACCGGGCCGTCTTCGAGACCGTGGCGCCGCTGGCCCAGACGCGGCTGGCGCTGCTGTCGGAGATCACGAGCTACGTGGACTTCCTGTTCCTCGACGAGCCGGTCAAGGACGAGGCGTCGTGGAACAAGGCGATGAAGGCGGGCGCAGCCGATGTACTGCGTGACGCCCGTGCCGAGCTGGACAGCGTCGCGGAGTGGCGGGCGGACGACCTCAAGGCCGTGCTGCTCGCCGTCGGCGAGCAGCACGGCCTGAAACTGGGGAAGGCCCAGGCGCCCATCAGGGTCGCGGTCACTGGGCGGACGATCGGCCTGCCGTTGTTCGAGTCCATGGAGGTGCTCGGCAGGGATAAGGTTCTGGCTCGTCTGGACGCAGCGTCGAAGAAGCTCGTGGCTCAGGCGTAGACCCTGGTCAGGCGACCTGCGCGAGCAGGTCGCCCCAGGCACTTCCGAAGTACCCCAGGTCGAACCGGGCCAGGGCGTCGTAAGCGCTCTTGGACTCGGCCTGGGGGGTTGCGGCGCGTTCCCGGACCTGCTCCTGGAGGCGACCGAGGTCGGGAGCCGGCTGGCTGGTCAGGGTGGCGAGATCGCCGAGCCCCGCCAGAGGGCGGATCAGACACGGCAGTCCCAGGAGGAGGGCCTCGGCCGCGCAGCGGCTCCAGCCCTCCCGCATCCGAGGGGCGAAGACACCGACGTCGCAAGCACGCAGGAGCCTGAGGTACTGGTCGCGCGGCACGTCGTAGTGGGCGCCGTCGAATCCGATCGTGTTGCTGCCGCTCGTGATCACTCGCATCCTGTACGCGTCGGCCAGGGCGCCGGCGACCTGGCCCGTGCCCTTCCAGTGGACGGCCTTGCCCGTGTAGACGGCGATCGTGTCCGGATCAAGGCCGAACTCCGCGCGGCACGTCGTCCGGTCGATGCGCCGTGCTCGCTCGATCTCAGTCAGGTCGAAGGCGTTGTAGATGACTCGTACGTTGCGCACGCCTCTGGACCGGAGGAAGTCGGCCCAGTACGGTGCCACGCACACGACGGCCGCGCATTGAGGGAGAACGCGGAACAGCTTCTCCCACAGCATCGCCTCGAAGGGCGCGGAGTCGTGTTGCAGCGGCTCATAGTGGTGGAGGAGGAACACGGTGCGGGCCCGCATCTCCGGCGTGAAGAGCAGCAGACTCAGGTCGTCCCAGACGAAGGTGCCGACCGCTCCGTCCAGGGCGCGGACGGTCGGAGCCAGGCGTGCGAGGTGGCGTAGCTTGCGCCAGCGCCGGACGCGGTAGGTTCGCTTGTGGTCCGGCACCGTGTGCCACTCGACGTGCTCGGCCGTCGCTTCGTGGAGCATTCGCAGGTAGACCCGTCCTCCCGTGCGGCCGACCGGTTCCAGCGAGTGCACGATCTGTTTCACGGGCGTACCTCCTGTTGATGGCGGATGTACTCGGTGTGGAGCAGTGCGTATGCGGCTTCCAGGTGGGGGCTGAGGGGCCGGGCGGCCTCGGCGAGCGGGAGGTAGAAGTCGGCCAGGCTACGGAGGTACTTCCTCTGACGGTCGAGGTTCGGCGAGGCGCTGAGGTCGCGCAGGTTGTGGATTCGGTCAGCGAGCCGGACGAGGAGTTCCTCGGACGGCAACGCTGCCTGCTTGGCACGCCAACCGGCCTCGTCTCCGGCGTCCTTGGGCCGCCCTTCGAGGCGGTGGTCGGCCGTCATCGCTCGCAGGCGGGTCGTGAAGGTCCCGCCCAGCTGGTGGACGAGGAGCGCTTCCGAACCCGCGTCTACTTCCAGGGCGTCGTGCAGGAGACCGAGGACGAGGGTTTCGGGAAGCGTCACACCGAGCTCGCTCCGAAGGACATCGACCACGGCGAGCGGGTGGAGTAGGTAGGGCGTTCCCTGGTCGCGGGTGTGGCCGGCGTAGACGGAGAGGGCGATGCTGGCGGCCACGCGGGCGCGGGACTGGCTACGCGCTTCCCACGCGGGGGCGCCGAGCGTGGTCAGGATGTGGTCCAGGTCGATGATGGCCATTCGTCTCACCGCGACCGCAGACCCGTTCGGGCCGGCTCGTGGGGATCAGGTACGTGATCGGCGAGGAGCAGCGTGTCGCCGACGGCGAGTGCGTCGAGCCCGAGGTCGGCTGTGGCGAGCACCGCCTGTGCGGCGGTCCGCAGGATGGGGGCGCCTTTCCGGTTGAAGGACGTGTTGAGCAGGAGCGGCAGGCCGGTGCGGTGGTGGAACTGTTCCAGCAGCTCGCGCAGGCCCTGGTGATCGGCGCCGACGGTCTGGACGCGGGCTGTGCCGTCGTGGTGGGTCACCGCGGCGATGTGCCCGGCGCGGTTCTGCCGTACGCGGGCGACGCGGTTCATGAATGGGTCGCCCGCCGTCTCGAACCACTCCGCGGAGTGTTCGGCGAGGACCGCGGGTGCGAACGGGCGGTACGCGGCCCGCCTCTTGATCGTATTGAGTCGGTCGCGAGTGCTGGCATTCCCCGGGTGGGCGAGGATCGAACGATGCCCGAGGGCACGTGGGCCGAATTCGAGCGGTCCCCGCACCCAGCCGACCAGATGGTTCTCGGCGAGGAGAGCGGCCACCGTCGGGGCGAGCGTTTCACCGAACCCATTGAGCGCGCGGTACCCGGGCGGTACGGCCGTTTCCGGCACGGCGCCCGGGTACGGGCCCCAGGCCGCGTCGGTCGGCACGGGGAGTCGCTCCTGCCCGAGTTGGTAGTGCCAGCCGTACAGTGCCGCGCCGATGGCGGTGCCCGCGTCGTGGGGCGCGGGGGCTATGAAGAGGTTGGCGAACCCGCTCTCGTCGGCCAGGCGGCCGTTGAGGTGGGAGTTCAGCGCGCATCCACCGGAGAACACCAAAGTGCTTGCGTCGGTGATCCGTTGAACGTGACGGGCGACGTGGACGACTGCTTCGGAGAAGATCTCTTGGACGGCGGCCGCCAGGTCCGCGCGTTCCGTCTCGGGCTGCTCTGTGGCGTTGCGGGCGGTCCAGGACCGCCCGCCGATCAGGAGCGGCGTATCGCCGTCGGCTGAGCCCATGGGGTGGGCGACGCGGATCTCGCCCTCGTCGCCGAGTCGGAGCAGCTCGCGGAGCTGCGGACCGAAGCGGTGAGGGTCTCCGAAGGCGGCCAACGCCATCATGCTGCCTTCTGGCTCGTCTCCGGGTGGGACGACCCGGCGGGCGAGGTTGCGGTAGAAGTGGCCGAGCGAGGAGTGGACGCGTCGCGGCCCGACCGGGCCGGGAACGACGACGGGCATGCCCTGGTGCACGCGGTCGATGCGGTCGGGCCGCAGGTCGTAGCCGGTGATGCGCTCGCGGCCGGGCCCGAAGTCGGCGCCGAGGGACGAGCCGCCGGCGTCAATGACGAGTCCGGCCGCGTGGTCGTGCCCGGAGAGCAGGTAGCCGGAGAGGACGTGCGCGGTGTGGTGGGACAGCAGCCGTAGGTGCTCGCCGAGCGGGGCGGGAAGCAGAGCGGCGAGTTCGTCGCGTTCCTCCGCCAGCCACCAGCCGGCGGCAGGGTTGGGGCGCATGGATGCCGCCCACACCGTGTCCACGTCCTGCGGTTCGATCCCGGCGGCCTCCAGACACCACTGGAGGGAGCGGGTGGGAGCGGTGAGTACACCCTTCCTGGCGTACCGGTGGTGTTTGATTCCGCTCCAGCGTTCCTCTTCGGCCGCGTAGAGGTGGCCGTCGACGACTAACGCGGCGGATGTGTCGTGGTGGAAGTTCAGTCCGAGGACTGCGGGCATGACAGAGACCTCCAGGCTGTGTTCAGACGGCGAGGGCGGGCAGGACCGGCGATCCGGAGTCGGTGTACTCGTGGCAGCGCAGGCAGAACCGGAAGTGGTGGCTTCGAGGCGCGAACACCTTGGCCGTGAAGTCCTCGTCCCAGACGCTGAATTCGCTGTCGTCCTTGGCCATGGCGTTGAAGCAGCGGTAGCAGGACCCGTCCATCTCGATCATCAGGTGCTGGTCGAGGTAGCGGTCGCAGATTCCGCCCAGCTCGTTGACCGGCTGTCCGACATCGACGTGGTGAACGTGGTTGGTGACGTGGATCGCTCCGTGCTCCGCGCACAGCTTCGCGATCTCCATGAGGTGGGTGGAGCTGATTCCCTCCAGGACGCTGTTGACGACCACGGTCTTCCCGGCCGCGCGGAGGCGGGGGACGACGGCGTGTACTTCGTCGTAGTTCTCGTGCTCGTCGTCGCAACCGATGAGGACCTGATCGTACGACCGAAGCGTGGCGTCCATGATCCGCTGGTTGCGGGCGAGGGTGATCGCGTTGGTGCCCAGGACCATGACCGTGTCGGGCAGACGAGTGCGCGCCTCGTCGCTGAGCGCAGGGAAGTCCCGGTGGACGGTGGGCTCGCCGCCGTTGATGTGAAGCTGCTGGAATGGAATGCTCTCCAGACGGGTCAGGATGGTGGAGAACAACTCCAGGGAGATGTTCTCGCCCTGGGCGCCGTCGGCGAAGATGCAGAAGTCGCAGGAGCGATTGCACTTCGTCGTGATCTTGACCTTGGCTGTCTTGAGGGATCGGGGTCGAAGGTCTCGCAGGGACATGGCGCTGGCTCCTTGCGTCAGAGGTGTCGTGTCGGCGGCAGTGTGAGGAAGTCCTGCACCACGGATCGCTCCTGGTCCCAGAGCGCGAGCGACTCGCGCAGGGTGTCGGCGGTGGTGGGTCCGGTCGGGATCAGGGTGGCCATCCGGCCGGCCAGCCCCCGGGCGGGGTCCGCCTCGTCGGCGGCGAGAGTACGCAGGGTTTTGGCGGCGGCGCGCAGCTCCTTCGCCTCGCGTGCGATCAAGTACTCGGTCGCGACACCGGGCGGCGGATCCAGGTAGTACAGCCAGCGGGCGATTCGTACGCGGAGCATGCCGGCGGTCATCACCCAGGCGATGCGTGAGGAGTCCTCGTCGGCGTCGACGGGTGTGTCTCCATGGGGAACGCGGCGCATGACTGCTTCGAGAGCGGCATGAGCGGCTCGGAGTAGATGCCGTGCGCTGCGTACGGGTGCGTCGGCGGAGGGGACTGTGTGGCGCAGGAACAGCTCGGCATACCCTTCCAGCCCGTCGGGATGCCACTGGGTGAGGGCGGCTGTTTTGCCGGGGCAGCGGGTCCGGGTCGCCAGCGCGGCGGCGGCGAACCAGCACGGAGCGAGGTAGTGCCAGGCGACGCAGTGACGCCGGTACGCGGCGACATCCTCAACTACGTTGTCCGTGCTGTCTGCTGCTAGTTGGTACCGGCCCCCGAGCCGGGCCTGGAGGATGCCGCGGTAGAACCGCTCGTCGAGCCAGGTCCAGGGAGCCATCTGCGCGTGCGACTTCCAGCGCTGGAACCCTCGTGTACTGGTGCCGATCGGGCTCCAGGTGGCGAGTTCAGGGGCCGCGATGAGCCCGCCGTCCGCCTCGGCGAGGGTGAACGCGAACCCTGGCGGATGCTCAAGGAGACGCCGGTGGGAGATCTCGCCGCTGACGACGTTCCGGTGCGCGGCGGCCAGACGGTGGTTCCATTCCCACCAGTCCGGTGGGGCGTCATGGAGCAGGACGCGTACGTCGAGGTCGGAGTGGGGTGCGAGCAGGTCGGCTGGCTGCCACTTGTGCGTGAGCGTCGCCGCCCCCACACCCTGTGCTTCCAGCTCGTTTCCGTAGAGGGTTCCGAGCGCCGCGTACAGCGGCAGTGTCTCGGTCGCGGCCGTAGCCATCACCGCTCTCCGGGCTCACGACGGGCGCATGACGGTTGGGCCGTGCCGGTGTTGATGACGGGCAGCAGAGGGAGTACCGGGGCGCCTTCGGGGCGCTCCATGCGATCCCAGCGCAGGTCGTAATCGACGTAGTGGAAGCCCTGCCAGGCATCGTTCGTGTTGCGTTCGAGCATGGCCTGGAAGAGGTGGGCGAAGGCATCGGCGAGTGTGCCGTTGGCCAGGTGGGCCTTCAGGGGGATGTCGCGGTTGTGGAGGATGCAGGGCCTGGCCACGCCCGTAGGGGTGATCTTGATTCGGTTGGCGTCCGAGCAGGTGGCACAGCTGGAGTTGGAGATGAAGCCGATCGATCCGGCCCAGCCGTCGGGGCGCAGGTACTGGCCGGGGCTTCGGACTCCGAGCTGGTCTCGAGAGACCTCTCCCGCGTCTGTGAACCAGTCATGGAGACGGGCGCGGACCTCGGCCTCGCTGATGAACTCGGTATCGAACAGAGCTTGCGCGGGGCCGATGTTCTGCAGCTCGATCAGACGGACGGCGATGGGGAGGTCACGTGCCAACTCGGCGACGGTGAACCCGTCTTCCAGGTAGGTGCGCTGAAGGACGCAGTTGACCTTCACTCGCAGGCCCAAGGCAAGGGCGGTGTCGATGGTTTCCCGGGTCGTACGCGGGTCGCCGCCGCCCATGATCGTGCCGGACCGCTCCGGATCAAGGCTGTGGAGGCTGACGTTGAGGTAGGTGAGACCGGCGCGCTGGAGCTGCTCGACGCTCAGCCCGCGTCGCAGGTTGCCGTGACTGGTCATGCCGATCGCGGCCCCGGGCCCGAGGCCGTCAGAAAGGCCACCGATCACGTCGACGATGTCCGCCCGCAGGGTCGGCTCCCCGCCGGAGCAGTGGGCTTTCCTCACCTGCCAGGAGCCGGCTTCCGATGCGATGGCCGCATAGTCGGAGGCGGTCAGTGGCCGGTCCTTGTGTCCGTAGTCCGGCATGCAGCGTGGCTTGCAGAAGACGCAGTCCAGGTTGCACAAGGAGTTCAGGGTGAAGGCCAGGTATGGGTGGTTGCGGCCGACGTTGGCGAAGGCGGCGGCGAGGTCGTGGTGCCGGATGTCGAGCATCGGTCAGCCTCCTGCGAGGGGAGAGAGGGCAGGGGAAACGTCGGCCAGTCCGTTCAGAGGCCGGTCGGTGAGATAGCGGTGCAGGTTGTCGGCGAAGAACGCGACCGCCTCGTCCATGTACGTGTGGCAGAACGTCGCACTCTTGGGCGTCAGCACGACGCGAGGGTGGAGCCGCAGCGGGTCGCGTGCGGACAGCGGTCTTGGGTCGGTCACGTCCAGGGCGGCGCCGCGCAGGTGCCGGGAGTCGAGCGCGGTGAGCAGGGCCTGCTGGTCGACAGTTGACGCCCGGCCGAGGTTGAGGAAGACCGCGCCGCGTTTGCACGCCGAGAACAAGCCTTGGTCGAAGAAGCGGTGTGTGGACCGCGTGGCAGGCAGCAGGTTGACCACGACATCGGCCACTGCGACCGCCTGGGCGACCGCGGACGCGTGGAACCACGTGATGCCGTCACCCGGCACGGAGGGTGGGGTGCGACGAACGCCGATCACGTCCATGGCGAGAGCGCGGGCGGTACGGGCGAGGTGTCCGCCGATGCTGCCGCAGCCGACGATGGTCATCGTTGCACCGGCCAGGTCGAAGAACTCCTCGGCCAGATCGTCCTTCCACCAGCTTCGGTTCCGCTGGAAGCGCTGGCTCAGAAACAGGCCGCGGGAGAAGCCGAGGACGAGTCCCATGGCGTGCTCGGCCATGGGGCGGCCGTGGAAGCCGTACGAGCGGGTCAGGGCAACCCCGGCAGCGTGCGCCTCGGCCACCGGAAGATGATCGGTGCCTGCGGCCGGTGAGGCGATCCACCTCAGATGCGGTACGCCGGACAGCCACGTCGGATCGAACCGCCACCCGAAGAACACCTCCGAGTAGCGGAGCTGACCTTGCAGGTCCTCGGCCGTCGCGGTACGGAACTCGACGTCCGGGAAGGCAGTACGCAGGGATCGCTCGTGCTCGGTCGACAACCGCCAGAAAGCATGGGGGGACTCAAGGCTGATCAGTACGACGGGGCGGCTCATCGTGTCGCATCTCCCGTCGCGGACGAGGAGGCCAGGGCCCAAGGAGCGACGCGGCCGAGAGCCGAGGCGATGCTGACCTCGTAGTCGTGCCGTGAGCGAAGAAGCGCGGTCGCGGAGCTCCTGAGCCGGGCGCGTTCTCGGGGCAGGAGCGTCAGGGCCCGGTGGATGGCGACGGCCAGGGATGCCGGGTGGGCCGGAGCCGCGGTGAAGCCGGTCTCGCCCTCGATGACGGTCTGGGCCAGCCCGCCCGCGGTCGTCGCCACGACCGGGCCTGCACCCGCCGCGAACGCTTCCAGCGGTATCCGGCCGAAGGGTTCCTCCCGGGAGGGCACGACAACTGCTCGCAGCGCCGGGCTGTGCAGCCAGCTGCGGATCGCCGGGCTGAAGCGGGTGATCAGCGTCGCGTCCAGCCTGTAAGCCTGGATGGTGGCGGTCAGCCGTTCCTGGTACGGGATGGGACGCTCGGCTTCGTCGGCCGTCGCAGCGACCAACAGCAGGTGGGGAAGTCGGACGCCTCGCGTCTTCAGGATGCGTAGCGCCTCCAGTAGATCTTCGAAGCCCTTGGTGGGGACGGCACGTCCCAGGGCCAGGAGAAACCCTCCCCGGGCATTGACGGGAAGAGGGAGCGCGGCGGCGGGTGTGCCGGTCTCCTCCAGGATCAGCCCGTTCGGGATGCTGATCACGCTCGAAGCGGGGACCGCGCAGCCCACGACGAGGTGCTCTCGCATGTGGGTGGAGATCGCGCCGACTCGGCCTCCCCGCGCGGCTGCGGCTCGCAAACCGGACCGCTCCCAGCTCACGCGTACCCGGTCGTCGCGCTTGGTCAGCGCCGCGGTCGAGCGCGGGACAAGAAGCAGCTCCATGGTTGGGGGCGTGTATGGGGCAAGCCCAAGGAACGGCACGTCGAGCCCGACCAGCAGGGAACGCCCTGCGCGGCCGGCTACGCGCACGGCACCTTCCGCGACGAGGTCGCACAGCCGCTCACAGCCGTGGACCGATTCTGTGAGCTCATGGCCGTCGGGGACCGTGATGATTTCGGCCCCTGCCCGACCGAGCATCTGCTGGACTTCGGCGGCCCACTGCGCGTCGTGGGCACCCGAGGTCTGGGGGACTCGCGTCGCGATCACTGCCAGTCGGCCGGGTGGCAGCAGACGGGCGAGTGCGGTGAGGAACGCTCGGTTGCTGAAGCCGGTGCCCGAACTGGTCCCGTAGAAGCCCTCGTGGAGCGCGACGATGATGCGTGGCTCCCAGGGGGCGTTCGGGGTGCTTGGAACCTCGGTAGGGGCCGTAGGCGTGATCGGGTGCTTGAGTCGCACCGTGGGGTGCCTCCTTCGAGACGAGATACCTCGGGCGAGGAATGTCAGGGAACGTGGGGTCAGTGCTTGCCGACGGAGCGACTCAGCCGGCACCAGGCGCGGCTTCCGTGGACGCTGGTCGTCAGAGACCAGGAGTCGGCCAGGGCCTCGACGATGACCAGCCCTCGTCCCGACTCGGCTTCGTCTGGAGGCTCCGGTGGGGGAGGGGTTACGGGGAGCGAACAGCCGCCGTCAGTGACGGTGATCTCCACCTCCAACCGGCCAGCGCTCGGCCTCTGGTGATCGACGCAGAGGACCAGGGGCGGGGTGCCTGAGGTGAACGCGTTGGTCGCGAGCTCCGATCCGATGAGGCGGGCGTCGTCGAGCAGTTCGGTCGCCGCTTCCCCGTGGAGCGCGACAGCGATGGCTTCGCGGGCGACTTCAGCAGCTCTCGGGCCGAAGGGCAGGTCGGTGATCAGCGTGGCCGTGATGTCACGGTTCGACCGTGGGTGCGTGGGCTCCGGTCTGATGCGGCTGTTGCCGCGCTCCAGCACACTGCCCGGGCGGTCTTGGGAGGTGCTTGCCTGGTGTTTCAAGACCCGATCCCTTCTCCGTCGGCGGCTGAAGAGCTGTCTTCTGCCGGGAACCAAGAACATCGGAGAAGGAAGCTGGGCAGGACCCGATGAGTCGGTCAACTCGGTCAACTACCGTGTGATGCAGGTGAATCAGTCGCCCTCAGGTATCACCATGGGGAGCGCAAGGGGGACTGACGAACCACTGGGGCGTGAGGCGGTCGGACGTGGCAATGCAGGTCAGCGAGCCCAATGCCGTACTGGCGAGATGCTTGGACGAACTCGGGTGGAGCCCCAAGGCGCTCGCGCGAAAGCTCAACAGGGTCTTCGGCACAGGGACTGTCGCGGAATCGGCCCCGTATCACTGGCGAGACGCCGGATCTCTGCCACGCACACCGCTGCCTGTCATGGCTGCCTATGTACTGTCACAGGAGCTGGGCCGAACGCTTTCGGTGGCCGAGCTGTGGCAGGGGCGCGCCGGTGACTCCTCGGCTCTCATTCCGGCGGATACGGATCTTGCGCGGCCCTGGACCGTGCAGGGGCTGGAGGCGATTGTGGAGGACTGGGTCATGGGAGGACTCGTCGACCGCCGACGCTTCCTGGCGATCTCCGGGGCAGGTCTGATCTCGGTCGTCGCCCAATATCTCGACGGCACCGCGGGACGCGGGCAGTACACGCCCAGGCTGACGGAGGTCGTCGGAGGCGACCCGCTGATCGATCAGGTCGAGCAGCACTTGCCCATGCTCCAGATGCTCGACGACGAGCACGGCGGCGCACGCCATCTTCCGTACGTGGGAGCCCAGTTCCGGGCCGTGGGCCTGTTGATCCACGAGGGCGGGCACTCCCCCTCCGTCACCACCCGGCTGATCCGCGCCCTCGCAGAGATCGGGCAGCTTGCTGGCTGGATGGCCTTCGACGCGGCCGATCACGGCTTGGCCCAGCGTTATTTCGCCACAGCCCTACGAGCTGCCCACCAGGTCAACGACCTGCCTCTCTGCGCGCACATCCTGGGAGACCTCTCGTTCCAGGCAGCCAGCCGTGGACACCCCGCCGACGCCATCGCCCTCGGCGAGGCAGCCCGACGGGCCAGCGACGCGGCCCCGGCCGCCGTCCGGGCCTCTGTGCTGTCCCGGGTTGCCTACGCGTACGCCACAGCAGGCCGCGACAACGACTTCGCCCACACGCGAGGTACAGCACGGGACCTGATCGCGAGCCGCGACGATGGGGCCGACGAGCCGCGCTGGATGTACTTCCTCACCGACAACCACCTGGACTGCCAGGCCGGGTACTCCCTTGTAAAAATGGGGCGCGTCCAGCAGAAGGCGGGGAACACCGCGAAGGGCCGACGCTTCCTCGATGAAGGAACGCAGCTGCTGCGATCGGGGGCGTACGAGGTTCCGCGCGGCGACCCGAGCCAGCGCAGGGCCATGTTCGAAGGTGCGTGGCTGGCCCTCGGGCACAGCGCCCACGGTGAGCTGGAGACCGCATGTGAGGTCGGGCAGATCGCGGCGGATCGACTCGACGCCGTCCGCTCGCCCAGGAGCGCTGGGCTGCTCAGGCAGCTCGCGGAGGACCTCCGCCGCCGGCAACGGAACCCGTACGTCCGCAGTTTCCTCCCCTCGTTGGAGAGCGCCCTCGACCGGCACGACCCATCGGCGTCTCACGGCCGTTAGGGTCGTGGCCATGACCGCAGGGGAGCGAGTTGTCGTTGCCGGGGCAGGCGTGGCGGGGCTGACGACCGCCGTCCTACTCGCCGAAGCCGGTACACCGGTACATGCGATCGCCGAGGGAATTCCAGGCGTCACGTCGTTGGCCGCCGGCGCGATGTGGGGCCCGTATTTGGTCGAGCCGAAGAACAAGGTCGACCGGTGGGGACAGCTGTCGCTGGAGATCTTCCGGACGCTGGCGGAGGACCCAGCTACAGGAGTTCGGCTTACGAACGGCATCGAGGCGTCGCGTACGGCCGAAACCCCGCCGGACTGGGCCACCACACTCCCCGGCTTTCGCTCCTGTGAGGCGGCCGAACTCCCGGCCGGGTTCACCGCGGGGTACCGGTTCACCGTTCCGCTGATCGACATGCCGGTCTATCTGGACTACCTCCTGTGCCGCCTCCGCGCCGCCGGAGGCACCATCGAACAGCGGACTCTCAGGTCACTCGATGACGTCGGCTCCGCCACGGTGATCGTCAACTGCACGGGCCTTGGTGCTCGTGCGCTGGTCCCGGACCCCGATCTCCGCCCGATCCGTGGCCAGCATGTCGTCGTGACCAATCCGGGCCTGACCGAGTTCTTCTCCGAGGACACAGGCGCATCGCCGGATCTGTTGTGCTTCTACCCGCATGGCGACACCGTTGTCCTGGGCGGCACGGCCATTGACGGACAGGGTGACCTGGCCCCCGACGAGAAGGCAGCGGCCGCGATTCTCGCCCGCTGTGCCGAGATCGAGCCCCGGCTTGCCGATGCCCGCGTCCTCGAACACCGCATGGGTGCCCGACCGACTCGCGCCACGGTCCGAGTGGAGACGCAAAGCTGGGAGGACGGGACGGTGGTCGTGCACAACTACGGGCACGGGGGAGCCGGGGTCACGCTCTCGTGGGGGTGTGGCGAGGAGGTCAGGACGCTGCTGGCGAGTGACGGCTTGGCCGCCCGTCACTGAAGTGAATCGCGAATCCCCTAAGACACATGTGCGACAAGCGGAGGGCTTGGAAACCATGGCAGAGAAGACTTCCCGCACCGCGGGCGATGAGGCCGGCCGCGGCTCCGGCCCGGCTGCCGGAACCGGCGCGCCGGTCATCCTGAGTAACGAGCCTGGCTCGTTCGCCTGGGGTGTCCTGGCCAAACGCCATCCGGCCCTGATCCAGCAGGTGCGAAACGCCTTCCCGTACGGCTGCCGACAGCACGAGGCCCTCGATGCCCTCCTGGACGAGATCACCAACGGTGTCATCGAACCGCTCGCCCCTGCGGAGCACGATCACGGGCAGTGGTCGGACTGGGGGCGGGAGCACTTCGGGCGATCGTGGTTCGACACCCCGTTCCTGTGGGCGGAAAGCTACTTCTATCGCAGGCTCCTCGGCGCGGTCGGGTACTTCGGTCCCGGGCCGTGGCAGGGAGTCGACCCCTTCGCGCCGTTCAAGCAGGCCGAACTGCGCGGCGAGCCGGTGGACGAGGAGCTGCGGGCCCTCGACACACTCGCCGACGAGTCCGCTACGTCTCTGCTGCACGCCTCGCTCTGGGGCAACCGAGCTGACCTCGGCTTCTGCGTTTCGGCGGGGGAGTCGGCGTCCGGCGACGCTGCCGATGGCCTGGTCGCCGACGATAGCGCCGTACTGTGGCATCTCCTGCCCGCCGGAGCCGGCTCCACGGTCCGCCGTGGTAGCGGACAACGCGGGGCGGGAGCTGATCCCTGACTTGATCCTCATTGATCACCTCCTCGTGCACCGGCATGCCGAGCGGGTCGTGCTCCACGTCAAGCCCTACCCGTACTACGTCTCCGACGCGATGACGTCGGACGTCGTCGACTGCCTCCGCCGCCTCAACCACGCGCCCGGTGAAGCCGGCAAGATCGGCGGGCGCCTTTGGGAGGCCATGGTGACAGGCCACTTGGAGGTGCGGACCCATCCGTTCTTCTGCGCTCCGCTGCCGTACGAGGATATGCCCGAGGACCTGCGGAAGGAGTTCGAGGCCGTCACGCTCACCATCCTGAAGGGCGACCTCAACTACCGCCGCCTTGTGGGCGATCGAATGTGGGACGCGACGGCGTCGTTCGCGAACCTCACCACGTACTTCCCGGGGGCTGTCTCGGCGCTCCGCACCCTGCAGTCCGATGTCATCGTGGGGGTGGAGCAGGGGACGTTGGAGGTCCTCGAACGGTCCGGCTCCGCCTGGCGTACGAGTGGCACTCACGTTCTGATCCAGGTTCGACGGTAGATCTGGCGGCGATACGAATCCTCACTCATCGGACTTCACGCTGCGAGCGGCCGGGCATTGTCTGCCCGGCCGCTCGCGTTGTGCGCCCAGCATGGGCGATTGCTTGGGGGTGGAAGTCCCCTGGGGGAAGAGGTGGTGCTAACCCCGAGCCGGAGGCAAGGGCGTCATCGT
>NZ_JBVJMV010000045.1:0-61848 GCF_055584025.1 Streptomyces sp. NPDC104309 | reverse complement strand
GAAGCGGGGCCGCTTTCCAGTTCCACGCTTTCGCGTTTCCCTTTCCAGCGATTCCAACCCTACCAGACTCTTTTCTCACCGTTTCCGGTTCGAATTTGAATTCCGGTGGCCTTTGGAGTGGCCTTGCCTTTCGGCGAACCCGACTTTATCAGAAGTTCTGAGTCGGAATTTCCGCCCCGTTCGGGGTGACCACTGCACGTGAGTGTGCGCGGTGCTTCCCGGCCTGGCGGAGCCGTAAACGTACTGGAGCGGGGCGCCTCGATGCAAATCGGGGGCCCCGCTCCGGAGTTCGCGCCTGTCGGGATCAGACCTCGACGACGACGGGAAGGATCATCGGTCGCCGACGGTAGGTGTCGGAGACCCACTTGCCCAGCGTGCGGCGGACCAACTGCTGGAGCTGGTGGGGCTCCATCACACCGTCCTGGGCGGACCTGTTGATCGCTTCCTCGATCTTCGGCACGACGGCGCCGAACACCGAGTCGTCGATGCCGGAGCCACGGGCGTGGATGTCCGGGCCGCCCGTGATCTTGCCGGTGGAACTGTCGACCACGATGAAGACGGAGATGATGCCCTCCTCACCGAGGATCCGACGGTCCTTGAGGGAGGTCTCGGTGACATCGCCGACCGAGAGGCCGTCGACGTATACGTAACCTGCCTGGACCTTGCCGACGATCTTGGCCTTGCCGTCGACGAGGTCGACGACGACGCCGTCCTCGGCGATGACGATGTGGTCCTTGGGTACGCCGGTGAGAGCTCCCAGTTCGGCGTTGGCCCTCAGGTGGCGCCATTCGCCGTGGACCGGCATCAGGTTCTTCGGCTTGCAGATGTTGTAGAAGTACAGCAGCTCGCCGGCCGAGGCGTGGCCCGAGACATGGACCTTGGCGTTGCCCTTGTGGACGACGTTGGCGCCCCAGCGCGTCAGGCCATTGATCACGCGGTAGACCGCGTTCTCGTTGCCCGGGATCAGGGACGACGCCAGGATCACCGTGTCGCCCTGCACGATCCGGATCTGGTGGTCCCGGTTGGCCATACGGGAGAGTGCGGCCATCGGCTCGCCCTGGGATCCCGTACAGACCAGCACGACCTCGTCGTCCGGCAGATCGTCGAGGGTCTTGACGTCGACCACCAGGCCCGCGGGGACCTTCAGATAGCCCAGATCACGGGCGATGCCCATGTTGCGGACCATGGAGCGGCCGACGAAGGCGACCCGGCGGCCGTACTCGTGGGCCGCGTCGAGAATCTGCTGGATGCGGTGCACATGGCTGGCGAAGCTCGCCACGATGATGCGCTTCTGGGCGTTGGCGAAGACCGTGCGCAGGACGTTGGAGATGTCCCGCTCGGGCGGCACGAAGCCGGGGACCTCCGCGTTGGTCGAGTCGGAGAGGAGGAGGTCGATGCCTTCCTCGCTCAGCCGGGCGAACGCGTGCAGGTCGGTGAGTCGGCCGTCCAGCGGGAGCTGGTCCATCTTGAAGTCGCCGGTCGCGACGGCCATGCCCGCCGGCGTGCGGATGGCGACCGCGAGCGCGTCCGGGATCGAGTGGTTGACCGCGACGAACTCGCAGTCGAAGACGCCGATGCGCTCGCGCTGGCCCTCCGCGACTTCGAGGGTGTAGGGGCGGATGCGGTGCTCCTGCAGCTTCGCCTCGATCAGCGCGAGGGTCAGCTTGGAGCCGATGAGGGGGATGTCCGGCTTCAGGCGCAGCAGATACGGGACACCACCGATGTGGTCCTCGTGGCCGTGCGTGAGGACGATGCCCTCGATGTCGTCGAGACGGTCCCGGATCGTGGTGAAGTCCGGGAGGATCAGGTCGATCCCGGGCTGCTCCTCCTCGGGGAAGAGAACTCCGCAGTCGACGACGAGCAGGCGGCCGCCGTACTCGAATACCGTCATGTTGCGGCCGATTTCGCCGAGGCCGCCGAGCGGGGTGACGCGGAGGCCGCCCTTCGGGAGCTTCGGCGGGGTGCCGAGTTCGGGGTGCGGATGACTCAAAAGACTCTCCTTACCACGCGCGCCACGTACCGCTCGGGCACGTGGCGCGCATGTCATTCGTGCACTTGCTGTTGACTGTGATGTCACTCTTGCGAGTGTTCTTCGCTTATTCAGTTGTGAAGTCTGTGGTTACAGCTCTACCCCACCGGCGGCAAGATCGATCTTGAGCTGAGCCGTTTCCTGCGCGGTGAGTTCCACCAGGGGGAGGCGCAGCGGGCCTGCGGGGAGGCCCTGGAGCGTCAGCGCGGCCTTGGTGGTGATCACGCCCTGGGTACGGAACATGCCGGTGAAGACCGGCAGGAGCTTCTGGTGGATCTCCGTGGCCTTCTGGACGTCGCCGCCGAGGTACGCCTCGATGAGGGCGCGCAGGTCGGGAGTGACGACATGGCCGACGACGGAGACGAAGCCGACGGCGCCGACCGAGAGGAGCGGCAGGTTCAGCATGTCGTCGCCGGAGTACCAGGCAAGGCCGGACCGGGTGATCGCCCAGCTGGCACGGCCGAGATCGCCCTTGGCGTCCTTGTTGGCGACGATGCGTGGGTGCTCGGCGAGCCTCACCAGCGTCTCGGTGTCGATCGGCACACCGCTGCGGCCCGGAATGTCGTAGAGCATCACCGGCAGACCGGTGGCGTCGGCGATGGCCGTGAAGTGGCGGAAGAGGCCTTCCTGCGGCGGCTTGTTGTAGTACGGCGTCACGGCGAGGAGGCCGTGGGCACCGGAGCGTTCGGCCGTGCGGGCGAGCTCGATGCTGTGCCGGGTGTCGTTGGTGCCGATGCCGACGACGATGTGGGCCCGGTCTCCCACCGCCTCCAGTACCGCCCGTACGAGCTGGTCTTTCTCCGCGTCGCTGGTGGTCGGGGACTCGCCGGTGGTGCCGTTGACGATCAGGCCGTCATTGCCTGCGTCCACCAGATGGGCGGCGAGCCGCTGGGCGCCGTCGAGGTCGAGTGCGCCGTCCGCCGTGAAGGGCGTGACCATAGCGGTGAGGACCCGCCCGAAGGGGGTCTGCGGAGTGGAGATCGGAGCCATGGGTAACACGCTACTCGTTGCTCAGCGCCCAATGCCCCCTCGGGGGGACACGCTAGAGGAGCCCGACACTGCCTGCTCGGGGGTTCAAGCAGTGCCGGGTCCGTTTGATCAGCCTAGATGAACTTCATGAAACGCCGCAATACGGACACCGCTTACGGGGCCACGCGTCCGTTTTTGTTGAAGGCTGCATGGGTGAGCGGCATGAGCCGGGCCCAGTGCTCTTCCATCTGCTGGCCGACCATCTCGATCTCGCGCTGCGGGAAGGACGGCACCTTCGCCAGCTCGTGCTGGGTACGCAGACCCAGGAAGTGCATCAGCGAGCGGGCGTTGCATGTGGCGTACATCGAGGAGAACAGGCCCACGGGGAGCACCGCGCGGGCGACCTCGCGGGCCACTCCCGCGGCGAGCATCTCCTGGTACGCCTCGTACGCCTGGCGGTAGGAGTCCTCCATGATGCGGCCGGTGAGCTCCTGCTGGGCCTGGGTGCCCTCGACGAACTCGTACTTGCCGGGGCGGCCCTGCTGGACGAGCTTGCGGGACTCCCCCGGAACGTAGAAGACGGGTTGCAGCTCCCTGTAGCGGCCCGATTCCTCGTTGTACGACCATCCGACGCGGTGACGCATGAACTCTCGGAACACGAAGATCGGGGCGCTGATGAAGAAGGTCATCGAGTTGTGCTCGAACGGGCTGCCGTGCCGGTCACGCATCAGGAAGTTGATGAGCCCCTTGGAGCGCTCAGGGTCCTTCGTGACCTCCTCCAGGGACTGCTCACCGGCCGTGGAGACGCGGGCCGCGAACAGCACGTCGGAGTCACCTGCAGCGTGTTTCACCAGGTCAACGGTGACATCGCTGCGGAAGCTGGGCTTTGCGGGCTCGGGGGTCTCGGTCACCGGCGGGGTCCTTCCAATTGCGTCGCTCGGGCGGCGCCCACTCTACGGGCCGCCACTGACAACGAGGGCAGGAAGGGCTGTCCAGGGATTTCTTCGACGAATTCGGCGATTCGGGGCACCGAACGGGCCCGCCGTGCGTCTGACTCAGTAGCAGCATCCGTTACAGAGTTCAAGGAGAGCTTCCTCATGTTCCGCCGGCGTGAATCCGTCCCGTTCTCGTTCGTAGCCGAGGCCGACCGATTCCGCAGTAACGTCACCCCGCCCCCACGGGAGCGCACCAGCGTCTCCCAGCTGGCCGGCCGTTCCCTCATCGGGCTGACGGTCGTCGCGGGCCTCGTGGGGTCGCTGATCCTCGGCCTGCCCGCCCTGAGCCCCGCCCAGGGCCCGTCGCACATCCAGCAGACCGAGGCCTCGCACGGGGGCTGACGCGCGCGGACCCCCTGGGGTGGTCCCGTCGGCGATCTCCTCGATAGCCTCACCGAGCACAGCAATCGAGCGTGCTTGTGAGTGAGGATCAGTCGTGCCCCTGCCCTTTCTGACGGCCGACCGCGCGTTTGACGCGAGCGCCGAGGACATCGCGCTGCCGTTCGACGACCACGACGACTGGCGGCGTCCGTACCGCCCCGGGCCCTGGCGGGTCGCGGCCGCGGCCTTCCTGCTGCTGTTCGCTTCGTTCATCCTGCTCGCGGGGATGATCATCGCGTTCGCCGGAGCGGTACCGGGCGCCGTCGTCTGCCTGGGACTGGCCCTCGTGGTCATCGCCTGCGCCCTGCGGCTGCTGCGGGTCGGCGCCTGGGTGAGCCGGCACGGCGTGCGCCGGGTGGGCTTCTTCGCGACGACGACCGTGCCGTGGGACCAGGTCACGGCCGTCCGTACGGTGCAGCAGCCGGTGAAGTGGCTCGGTTTTCCGCGCACCGTACAGGGCCAGGCGCTGGTCGTCGTACGCCGGGGAGGCGAGGCGGTTCCGCCGCTGCTCACCGACAGCAACGCGGATTTCCTGACGCGGGGCGAGGCGTTCGACCGTGCCGCCGACACGGTCGAGGCGTGGGGGGACGAGTATCGGCGGGACTGAGGCGAGGGGTGGCGGGGCCGTTCGGCAACCGGTTCGCCCTCCGTCGCCGGGTGGGCTCGAACGAAGCCCTCGACCGCCGACCGGCCACCTGATCCGGACGCATCGGCCCGGATCAGGTGGCCGGTCGGCCCCGTAGGCCCGGATCAGGGCGTGCTGGGCCGGGTGGCCTTCCTGTGCAGGGCGATGGCTCGCTGCATGGCCTTGCGGGCCCGGGGGGTGTCCCTGGCGTCCTGGTAGGCGACGGCCAGCCGGAACCAGCAGCGCCAGTCGTCCGGAGCGTCCTCGGTCTCCTCACGGCGGCGTGCGAACACGGCATCGGCCGAGGCGCGGTCGATGCGACCGGACGGGGTGCGGACCAGTTCGTCGACCGGCAGACCGCCCTCCGCGTCGAGTTCCGCGGCCAGGGCGTTGGCCCGCGCCACGAACTGGGTGTTCTTCCAGAGGAACCAGATACCGATCACCGGCAGGATCAGCACCGCGACCCCGAAGGTGACCGTCAGCAGTGTGCCGTGCCGGATGAGCAGGACGCCGCGGCTGCCGACCAGGACGAAGTAGAAGACCAGGACGGCAGCGGTGACGAAGTAGGTGATCTTTGCGCGCATGGCGTGGCTCAGTCAGTTCAGGTCGAGGAAGTGTTCCAGGCCGAACGTGAGACCCGGAGTGGTCACCACACGGCGTACGCCGAGCAGGATGCCCGGCATGAAGCTGGTGTGGTGCAGGGAGTCGTGGCGGATGGTGAGGGTCTCGCCCTCGCCGCCGAGCAGCACTTCCTGGTGGGCGAGGAGACCCCGCAGCCGGATCGAGTGGACCGGGACCCCGTCGACGTCCGCGCCGCGGGCACCGTCCAGGGCCGTGGTGGTGGCGTCCGGCTGCGGGGCGCAGCCGGCCTTCCGCCGGGCCTCGGCGATCAGTTCGGCGGTGCGGGTCGCGGTGCCCGAGGGGGCGTCGACCTTGTTCGGGTGGTGCAGTTCGACGACCTCGACGGACTCGAAGTACCGGGCGGCCTGCTCCGCGAACTTCATCGTGAGGACGGCGCCGATGGAGAAGTTCGGCGCGATGAGCACACCGGTTTGCGGGGAGCCGGCGAGCCAGGTGTTCAGCTGCGCGAGCCGTTCGTCGGACCAGCCCGTCGTACCGACGACGGCGTGGATGCCGTGCCGGACACAGAAGTCGAGGTTGCCCATCACCGACGCGGGGGTGGTGAGCTCGACGACGACCTGGGCGCCGGAGTCCGCGAGGGTCTCCAGCTGGTCGCCGCGGCCCAGGGCGGCCACCAGCTCCATGTCGTCGGCGGCCTCGACGGCTCGTACCGCCTCGGACCCGATGCGGCCCTTGGCACCGAGAACGGCCACGCGCAGCTTGCTCATTGCTCTGCTTCCTTACGGGGAGTTAGGAGACCGCTTCGTCGAGGCGGTCGGCCTGCTTGTCCTTGAGCGGGCCGATGACGGAGAGCGAGGGGCGGTGTCCAAGGACCTCGCCCGCCACCGCGCGGACGTCATCGGGGGTGACCTGCGCCATCCGGGCCAGCATGTCGTCGACCGACATCTGGTCGCCCCAGCACAGTTCGCTCTTGCCGATGCGGTTCATCAGCGCGCCGGTGTCCTCCAGGCCGAGGACCGTGGAGCCGGACAGCTGCCCGATGGCCCGGCCGATCTCCTCGTCGCTCAGTCCTTCGGACGCCACTCGGTCGAGCTCGTCGCGGCAGATCTTGAGGACGTCGTGGACCTGGCTGGGCCGGCAGCCCGCGTACACGCCGAAGAGTCCGCAGTCCGCGAAGCCGGAGGTGTACGAGTAGACGCTGTAGGCGAGGCCGCGCTTCTCCCGTACCTCCTGGAAGAGTCGCGAACTCATGCCGCCGCCTAGGGCGGCGTTGAGGACGCCCAGCGCCCAGCGGCGGTCGTCGGTGCGAGCCAGGCCGGGGACACCGAGGACGACGTGGGCCTGCTCGGTCCTGCGGTTCAGCAGCTCGACGCGGCCCGCGGTGCGCAGGGTGCGGGAGCCCACGCGCGGGGCGACCGGGACGGCGTCGGTGCGGGACAGCGCGCCCGCTCGCTCGAAGGCCTTGCGGACCTGGCGCACGACCGTGGCGTGGTCGATGTTGCCCGCGGCGGCGACGACCAGGTGGGTGGGGTCGTAGTGCTTCTTGTAGAAGCGGGCGATCCGGCCGCGGTCGAGCGCGTTGATGGTGTCGACGGTGCCGAGGACCGGGCGGCCGAGGGGGGTGTCGCCGAGCAGCGTGTGCGCGAACAGGTCGTGCACGCAGTCGCCCGGGTCGTCCTCGGTCATGGCGATCTCTTCGAGGATCACGCCGCGCTCGGCGTCGACGTCCTCGGCGGTGATCAGCGAGCCGGTCAGCATGTCGCAGACGACGTCGATGGCCAGCGGCAGGTCGGTGTCGAGGACCCGCGCGTAGTAGCAGGTGTACTCCTTCGCCGTGAAGGCGTTCATCTCGCCGCCGACCGCGTCGATGGCGGCGGAGATGTCGAGGGCGCTGCGCTGGGCGGTGCCCTTGAAGAGGAGGTGTTCGAGGTAGTGCGTCGCGCCGTTCAGGGTGGGGGTCTCGTCGCGTGAGCCGACGTTGGCCCAGATCCCGAAGGTGGCGGAGCGGACGGAGGGCAGCGTCTCGGTGACGACCCGGAGGCCGCCGGGGAGGACGGTGCGGCGGACCGTACCGATGCCGTTGCTGCCCTTGAGAAGCGTTTGGGTACGGGCGACGGCCCGCGCCTTCGAGGAGGCGCGGGCCGTCGTCGCGGAACTACGGGACGTCACTTGGCGGCGTCGTCCTTCTTCTCGTCCTCTTCACCCTCGATGACCGGGATCAGGGAGAGCTTGCCGCGGGAGTCGATCTCGGCGATCTCGACCTGGACCTTGGTGCCGACGCCGACCACGTCCTCGACGTTCTCCACACGCTTGCCACCGGCGAGCTTGCGGATCTGCGAGATGTGCAGCAGGCCGTCCTTGCCCGGCATGAGGGAGACGAACGCACCGAAGGTGGTGGTCTTGACGACCGTACCCAGGTAGCGCTCGCCGACCTCCGGCATGGTCGGGTTGGCGATCGAGTTGATCGTGGCACGGGCGGCCTCGGCGGCCGGTCCGTCGGCGGCACCGATGTAGATGGTGCCGTCGTCCTCGATCGTGATGTCGGCGCCGGTGTCCTCCTGGATCTGGTTGATCATCTTGCCCTTGGGGCCGATGACCTCACCGATCTTGTCCACCGGGATCTTGACGGTGATGATCCGCGGGGCGTTCGGGGACATCTCGTCCGGGACGTCGATGGCCTCGTTCATCACATCGAGGATGTGGAGGCGGGCGTCGCGGGCCTGCTTCAGCGCGGCGGCCAGGACCGAGGCGGGGATGCCGTCGAGCTTGGTGTCGAGCTGCAGCGCGGTCACGAACTGCTTCGTTCCGGCGACCTTGAAGTCCATGTCACCGAAGGCGTCCTCCGCACCGAGGATGTCGGTGAGGGCGACGTAGTGGGTCTTGCCGTCGATCTCCTGGGAGATCAGGCCCATGGCGATACCGGCGACGGCGGCCTTGAGCGGCACACCGGCGTTCAGCAGCGACATGGTGGAGGCGCAGACCGAGCCCATGGACGTCGAGCCGTTGGAGCCCAGCGCCTCGGAGACCTGACGGATCGCGTAGGGGAACTCCTCGCGCGTCGGCAGCACCGGCACGATGGCGCGCTCGGCGAGCGCGCCGTGGCCGATCTCGCGGCGCTTGGGCGAGCCCACGCGGCCGGTCTCGCCGACGGAGTACGGCGGGAAGTTGTAGTTGTGCATGTAGCGCTTGCGGGTCACCGGGGAGAGGGTGTCCAGCTGCTGCTCCATACGGAGCATGTTGAGGGTGGTGACGCCCAGGATCTGGGTCTCGCCACGCTCGAACAGCGCCGAGCCGTGCACGCGCGGGATGGCCTCGACCTCGGCGGCGAGCGTACGGATGTCCGTGACGCCACGGCCGTCGATGCGGACCTTGTCCTTGATCACGCGCTCGCGGACCAGCTTCTTGGTCAGGGCGCGGTACGCGGCGGAGATCTCCTTCTCGCGGCCCTCGAAGGCCGGGAGGAGCTTCTCGGCGGCGATCTCCTTGACGCGGTCCAGCTCGGCCTCGCGGTCCTGCTTGCCGGCGATGGTGAGCGCCTGGGCCAGCTCGGACGTGACGGCGGCGGCGAGCGCCTCGAACACGTCGTCCTGGTAGTCCAGGAAGACCGGGAAGTCGCCGGTGGGCTTGGCGGCCTTGGCGGCGAGGTCCGACTGGGCCTTGCAGAGGACCTTGATGAAGGGCTTCGCGGCTTCGAGACCGGCGGCGACGACCTCTTCGGTCGGGGCCTCGGCGCCGTCCTTGACGAGCTGGATGGTCTTCTCGGTGGCCTCGGCCTCGACCATCATGATCGCGACGTCGCCGTCCTCCAGGACGCGACCGGCGACGACCATGTCGAAGACGGCGTCCTCAAGCTCGGTGTGCGTCGGGAAGGCGACCCACTGGCCCTTGATCAGGGCGACACGGGTGCCGCCGACCGGACCGGAGAAGGGCAGGCCGGCCAGCTGCGTGGAGCAGGAGGCGGCGTTGATCGCGACCACGTCGTACAGGTGGTCGGGGTTGAGCGCCATGATCGTCTCGACGATCTGGATCTCGTTGCGCAGGCCCTTCTTGAAGGAGGGGCGCAGCGGGCGGTCGATCAGGCGGCAGGTGAGGATCGCGTCCTCGGAGGGCCGGCCCTCACGGCGGAAGAAGGAGCCGGGGATCTTGCCCGCGGCGTACTGCCGCTCCTCGACGTCCACCGTGAGGGGGAAGAAGTCGAGCTGGTCCTTGGGCTTCTTGGAAGCGGTGGTGGCCGACAGCACCATGGTGTCGTCGTCCAGGTACGCGACGGCGGAGCCTGCGGCCTGCTTGGCCAGGCGGCCCGTCTCGAAGCGGATGGTGCGGGTGCCGAAGGTTCCGTTGTCGATAACGGCCTCGGCGTAGTGGGTCTCGTTCTCCACTAGCGTTTTCTCCGATACATATCGTCTTCTCGCCCCCACGCCCGTGTGGCGGGGGACGGTAGCGGAGAAGCCCTCCATCGGCGGGCCGGTCTTCGATCGAAGCACCCGGGTCGATGAGTCCGGGGGCCACTACCGAGGACCGGCGGCGGGGAGGTCTGCTTCTCGCTCGTCCGTGGGTCGTTCTGCGACCAGGTTACTGAGATTCGGCCCGGCTTGGCATTCCGGCCATGTGGGCGGGCCCGCCACACGTCGTACGTGCGTGCGTACGCACAATCGTACGTACAACAAAGGGAGCGGCCCCCTCAGTGGTGGGAACCGCTCCCTTCACGGCGAATTACTTGGCGCCGCCGGCCGCACCGCGGCGGATGCCGAGGCGGTCGACCAGGGCGCGGAAGCGCTGGATGTCCTTCTTGGCCAGGTACTGCAGAAGGCGGCGACGCTGGCCGACCAGGATCAGCAGACCACGACGGGAGTGGTGGTCGTGCTTGTGCGTCTTGAGGTGCTCCGTCAGGTCCGAGATGCGACGGGAGAGCATCGCGACCTGAACCTCGGGGGAGCCGGTGTCGCCCTCCTTCTGGGCGAACTCGGACATGATCTGCTTCTTCGTAGCGGCGTCGAGCGGCACGCGTACTCCTCTTTGATGTTCGATGCGTCCACGAGTGCCCCTGGTCTTGATCGCAGGGGTTCTTCCGATACTCGGGGGCGAGGGTCCGATGAGCGCAGATCCCAGGATGATCCGGGAGCGCGTACACAAACGGCCGTCACACAGCGTACCAGCCCGGCGGAGCCGGTTCGGTCGGGGGTGAGGTGACCCCGGGCGCCCGGCCACGGCTTCGTCCTCAGTCGCCGGACGGACGTGATTCTGCCCGGCTGTGCTCGGCTTCGGCCGGGCGGGCCCGCGGGATCAGCTGGTGAGAGCGCGGATCGAGTGGTAGAGATCGAAAACGGCGAGGCACAGGGGCATCAGCGTCAGGAGCACGCACGCTTCGGCGATCTCCAGGAAGCGCCCCCAGAACGGAGTGACTCCCTTGCGCGGCACGATCAGCCCTATGGCGGTGATCAGGGCGGCGGCGCCCGCAACGGCTGCGGTGAGCCAGATCGTACGGATGTCGAGCGCGGTTCTGTCCCCCGCGACCGCCTCGCGCAGCATTTCGGTCGGCGGATTGAGGGACAGGCCGAGGCCCAGGAGCACGAGTGCGCCGAGACCCGCCGCCAGGACACAGCCGACCTGGGCCGTGTAACGGAAAAGGTGGGAGCGCATCAGCATGGCGACCCCGGTGGCAAGTGCCAGCAACTGGCCCCAGATGTTGTCCGAGAACCCCAGGACGGCGGCGGCGCCCACGGCCACCAGCGCGCATCCGCCGACCAGGCCGAGGAGCAGTTCGTGGCCGCGCCGCGCCTGGGCGGCGATGCGGTCGGCGTCGACCGGGCCCTGCGCCACCGGTTCGGACGTCCCGTAGTCACCGACGGTGGTACGGGGTGGCTCGAAGCCGATGGGAAGGCGGGCGAAACGGGTGGAGAGACCGGGCAGGAAGGCGAGGACACCCACGGAGAGCGGCGCGCACACCGCCGCGGTCTCAGCAGGCGCCATGCCGGTCGTGATCGCGACGAAGGTCACCAGCAGACCGATGGCGGCGGCGAACACGAACGCGACGAAGAGGCCGTCCCCGCCCGGGGCGGCGATCATGAGGATCACCGCCGCCACCAGCACGGCGGCGCAGGCGAGCAGGAACTGGAGCCTGCCGATGCCCTCTCCCTCGCCGAGTGGCAGCAGCCCGGCGCCGGAGACCGCGGCGTTCGCGAGCGCGCCGATCCCCAGAGCCGTGGACGATCCCCGGTCGTCGTACACGCGCGCCCGTACGCAGGCGAGCGCGAGAGCGAGTACGGCGACGACCGCGGCGAGGACGCCAGGCAGGCCGTGCATGTCGTGCCGGGGGCCGGAGGTCCACAGCACGAAACCGAGCAGGACCAGCAGGAGCGACCCTCCGAAGAGCCCGGCTCCGCGCATGAGGCTGTCGCCCCAGAGGGTGCGGTCCCGGGCGACGGCGGAGGCGACTGCGTCGGAGACGTCGTCGAAGACCGCGGGGGGCAGCGATTCGGAGAAGGGGCGCAGGGACAGCAGTTCGCCGTCGAGGATGCGCTGACCGGCCAGGGTGCGCCCACTGTCGAGGACGGTGCCGTCGCGGCGTACCAGGTGATAGCCGACCGGAGCGCCCTGAGCGGGGCTCTGTCCCGACAGCCGGAGGATCTCCGGATACAGGTCGGCGACCGGGATGTCCTCGGGCAGCGCCACGTCGACGCGGCTGTCGGGCGCGACGACCGTCACCCGGCAGAATCCGGTTCCGTTGCCGGCCGGAACTCCGGGGCCCTGCCGACCTTGTCCGGTGGCCGCCGCTTGGGCCGTCATAGTCACCTGCTGCTCCCCCTCATCGCTCTCCTGAAACGAACCCCGGGAACGTCGGCCTCGCTCGCGCCCCGAATGACCGTTTCCTTGCGGTAGTTAGCGAATGCTTACACGCGTCGCGACACCCTACCGCTCCTGGTGTCCTTCCATACGCCGATAGGATCCTCCCGCGGATGGGGCCCGTCGCCACGGGGGCGCCGATACGAACAGTTCTGTCCGGCAAGGGAATTGGTGAGCTGTGAGCCAGATTGTCGTCAAGCGCCCACCGCGGGCCCTGCCCTCCGAAGTGCCGGACGAGCAGGTGCAGTTGCAACCTCCGCCCGAACTGCCTCGCGGTCAGCAGGAGGGGGTGATGATGCAGCTGCTGCCCATGCTCGGCATGGGCGGTTCCGTCGTCTTCTTCTTCATGACCCCCAACCCGATCATGCGGATCATGGGCATGATCATGATCGCATCAACGGTCGCCATGGCCGTTGCGATGATGGTCCGCTTCCGGCGGGGCGCCCAGGGGCAGCTCGCCGACATGCGGCGTGATTATCTGAAGTATCTGACACAAACCAGGCGCGCCGTGCTGAAGACAGCCCGCAAACAGCGCGACGCGCAGTTCTATCTCCACCCGTCCCCGGAGCAGTTGTGGGCGCTTGTCGCCGAGGGCAGCCGGGTCTGGGAGCGCCGCGTCGGTGACGCCGACTTCGCGCAGGTACGCATCGGCCTGGGCAGTCAGGAACTCGCCACGCCGCTCATCGCGCCCGAGACCGCGCCGGTCGATGAGCTGGAGCCGCTGACCGCGGGGGCGATGCAGCAGTTCCTGACGACCCACAGCACGCTGGACGGCCTGCCCATGGCAGTCTCGCTGCGCGCCTTCTACCACCTGACGATCAGCGGCGAAGCGGAGTCCGTCCGTTCCACGGCCCGTGCGATGGTCGGTGCGCTCGCCTCGCTGCACTCCCCCGAGGACCTGATCATCGCCGTCGCGACGGACCGGGACGCAGCCCCGCGCTGGGAATGGGCGAAGTGGCTTCCGCACGTCCAGGCCCCGGACTTCGTCGACGGCGCCGGCGTGCGCCGCCTGATCACCACGAGCGTCGCGGAGTTGGAGGAAATGCTCGCGGGCCGGCTCGAAGGCCGGCCGCGCTTCCAGCCCGATGGCCAGCCGCTCATGGACCAGCCTCATGTCGTCGTCGTGCTCGACGGCCAGTCCGTATCGCCGGTGTCGGCGCTCGCCGCGGCCGAGGGCCTCCAGGGCGTGACTGTCGTCGAGGTCGTACCGGGTGAGGCCAACAGGGCACGCGGCGGCCTGTCCGTCGTGGTGCACCCCCATTCGCTGCGGTTGGAGTCCGGTCACGGGCTGGTCTACGACGGCCTTCCCGACCTGCTCAGCCATGAGGCGGCCGAAGCGCTGGGCCGGCAACTGGCGCCGCTGCATGTGGCCTCGGGCGGGGACGACGACGAGCCGCTGCTCGCCAATCTCGAGTTCACCGATCTGCTGAACCTCGGTGACGCCGCCTCGATCGACGTCAGCAGGACCTGGCGGGCCCGCTCCCAGGCGGAGCGGCTGCGCGTCCCGATCGGCGTCGGTGAGGACGGCGCCCCGGTGATGCTGGACCTCAAGGAGGCGGCGCAGGAGGGCATGGGGCCGCATGGTCTGTGCGTCGGGGCCACCGGTTCCGGAAAGTCCGAACTGCTGCGTACGCTCGTACTCGGCCTTGCTGTCACCCACACCTCGGAGACGCTCAACTTCGTCCTCGCGGACTTCAAGGGCGGTGCCACCTTCGCCGGTATGGCACAGATGCCGCACGTCGCGGCGGTGATCACCAACCTCGCGGACGATCTGACGCTGGTCGACCGGATGGGCGACTCCATCAGCGGTGAGCTCAACCGGCGCCAGGAGATGCTGCGCGACGCGGGCAATTACGCCAACATCCATGACTACGAGAAGGCGCGTGCCGCGGGCGCCCCGCTGCAGCCCATTCCCTCACTCGTTCTGGTCATCGACGAGTTCAGTGAACTGCTCACCGCCAAGCCCGACTTCATCGAGATGTTCGTGCAGATCGGGCGTATCGGCCGTTCGCTGGGCGTCCATCTGCTGCTGGCCTCACAGCGCTTGGAGGAGGGGCGGCTGCGCGGTCTGGAGACCTATCTGTCGTACCGGATCGGCCTGCGCACGTTCTCGGCGGGCGAGTCCCGGGCGGCGCTGGGTGTGCCCGACGCCTACCACCTGCCCAACGTCCCCGGTTCCGGCTACCTGAAGTACGGCACGGACGAGATGGTGCGGTTCAAGGCCGCGTACGTCTCCGGGGTGTACCGCTCGGGCGCCCAGCCGGCCGTAACCTCCGGCCCCCTGCCCGTGGACCGCAGGCCGGTGGTGTTCACGGCGGCTCCGGTACCGGTGCAGTACGTCCAGCCGAGCTTGCGGACCGGGGCCTCCGTACCCGAGGCGCGTACGTCGGAGGACGACGCCCTGGCGGACACGGTGCTCGATGTGATCGTGCGTCGGCTGGAGGGCCGGGGGGTCTCCGCGCACCAGGTGTGGCTCCCTCCGCTGGACAACCCGCCGTCGCTGGACGAGCTCCTGCCGGGGCTCGCCGCGGTAGAGGGTCGTGGGCTGACCCAGCCCGCATTCGAGGGTGCGGGCCGTCTCGTCGTACCGCTGGGCGTGGTCGACAAGCCGTACGAGCAGCGGCGCGACACGCTCTACCGGGACTTCTCCGGTGCGGCAGGCCACATGCAGATCACCGGTGGTCCGCAGTCCGGCAAGTCCACTCTGCTACGCACACTCATCGCTGGCTTCGCACTCACCCACACGCCCCAGGAGGTCCAGTTCTACGGACTCGACTTCGGTGGCGGCGGCATGGCCTCGGTCTCCGGTCTGCCGCACGTCGGCGGGATCGCCTCCCGGCTCGACCCGGAGCGGGTGCGGCGCACGGTCTCCGAGGTGTACGGGATCATGGCGCGGCGCGAGGAGTACTTCCGCAGCGCGGGCATCGACTCCATCGCCACCTTCCGCAGGCTGCGGGCGCGCGGCGACATCTCGGTCACGGACCAGCCGTGGGGCGACGTCTTCCTGATCATCGACGGCTGGGGCAACTTCCGTACGGACTACGAGGGCCTGGAAGCGGCGGCCGTGGACATCGCGGCGCGCGGCCTCGGATACGGCATCCACCTCATCGTCACGGCGTCGCGTTCCATGGAGGTCCGGGCCAACCTCAAGGACCACCTGATGAACCGGCTCGAACTGCGGCTCGGCGACGTCATGGACTCCGAACTGGACCGCAAGGCCGCGGTCAACGTGCCGGCCGGCGTGCCCGGTCGTGGTCTCACGCCGGAGAAGCTGCACTTCATGGCCGCGGTACCGCGGATCGACAGCATCAACTCCGACAGCGACCTCTCCGAGGCGACCGCGGCCATGAACCAGGAGGTCGCCCGGCACTGGACGGCGGCGCCCGCCCCGGCGGTCCGGCTGCTGCCCCGCGAACTCCCCGTGCACGAACTGCCCGCGGGCTACGCGCATCCGGAGCGGGGTGTCGCGTTCGGTATCGACGAGAACAACCTGGAGCCGGTCTTCCTCGACTTCGAGCGCGACCCGTTCTTCCTGGTGTTCGGCGAGAGCGAGTCCGGCAAGTCCAATCTGCTGCGGCTGCTCATCAAGCAGCTGACCGAGAGGTACGACGGGAACGTCTGCAAGTTGTTCGTCATCGACAACCGGCGAGCGCTCCTGGACGTCACCCCTGCGACGCACCTGGCGGAGTACGTGCCCATGTCCAACAACATGGAGCACCACATGGACGCGCTGTACGACCTGATGAAGCGCCGTACGCCGTCGCCCGACGTCACGGCGCAGGAACTGCGCGAACGCAGCTGGTGGAGCGGCCCGACGGTGTACGTGGTCGTCGACGACTACGACCTGGTCTCCACGTCCAGCGGGAACCCGCTGGCCAAGCTCACGGAGATGCTGCCGTTCTCACGCGACGTCGGCGTCCGGTTCATCATCGCCCGTAGCACGGCGGGGGTCGGACGGGCCCTGTACGAGCCGTTCATGCAGCGCATCATGGAGCTGGGCGCACAGGGCCTGATGCTCTCGGGCGACCCCGTCGAGGGGGACGTCCTCGGCAACGTACGACCGCGCCCGATGCCTCCGGGGCGCGGGGTCTTCGTCACGAGGCGGCGGGGGAATCCGCTGGTGCAGTCCGGGCTCATGGACGGGCAGCGGTAGCTGCCGCGTACCCGGTGGGCGGGCGGAGCGGAAACGACGCCTGCGCGGTGGGCGGGGCAGGCCGGTGTGGCTGTTCCCGCCCGCCTCGTACTCCGCGCCCTCTCCGCGCCGGGAGTGGGGTGGTGGCTCGCACGGGCTGCCGCCCCTGGACAGAGGTGACTTCAGCAGTGCGGCACTCCCCTCGCATCGGCGGCGCAGTCAACGACCGCACCGTCGGCCATCGAGGCCCACGGGACCAACGGGGCCGGCAGAGCTGGCAGAACTGGCACGGCATGAAGATCGAATGAGCGTGGGGCGGACGCTAAACTCCCGTCAAGTTCGATTGTCAGGTCGATTTTTCGAGTGAAGGATCGAAGTCTTCTCATCCAGCTCGGCGGAACAGCCTGCACGGGGGAAAGGGGTCTGACGGCCTGGGACGAGTGGGAGCAGCTCAAGACGGCGGCTGTCGAGAATCGCTCTGCGGCGATGCAGCTGAACCGTGTACCGGACGAGGGCGGCACGCCCGCTCCCGGAGGCGACCTGAAGGTCAATCAGCAGGACCTCGCGGCCGTCGGTGACGCCGCGTTCAAACTCTTCGACAATCTGGGCAAATACGGACGCGATGCCTGGTCCATCAGCCAGACGGCCGCGAAGGACCTGAGCACCCAGGGCTTCGCACTGGGCGGCGCGCTCGACCATGTACAGGAGCGCTGGGAGAAGCAGCTCAAGACCCTGCTGGACGCCTGCGCGCACATTTCCAATCACATGGATTTCACCAAGGGTGCACACGCCGGTGACGAGTACTACATCTACGGCATCGTGAGCAGCATTTCGACGCTGGACGACGGATTCACGGAGAGGACGCAGCGCTGATGGACTTCGAAACGCTGCGCCAGGGCAACTTCAGCCAGCTCGGCCAGGCCATCACTGCCTGGAAGGGCGTGGTGGACAAACTCGGAACGCTGGAAACGGACGCACGGGACGATCTGAAGGCGAAGGCGGACAAGGCCGACTGGGCCGGTGTGAATGCCACAGTTTCTCGTGAGTTCATCACCAAGACGGCGGGGGAATTCTCCGACGCCCACACCCAGGCGAAGACTGTTCACGACATCCTCAACGACACCCGCGACGAGCTGGTGGACTACAAGGAGCAGTTGGATCAGGCCTTGGAGCGGGGCCGCAAGAAGAACCTCACGGTGACCCGGACCGGCGGTGGCGGCTTCACGGTGACGATGATCATCCACCCGGACCGGGCCGCCAAGGGCCACGAGGTTCCGGACCACTCTCCGCAGGACGCGGAGCACCTGCGGGACGATGTGCAGCGCATCTTGAACCGGGCGACGGAGAGCGACACGACGGCCGCAACCGTCCTGCGCGCCATCGTCGACCAGGCTGAGGTCGGCTTCTCCGGTGCCTCTTACAACGACCGTGACACCGCGATCGACGCCCTGCGCAAGGCGGAGGAAGCCGCCAAACTGATCAAGGACAAGGGCGACGAGATGTCGCCCGAGGAGTTCCAGAGGCTGAACAGTCTGCTCAGCTCGTACAAGAACGACCCGTTGTTCCAGGAGAAGTTCGCCACGCAGCTGGGCCCGAAGGCGACGTTGGAGTTCTGGGCGGACCTTTCGAGCCCGGACAGCCCGAATGACCTGACCCGCACGCAGCTCAACCAGCTCGGCGAGTTCCAGAAGAACTTGGGCCACGTCCTGGGCGGCGCCACCCAGTCGGACAGCCCTGCCATGCGGCAGTGGGAGAACGACATGCTGAAGCTCTCGGGCGAGCGGTACAGCACCCGCCAGGGTGACATCTGGGGCTTCCAGATCATGAGCAACCTGATGCGCACAGGCGACTACGACGACCAGTTCCTCAACAAGTACGGCAACGAACTGGTCGCCAAGGAGAAGCAGATGAGGCTGCCGGACCACTTCTGGAACCAGCCGCCGAAGCCGAAGCTGAACTTCATCGGCGACGAGGAGTTCGGCCGCGACCCGATGACCGGCTTCCTCACGGCACTCTCCAACAGTCCGGACGCCTCGACGGACTTCTTCAACGCGAAGGAGCCGCAGGACAACGCGCAGTGGGTGCTGAAGGACCGCCCGTACTTCGACGACTCCCCACTGGACGACGGTCCGAACGAGGCCAAGGACGCGGCCGGCAAGGCCATGTTCGCGGCGGTGTCGGGCGTGTCCGACCCGAAGGACCCCGACGCGGAGTTCCTGCCGCACTCGCTGGAGCAGCGGGAGGCCATGAAGCGCTCCCTCGGAATCCTCTCCAGCATGGGCAACGACTTCCCGTCCGAGCTGCGCGACGACATGGCGCTGGCCCTGGGCAACCACGGCGACTGGGTGCACCAGGCGATGAGTGATCCGGTGTCACGGCACGAGCTGGACTCGGGGCAGCTGATGGAGGTCAGCAAACAGGTCTCGCGGAACAGGGACGCTTACGGCGAGCTCGTCAGGCAGATGCACGGAGCGGTCGTGGCCGATATCTACACGGAGAAGGCGCACCCGGAAGACAGCCTGGACCGCGCCGGCCGCACCGTCGGCTTCCTGGAGGAGGCCCGCTACCAAGCCACCAACGACGAGAAGGGCCAGAAGCTCGCCGACGCCTCGTGGGAGAAGGCCGGGAAGTATCACGTCATCGGCGGCCTCGTCACACCGTGGCATCCGGCGGGTGACGCCGCCCAACGCATCGTGGACGTGGTCACGTCCAAAATGCTGGAGGACGAGCAGAACAAGATCAGCAGTCAGGCGACCGCAGACCACCAGGAGACGTACACCCGACGTACCCAGGAGCTCCAGAATATCGCGGACATCTGGTACAAGGAGAACACGGAGTGGGCCGAGGATCCGACCCACGAGGGCTACTCGAAGAACCACGGCATCTACAAACAGATCGGGGAAGCCGCCAACGACGGCAACAAGAAGGCCGAAGGAGTGGCGGGCGTCCAATGACCGGGAAGACATCACGGCGCCTCACCGCCTCGGCTGTGGCCTGCTGCCTCGCACTGTCACTCGGCGCATGCGGCGGGGGACGCGAGTACACCGTTCCGAAGGCGGCGTGCGGCGTCCCGGTCAGCGTAAAGGCGCTCGACCCGTTCCTGGTGGACGGGAAGGAGTTCAAGGTCCTGGGCAAGCCCGTGGCCACGGGCGTGGGTAACTGCGCCATCTGGGTCGACGAATGGCTCGTGGTCAACCTCCGGCTCGAAAAGGTCGACAAGCTCTACGACCCGATGGACCCGTCGGAGGAGTTTCGCTTCAAGAACCGGGCGAAGATGGCGAACCTGCCGTTCAACGGGCTGAGCGCGGTGGGTGACTTCAACGCCATGGTCAGCGCGAAGTGCGCGGCGCCCGACGCCAAGTACGTCATCGTGTACGTCGAGGTCAGTCTCAAGTCCACCGGCGACGTCACCCGGCGGCGCGAGAACATCGAGTCCTTCGCCCTCGACGTCGTACCGAAGGTGAAGAAGGCACTCGACTGCACGGCCTGACACCCACGCCCACGGCCCGATCTCGGAGAGACAGCCGTGGGCAGGGGCCGTTATGGGGAAGCACCCCAGCCGACAGGCAGATATGTGCCGACTGCTCAGCCCGCTGGTTCGGAAAGAGGGACCCGGAGTCGCTACGGCCACACCCGAAGTTCCCCTCCGAACCTGTACAACGGATGGTTGCGCTGCCCTTGTCCAGGGGGAATTTCACGGGCGAGTTACCCACAAAGGAGGGACTGTCCTGGTGAGCGGTAGGGCTCACGAGGGTTCTGATCCGACAGACAAGAACTCTGGGTAAGGTGCCCCGCATGCCAGAGATAGGGAGCCGACGGACCACAGCGTCCGCCACAGCACCGCCCCCGCGATCAGGGTCAGCGGCCTGACCACCACCTCGGGGTCAGCTCAGGTCAAGGGGTCGTGGATCCAGGCTCAGTTCAGGCCGTCGCTCGACGTCCGCCATAATCATGGGTCATGGAGCTACTCGTAGGGATTCTGGTGAAGGTACTCCTCTTCACCTTCATTGCGGGAATGTTCGCCCTCGTCTTCATCATGGGCAGGCGCAGCCGCAAGAAGGATGCGCGGACCAGGGAGGAGTATTCGCAGCTTGCCCGGATTGCCCAGGAATGTGGTTGGACATACACACAGCGCACGAACGGGCGGATCGATCGTTATTGCGGGATAACTCCCCTCCCCGACAAGGGCACGAATCTGGGCGCCTGGCACTACACCAAGGGAGAGTTCCGCGGTCACCCCTTCGTGTACTTCGAGTACCGCTACGTCAGCCCCATGGCGACCCACGAAGTCGGGGAGCAGAGGGTGCCCATCATCAAGGCAGTCTTCGTCGTCACGACGCCGGGCTCGGGGCCGTTTGTGCAGATATATCACCCGAGCAAGCTGGACTCGATCCTCGATCGGAGGACCAAGATGCAGCTCGGCGTCCCGGAATTCGATGAGGAATTCCGGATCGTCACCAAGGACGAGTCGTTTGTCCGGGATGTCTTGAGTGATACGGTGGTGCTTTTTATGCTCTCGGACCCGCGAGCCAAGAAGTCTCCGTTTGCGTTGCGCGGCAACGAGCTGTTCACGTGGTACACAGGCACTCTCTCTCCACAGGCTGTCGACGAGAAATTGAACTACTTGTGCGACGTGCTGGACCTGATTCCCGCACAGGCTTGACCTGCTGCCTGAGTAAGAGGTCGTCTCAGTTGGTGATTCGGCGGTAGCAGATGAGGGCTGCTGCAATGCCGACGAACCCGAGGAAGTGGTCGGCCAGGACCTCATAGCGTCGATGTAAGCGTCGGAAGCCGTTCAGCCATGCCACAGTCCGCTCAACCACCCAGCGGTGACGGCCGAGCCGCTCCGAGGACTCGATGCCTTTGCGCGCGATGCGAGGCGTGATGTGCCGTGCTCGTAGCCAGCGACGCAGGTGAGGGTAGTCGTACCCCTTGTCTCCGTGGAGCTTCGCAGGCCGGCGTCGGCGTGGCCCGCGACGCGAGCGAATCGGTGGGATGCCCCGGAGGAGCGGCTCAAGTCCTTGACTGTCATGGGTATTCGCCCCGGAGATGCCGACCGAGATAGGCAGACCACTTCGGTCGGTGAGCAGTTGAATCTTGGATCCCTTTTTGCCTCGATCGGTCGGATTCGGTCCTGTCGGATCCCCCCTTTGACAGCCCGAAGACTGACTGAGTCGATGGCGCATCGGGACCAGTCGAGGATGCCGTTGGAACCGAGCTTGTCGAGGATCACGCGGTGGAGCTTGGCCCAAACGCGGGCTTCGGTCCAGTGAGTGAATCGGCGGTGAGCGGTCTGCCAGGACGCCCCGAACACTGGCGGAAGCTGCCGCCACGTGCAGCCGGAGGTGGCAGCGAACAGAATCGCGGCCAGAACACCACGATCGTCAGCCGTCCGACGGCCGCCCCCTTGTGGACGCACCGGTGCCTCGGGCACCACACGAAGAAAAAGCTCCCACAACTTGTCGGGCACCAGCTGCTGCACCATCTCCATGCCATGACAACGAGGGCCCCGGCTAACCGTGGACAGGAGATCTGGTCGATGCTGTCATGGACGTTTTCCTCGCAAGCATCTTCGAGAGGCTATGACCGATTACCTGCAGGCCGTCTTCGCCATGCTCGGCCCGGGAGAGGAACGCTTCGCCGATCCTGCGGCCTGGCTCAGCCTGGAGGAGGAACTCGGCAGGAAGCTTCCGGCGGACTACAAGCAGATCGTCGACGCCTACGCACCCGTGCAGATCAACGGACACCTCTGCCTCTCCCATCCAGCGTCCGAACGGTGGAACCTAGGCGAGGAGGTCCGCTCGGCATCAAAGGCCTGGTCAGAGAGTGCATGGGAGTCCTATGTCACGGGGCCTCGCGACGATCCACGCACGTTCTGCGATCTCCCACAGCTCAGCTTCGGTACCGCCGAGGGCCTCATACCCCTCGCCGCCACCGATCAGGGAGCCGCAGTCTTCGGAGCTCCGCAGGTCTACGGGTACTCAAACGGTGTGGTGGTACAGGGGGAAGAAGGCGATTGGGTCGGACACCCGATGGCCTTCGCCGAGTGGCTGTACCGCTACCTGATCGGCGAGGAGATGGCCGGCTGGGACAGTGCGACCTTCTACCCCGGACCCGTCCTACTGGAGTACCTGCCTACCGCTCCAGGCCAACGCACCCGCGATGCCCGCGGCCCGGAGCGCGGCATGTGAGCAGCACACCAAACGAGACGACCTCTAAGCAGAGTGCCCCTTGCCCCGTGACTCAAGGTTCACCGGGGCACGGGGCACTCTGCCGTCCGGCCTCGGCGGAGGACGAGACGCGGGCGCCGTCGGCCGATACGGGGCTTACCCCGTTCCGTGAGGGGTCGTCCGGACTCAGTGCCTGGGACAGCGTTGAGGGCCCGATTACGGGTGCACCATCTGCTGCTTCGAATGTCGTGACGCGAAGACCGTCCGGCCGGCGACACCCAGGCGCCTGCAGATGAAGACGACGTACCGATCCGTCTGTTCAGCCACAGCTCCGGCCACCGTCCCGTGCCGCAATCCGCAAACTGTTCGGCCTCAACGGGGACTTCGCCGACGACAGGCTCGGGAACTTCCTGCGCACCGATCCGCAGGCCGCCGACACTCCGATCCGCTTCGACAAGGACGGGCTCATTGCCCGGGTCGAGGGCCACGTACGCCCGAAGCGCGCCCTGTCGAGGCTCAACTGCCTCTGCGGCGTCCCTGAGTACACGCCGACGCCCGTGTGGAAGCTGCCGGCGAACTCCGCGCCCGACCGGGCCTTTCGCGCGCTCGACGAGCGCGCGAAAGGCCCGGCTGTCAGTTCGCAGCCGGAGAAGCCGTGGCGTCGGCCTGGATGTCGAAGTTGATCTTGCCCCGTCGACAGATGAAACCTTGACCGTCACGCCCAAGGTGCTGCCGTCGCCGGCCGTGAGCGTGCAACGGGTGGTGTTGCCGACCTTCCCGACAAGGTCGGCGGGGCAGGCGACGTCCGGCTTCGGCTGGTTCGTTGTGGCGGCGAGCTTTTCGGCGACCGTGGCGGCCAGCTTGTCCGCTGACAGTTTCGGATCGGAATTTCCCACACTGACCGAGCCCGAGCAGCCGACGAGCAGTGCGCTGGCAACTCCGGCCAAGAGGCTCCAAGTCACGGCGGACATACGGGCTTTGGTCATGTTGGTTTCCCCTTCGGTTGATCAAGACAGCAGGACGCCGAAAGGATACTTGGCGGGGCTGCTCCGGCATTCCGCCGGAGCAGCGCCCCCACCTGGGGCGGAGCAGTGAACACTTCAGTCCGCGCCGAGCAATCGACGGTGCTCCATGGGCTCTTCGCTCTACCTGCAAACGATCTCCACCCGAGGGGGCAGACCGGAAGAACTGGCCCGTGAAGTTGTCGATTGAGGCAGTGTCGGCTGGTGATCTGAAACGCGGACGCGCCTCCTCGCTGTTCAGCGAGCGCGCCGGACAAACGCGGGACGGCGACACGCTCCCTGCCACACTCGACCGCTCGTCGCTGGCATCAGATCGCGCCAAGCAGGGGCCGATACGCCGACAACAGGAACTTGACGGCCTGGTGAGCGGCCCCGTACCGCTGAGCTTCCGAGACCGGGAGTTACTGCTCCGGGGCCTGATGGCAGTGCCCCTGCCTGCAGGCAGGGGCACTGTGGTGTGCTCGGCTCGATGGTCGGGACACAGGTCAGGGTGGGCACCTCCCGTGCGTGCCCACCCTGACTGTGTCCTGCCGAGGACTACTCGAAGTTGGCCTTCGCCCGCTTGTCGCCGGCGTGGTAGGAAGCTGCGGCCTCGCGCACCTTCTTGGAGATCTCGCTCAGGGCGCTGTGAATCGCCGTGGCGTCGTTGTCCCAGCCCTGCTGAGCGGTGTCATAGGCGCTCTTGGCTTCGCCCACCCAGAGCTCGGACACATTGGCAATCATCCGCTTGATGGACGCAAGGTCCTCCTGGAGCTGCTTGCTCTGCCGGTCGATTGCCCCGGCGGCCAGATCCAGGCTCGCGTAAGTGACAACCATCGTGCCGTCGTGATTGCTCGGCATGCGGTCCTCCCGTGTTATCTAGGTTTGGTGTTACTGCCTCGTGCGTGGTGCGGGCGCGGCAGGATCAGAAGTAGTTGAGGTTCGAGGTCCTGGCCTCCGCCGTCGCGTCACCCGAGTAACCGCTGACGACGTCGACACCCTGAAGGGCCTGCTTGATTTCGTCTTCGGTGTTGCCCGAAATGGTTCGCGCCGCCTTGATGGCCTCCTGGTAATTGAGGAGCCGATGGGCGATGCTGACCATCTTCCGGTTGATCTCGTCCTGCTTCGTGTTGAAGGCACCGGCGCCGATGCCCTTCCAAGCGCCTTCCAGGCCGTCGATCGTCGCCTGCAGCGTCTTCAGCTGGCCCTTCACTGAGTCGAACCGCGTGGAGAGCTCACCCTCCAGCTTGAGTAGAGCGGCTTCTGAAAGCTTCTGATCAGCCATGGTTTCGGCTTCCTTCCTGGTGCTCTTATTCGGTCCGGCTTTACTCGCCGGTGGGTATGGATGAAGAACCTACGGCCTGTCAGGCAGTGCGGCGCTTACGGACGAGCGTGAAGGCTCCGCCGCCGAGCACGAATACCGCTGCCGCTCCGCCGATGATCAGACCGAGCGGACTGCCGTCGTCCTTCTCCTTGCTGGAGCCTGCCACGACGGCGTCGTCAGCCTTTTCCTTCTTCTCGGGCTGTGACGAAGCTGGTGCAGACGGGGCGGGGGAGGCCGAGGAGCCGGACGTCTTTTCCTTGGTGAGGGGGCTGATGTCCGGGGCGCCGGGGGCTCCCTTGCCCTTCAAGATGTTCATGGAGGGGCGGATCAGACCGTGGCCGAGGTACTTGCTGAGCGTGCCCTTCTCCCAGTCACGGCCAGCAGTGTCGAAGAGAACGTTGAGGACCTGGTTCGCAGTCCAGTCAGGGTGGGCGGACCACACCAAGGCTGCGGAGGCGGATGCGATGGCGGTTGCCTGGCTGGTGCCATCGCCGTCGCAATACCTCTGGAAGGTCTCATCACACCAGTACGGAATGTCACTACCAGGAGCAGCGATATCCACACTGCCGCCGTTTTGGGAGTACTCGGCTACCTTGCCGTCGCGGTCAGCCGAGGAGACACCTACGACCTGTGGGTACGCGGCAGGGTACTGATCCTTGTTGCTCGTCTCCGCATTATTCCCCACGCCCGCGAAGAACAACTTCCCCTTACTCTGGGCGTACTTCACCGCTTCACGCTCCTCCTGCTTGGGGAAGTCGCTGGCAAACGACATGCTGATGATCTGTGCATCGCTGTCTGCTGCGGCCCGGATAGCGTCTTCGGAGTCATGGGCGTTCACCGAATGCCCGTTCTGGAACTCGGTATTGGTGATTCGCATCGGGATAATCTTTGCACCCGGAGCGAGGCCCTGCAGGCCTCCACCCTTGCCCGTTCCGGCAATCAACTCAGCCATCGTTGTGCCGTGCCCGTTATAGTCGTCGTACTCATCGCCGTCGGCCCCTGTAGCGTCAAACCCCTTCAGGACCTGTCCCTTCAGAGAAGGTGTGGACGCATTGACGCCGGTGTCGATGACAGCAACCTTGATACCTTCGCCCGTGGTGACCTTCCACATCTCCTCCGCCTGCATCGCGCTGAGGTACCACTGCTTCGATTGCACATCCGCAGCGAGCGCGGAGGGAGCAGCCCCTGCGGATATCACACTCAAGGCAGCGGCCACAGCCATCGTGCCGAGCAGGCGTCCTCGAAATCCGAGAGCCATGCGGCGCTTCCGGGTCTGGCTCATTCCTGCTGTCATCCTGACTTCCGAACCTTCCCTGTACCTACTCGATCACCGGCGGTGCGACTCCGCGCCGGCCGGCCTCCCACGTCTCTCTATCTTCCGTCAGGTATTCCGGACGCGGGGTGCCGCCGTTCTGCTCCTCGTCGTCAGAGTCTCGTCGGCCTGCGGGCCCACGTACGAGGCCCGCGCCCCCAGCAGTGAAGCCCCTTGCACCCGACCCGGATCCGACGGCACCGCGAGGCGTACCCACGACGCCGTTCGAGCTGGGAGTCCCCCGCCCACCAGGACGAGTCACGCTGTTCGTTCCGCCGGCTCCGATAACCTTTCCGCGCGGAACACCACGAGCTCCCCCAGACGTACCTGCGCCCGGAACGGTGCGCTGCGGGGTCCCACCTACGATGCCGCTCGCCCGCCCAGTACGCGGACCAGGAGACCTGGAGGCACCGGCTTGGCCTCCTGCCATGGGCCTGCCGCCAGTCACACCGGACCGACCAGCAGCGGGTGGCTGACTCCCGCTCCCACCAGGGCGCCCAGACGTGCCTGAGCCCGAGCTACCGCCCATGGGCCCCGGACGCCCAACCGGAGCTCCGGTGCGCCCATTCGCCGCAGGCCCACTGCGCATGGGGCCACTGTTTCCGGGCTGCCCGATCGCTCTGGGCAAACCAGTTGATGCCGTGGACCGCCGCGAGCTGCCTGTCACCGGGTTCACAAAGCCATTCGCCACGGGCGGAGTCGAGCTTGTGCTCGGGCTCGTAGGATTTGTAACCGACGGAATTGGAGACGTGTCGGAAGCGGTCACCGGGGCTGGCGGAGCAGTAACACTGTCGATCTCAGTTGATGTGCTCTTGTCCAGGACAAGCGTGGCCACCCCAAGTGCCTCGGCGGAGGCACTGCTTCTGGTATTGCCTGAGCTGCCGGCTTCGCCCTTCGCAGCGGGCTCCGATACACCTCGTGGCGTGCCACTACCCGACGTTTCGGGACTTGCTGACGAACCGCCGGAATCAGGGGTCCTTACGATATGGCCCTGCGGCCGCGGCATCGCAACATCAAGCTGCTTGTCGAACCGCGGCGGCTCCTGCGCCGCCAGCCTCTCCTCCGAAACCGCGTAGTACGACGCCAGTCGATTGGCCTGGTTGATGGCCTCCTGGCGGTTCTTCTCGACCTTCACCGCCGCGACGTACTCCGGGTTGCCCTCGATCCGCTTCGGGGCCTCGATGTCCTCGACGGACTTGCGGTCCAGGCGGTTGTCGCGTGGCGGCAGGGAGTTGCGCACCGATGCGAGGCCCGTGCCCGCGACCGTGATCTGTGTCCCGGCCGCCTCCGCGAAATCGCCCAGCTTCAGGGCGTGGGCGACCAGGCCATTGCCCCAGTCACGGAAGGCAATTCCGGACTCGCCCTCCCAGTCGACAGCCTTGATGAAGTCGTCCAGCTCATCCGCGGCGACCTTGATGGCCGTCCTTGCCTTCCAGAGCGCATCACCCGCGTCTTCGAGGTGCTCCGGATTGGAGTTGTGGATCAGGTCGATCATCGTGTTGAGCTCGTGGCCCTCGAACGAAGTCCGTCCTGATGAGCCCGAACGTCCGAAGCCGAATGACTCTATGACGTGCTGGACCTGCCGGTTGACGTCTGTGACGATCAGCTGGGTCTGGACGCGTTGCTGGTCCTGCGCCTGCTGTTCGTTGGGGGTCAGTTCCGGCTTCTTCGGATCACTCATTCGGCTGCCCACCCCGAGTCACTCTGGTTGTCGGCGTTCCGATGCTCAGGCTTGTCGGCCTTCTCCACCTGCGCCTTCTCGTTCTCCTTGACCAGACGGGTCTGGATCTCGTAGAACCGGCGCCGCACGTCGTCGTCCACGTTGTCGAAGCCGACGGCCGCCGCGTGCACGCCGAGGCTCAGGTATTCGATCTGGTCGCCGAGAGACTTGGAGAGCGAGACGAGCGCCTCGTGGACGCGGTTGTACTGCGCGTACAGCCCGTCCGCCTCCGCGAAGCACGCGTTCTGACCACTCAGGGCAGCGCGCGACACCGTCTGCGCCGCAATCTTCGACTTACCGGCCGGCGAACCCTCGAGCTCCGCAAGCAGCGTATCGACACGCCCCCTGAACTTCTCCAGCGCGCCAACACCACGCCGGAGGTCGCCCGAGCCTCCCCCGCCACCGCCTGGATCGGTCACGATCCTGCCCTCCCCGATTCCCCGTTTGCTCAGACTGCCACTCGTTGCTATCGCACCCGCGTGAACACGTCTGACCTCATTCCACAAACTCTAGCCACTGGCTGCGAGAGGACCAACCCTCTTATCCATCACGTAACTTCCGCAGCCCCTGCCCCGGTTGACGGGCTCGTCAGGCATTGCCCACTCGTCCCAGGCGCCGGGACCGCCGTCGGGAATCGCGCACGGCCACGGCCGCACCCGCGATCGCGGCGACCAGTACTGCCCCGCCCACCACCACGTAGGTCGCCAGACGGGCGTTGCGTTCGTCCGCCGTTTCGCCCTGGTGGAGTTCAGCCGGTGTCGGCGCTTCGCCCTTGCTCATGCCTTCGTTCGCCACCGGGCGTTCGATGGGCTTGTCGTCCTCCGTCAGGGCACGCACCGGGTCGACGACGCCCCAGCCCACCAGACGGTCGTGTCCCGCGATCGAGCGTTCCGCCGTCTGCTCGATCTGGGCGACGATCTGTTTCTGCGTCCAGCCCTGGTGCTTGGCCTTGATGAGGGCGGCGACTCCCGCGACGTACGGGGCCGAGAAGCTGGTGCCGTTGTCGGCGCAGTGTCCGCCGCCGGGGACCGTCGAGATCATGTCCACGCCGGGGGCGGCCACGCCCACGAACTCGCCGGACTGGGAGAAGGCCGCCCGCTCGTTGTTGCGGTCCGACGCGGCCACGGCCAGGACACCGTCGTACGAGGCCGGGTAGGTCTCCTTGACGTTGCCGCCGAGCCCGTCGTTGCCGGCGGAGGCGACGATCACGATCTCCTTGGCCAGGGCGGCGTCCACCGCCTGCTGCAGAGCGTCCGTGGGCCTCACCGCGTTGGCCGTGTCCTGGGAGATGTTGATGACGTCCGCGTGGGCGACGTCGGCTGCGTAGCTGATGGAGGCGGCCAGCGTTTCGGCCGTTCCGTGGCCCTCGGCGTCGTTCTGCTGGATCGGAATGATCGTCGCGTCCGGAGCCAGACCGGTGAAGCCGGTGCCCTTCACCTCTCGCGCGGCGATGATTCCGGCGACCTTGGTGCCGTGACCGACCTTGTCGGTGGTGCCGTTCTCCTTGCCGCGCTCGATCTTGTTGCCGTTCTCGTCCTTGAGGTTCTTCCGCAGGAAATTGTGGCCGCTTGCGGTGTCCACGGCCTTCCTGAGCTGAGGGTTCTTGACATCGACGCCGGTGTCGATGACCGCCACCCGTACCCCCTTGCCGGTGGACTGCTTCCACAGCTCATCCATCAGGACGCGCTGCAAGGCCCAGGGGCGGCCCGCGTACTTCTTCGAGGGGAAGGTGCACTGGGTGGAGTCGTCCGCGGCGGCGGGCAGTACCGGCAGCGTGACGAAGAGGACGGCGGTGGCGGCTGCGGCTGTCAGCGGACGCCGGTACCGAGAGGAGTGCGTCGTCATGTGGATGCTCTCCTCAGGAACCCTGCGGCTGGCGGGCCGCGCCGGTCGACAGGCGTGGTCCCGTGGGCAGGAACGAGGACCACGCGGCCGGGATGGGCGCGGGCACGACGTCCTTGTATCCGAGCCGGTTCTGCGCTTGTTGCGCCTCCTGCTGCCGCTGCGCCCTCTCCTCCTTCGTGCCTGATTCGCCGATGCCGGAGTCGTCCTGCACGCTGTCGCCATTGGACTGCATGGCATAGCGCAGACCGGTGTCGGTGACCAGGAAGAGGGGGCCGGAGTCGGCGCTGGACCCCTTGAACTGCCGGAAGAGCAGTCCGGATCCGGGGGTGACGTAGGCGCTGCTGGAGCCGGTGGGGAGCGTCGCAGGGAAGCTCGTGCCCGCCCATGTGCTGAGTGTGCTGGCCCCGTTCTTCGTGGCGACGCCGCGCAGGACGTTGCACACAGTGTTGCGGCTGCCGGCCCTGGCGCTCGCGGAGTTGACGGGCTTCGGCTTGCTCGTGGGCCAGTCCATGTCCTGCCCGAAGGCCTTGCCGGGCTCGAACGCCCCGGCACTGACATGCCTCTCCTTGCCGTCCTGGCCGAGGCTGACCAGATCACTGCTGCTGAGCAGCAGCTTCGCGACGAAGTTTGATACGGGGGCGACCCGGCCGGGCAGGACCACGTACTGCTGGGTCCTGGTGCCGGATGTCGCCGCGAGGACCGTGCCCACCTTGTTCGCCCCGGGCGGCAGCTTCCCCGGGATGCCCGCGTCACCGCCGGGGGTTCCGGGGACGGTCGGGAAGTCGACCGCGTCTCCGGTGTGCAGGGTGTCCAGCCACGCGGCGGAGACCCGCTGGGGGGCGCGGCCGTCGCCGACCAGGGTGCGAAGCAGCAGTTCGTCCTTCTTCACCTGGTACGCCTTGCCCGCGGCGTCCACGATGTAGCGGGTCCTGTCCGGCCCCGGTCCCTCGACGTACATCAGCTCACCGCCGTGCAGCCGGCCCGCGCCCTCGGCCTTCTTCTGCTCGCGCTCCGCGAAGACGAACGCCGCCTTCTGGATGGCCCTTCCGCCTTCGCCGGGCCGCTCGCAGACGGCCCACCGCTTCTTCGAGCCGGCTTCGTCCTTGTCCGGCAGCCGGTCGGGGGCGTACGGGATGCCAAGGGTGGCACCGTGCGGGATCTCGCCGTTGTCGAGGACCGATTCGTCGACGTTGATGACCTTGCCCTTGTCCGGGGCAAGGAGGAGCTTGGCGCTGGACATGTTCAGCACGGGGTGGAGCTGCGTCTTGCCATCGGTTTTCAACACCACATAGCGCGTGGTGGATTTGCTGGCGATGATGACGTTCTCGTAGGGGGTGTCCCATTTCTGGGGTGCTACGGGCTTGAACATCCCCCAGGCTCCGAACGCCGCGAGGATGACGACGCCGACGATCGCACCGGGCACCACCGCGCGCAGGGGGCTCGGCGCACCCTCCTCCGAGCCGGTCGGGTTGGGTTGCAGGAACTGCGCGATCAACCTCCGCTTCGCGAAGGTGTAGGCGTTGAGTTCGTCCCGCCGTGATGCCATCTGTCCGCTGCCCCTTTTCCCCAGTGGGCGACCAGGTTCCCACACACGCCACGGGCGACTGTCGCCGACTGAGCCCCCTGCTATGCCTGTTGGCGCTTGACCGTCACTGCTCGGGTAGGGTGATCGCCCGGTCAACACCCGTGAAAAAACGGCACATACGGATACGAGGGGGCAACGCGGCGATGGGTGCAGCAACGCGCGAGCGCACGGGGCGGTCTACCCATCGAACGTCCGGCCCTTCCCGACGGCAACGCGGCAACGAACCGGCCAGCGCAGCACCCGCCCCGTCGGCGAACGCTCCTGCGGCGACGACTCTGCGGTCGATCTCGCGGTCCGGTGTCCTAGGTCCCGTACTTCGGCGGATGGTGCTCGTCGAGGCCGCCCTGGCGGTCGTCGCGGTGGGTGTCGCGCTCGGCGGTCCCTGGCTGGTGCCCGCAGTCGCGGTCGCCTGTCTGCTGGTACTTCTCTCGGTGGTACGTCGCCGGGGCCGCGCCGCACAGGACTGGCTGTCGACGGCACTCTCCCTCCGCGGTCGCAGGCGAACGGCCGTGGCGTCCGCCGCGGATGCGGAGCCGCAGCTGGCGCCGGTCGCGGAAAGTGTGCCGGGGTTCGCTCCGTACATCTATGTCGACCGGGACCGTCGCACGGTGGGCATGGTCGGGGACGGCACGTTCCTGACCGCTGTCGTGCGGGTCGAGGCCAGCGGTGAATCGCTCCGCCAGGCGCGCGGTGCGCGGGCGCTCCCGCTGTCCCTCCTGGGCGATGCCCTCTCGGTGGACGACATCGTGCTGGAGTCCGCGCAGCTCGTGCAGCAGGTACGCCCCGCACCGGCACAGCATCTGCCGCAGCAGTCGGCGGCACGGCTCTCCTACGCCCCTCTCCAGGAGCAGACCGGGGCGCCCGCACTGCGGATGACCTGGGTGGCTGTGAAGCTGGATCCGGAACTGTGCCGGGAGGCGGTCGAGGCGCGCGGGGGCGGAATCGGCGGGGCTCAGCGCTGTCTGGTTCGGGTCGCGGACCATGTGGCGAGCCGGATCACCGGCGCCGGATTCCGGGCCGTGGTACTGGACCAGGAGGAGCTGCACTCCGCCGTGGCGACATCGGCGTGTGCCAATCCCATTCTGTCGGCCCGCGCCGGACGCCCGGATGTCGCGCCGCAGCGGCGGACGACGGAGACGTCAAGGGTCTGGCGGTGCGACGATCGTTGGCACACCGCCTACGCGGTGGACCGCTGGCCCGAGTTGGGCCGGGCGGCGACTCCTCTCCCGCGCCTCGTCGCACTGTTGACCTCGGTCCCCGCGTATGCGACGACCTTCAGCCTGACGGTGCGACGCGGTTCGCGCCAGGGCGATGTGTCCGTGTCCGGACACGTACGGATCACGGGCGGATCCGATACCGAACTTGTCGGGGTACGAAGGACATTGGAGCAAGCCGCACGGCACGCCAAGGTCGGTCTGGTGCGGCTGGACCGCGAGCAGCTGCCCGGCGTGCTGGCGACGCTCCCGCTGGGAGGCGCACAGTGACGAATCGCACCGAGCCGAGGCGGGGACTGCGCGGTCCTCGCCACGCGGGGCACACTCTGGCCGCGGAGCACCTGGGCGCGCTGTCGTTGCCGGTCGGGGACGACGGTGTGATCATCGGCACCGATGCCGAGGGGCGTCCGCAGATGATCGGGTTCCACCGCCCGGCACCGTACGACGTCCTGTTGATCGGCGGCCTGTGGACAGCACAGGTGCTCGCGTTGCGTGCGGCGGCTACGGGGGCACGGGTGGCGGTCGAGACCGGGCGCACCCAGGCGTGGACCACTCTGGCGCAGGCCGCGGGAGCCGGTCTCGAGTGCGTCTCCCTCCATGACGTGGGGCGGGTTCCGCCGACCGGAGCGACCGTGGGCAGCCCGGTGGTGGTGGTGCGGGACTGTGGCATGCGCCCGCCCCGCGGCCGGGTGGTGTCCTCGCCCTGGCAGTCGGTATTGACGCTGCTGCCCTATCTGAGCCCCGTGGCACCCCGGTTGATGCGGGCGTCGACGCTCGTGGGCATCCAACGGGTCTCGCCCGCCGAGGCGGACCAGATCGGCCGGATCCTGGGGCTCGCTCGGGCCGAGAGCGAGGCTCTGCCCACCCTGGCGGACGGTGTCACGCTCTGGGTGGCGGGCCGTGAGCGCCACTGGGTGATGACCAGTGCGACGGATGTCGAGACCGGCCTGCTGGGCACTGCTCGCCGGATGGACTGAATACTGTTCCGTTCGCAACCCCGGGCCTGCCGCTTCCAGGGAGGATGACCGGGGAACGACACGGTTCGATCGAAGGGACGCCGACATGGGCACCCAGCAGGAAAAGGAAGAGCTCTACGCTCTCGACATCTCGGAAGTGGCGTGGCTGAGCGCACCGGGGACGGAGAACGTCGAGGAACGGGTCGAGATCGCGCATCTGCCGGGCGGTGCCGTCGCCATGCGCTCGTCGCTGGACCCAGAGACCGTGTTGCGGTACACGGAGGCCGAGTGGCGCGCCTTCGTACTGGGCGCACGGGACGGTGAGTTCGACCTCACGTAAGCAAGGGTCAGGTGCAAGGGTGGCTGTCCGGACACGGCGGCCACCCTTTCATCACGCCTGGATATGTATCGAATTGACCGCTTCGGTCTGTGTGCTCTGCCGTACTCGGGGTACTTGAGGGCGGTGCGTGACCTACTGGACAGTTCCTGCCGTGCAATACGGCCTGCCGGAGCGGGCCCCATGACGATTAGGGTGGGTCCGGGCGCGGCAGAAGAACCTGCGGGCAGGCGATGCGTGTCCCAGGGGGAGAGCCGGGCGGTCAGGAAGACGGAAAAAACGGTCGCCCCCACCCACTACGGCACAAGGGTGCTCGACCACACCAGGAGGCAAAGTGAACGGCGATCGGGACGAGATCCGCGAGGGCTGGAACAAGCCCGTCGACGAGTCGTCCGACGCGGAGCCCGCCGAGATGACGGGTGAGTTCACCATCGACTACACCCCGCCCGCCTGGTACACGCAGAACGCGCCGGGGGACTCGTCGGGCGGTGCCGGGTCGCACCTGGCGCCGCCTCCGCCGCCCAACGGGGCACCGTTGTCCGTGCCCCCGCCGCCGACCGGGGGCGGCTTCGACCCCAACTGGGCTCCGGCGCCGCCCGCGCCCGTGCCTGCTGCACCCGCACCTGCTGCCGCGTCTGCACCCGCATCTGCTCCTGCGCCTGCTCAATCCGCCGCAGGGGACTCCGCTCCTGCTCCTGCGGAGGGGACCGCAGCGGGGACTGCCGACGGAATGACGGACCCGTTCGGCGGCGGCGACGTGGAGAGCGGCGCGACCATGCGCATCTCGCCGGCCTCGCTGAAGCGGGAGATCGCGGAGCGCGAGGAGGCGTCGAGGAGCACGGACAGGGACGGCTCGGGTTCGGAGGCCGCGGGAGTCGGTGCCGGTGCCGGTGCTGACCGTACGGACGAGAGCGAAGCCTCCAATTCCGACTCCGACTCGGGCTCCGACTCGGGCTCCGACTCGGGCTCCGACTCCGACTCCGACTCGGGCTCCGGCTCCACACAGGCGGCGGACGCGGACGCCGATGAACCGGACGGCGCCGCCGCCGTCACGGATTCCGGTGCCGATGCCGCGCCGGCCGCCGAGGCTCCGGCCGACATCACGGGCGGTGCCGCCGACGGTCCCGGGGGCTCCGCGCCCTCGGACGCCGTCGCGGACGCGGTGCCCCAGGACGTACCGCAGGACACCCCGGCGCCCGCCGCGCCGGCCCCCTGGGCCCCGGCGCCGCCGCAGGGTGGTCTGCCGCCGCTGCCGCCCTCCTTCCAGCCTGCCGCGCCGCAGCCCAGCGCCCCCCAGTCGGCGCCACAGTGGCCCGCTCCGACTCCGGCCGGCCAGGGGCCCGGCGGCTACGGATTCCCGAACGCCGGGGCGCCCCAGCCGCCTCAGGCACCACAGCCGCCGCACGGTGGCCATGGATTCCCGCAGCAACCCGCGCCCCCGGCGCAGCAGGGACCGGCACAGGGTGGTTACGGCTTCCCGCAGCCGCCTCAGGCACCACAGCCGCCGCACGGTGGCCGTGGATTCCCGCAGCAATCCGCACCCCCGGCGCAGCAGGGACCGGCGCAGGGTGGTTACGGCTTCCCGCAGCCGCCGCACGCGCCCCAGCCGCCTCAGGTACCCCAGCAGCCCCACGCACCTCAGCCGTCCCAGCAGCCTCAGGCGCCTCACTGGCCCGTGCAACAGGGCGTACCCCTGCCGCCGCAGGTCCCCCAGGCGCCGCAGCAGCCGGTCCAGGGCCCGCCCCATCTGCCCGCGCAGGTTTCCCCGCAGCAGCCCGCGCATCAGCAGGCGGCCCACCCCCAGCCGCCGCAGCAGCCCCAGGCACAGGGACAGCCCGTCGACCCGCGCACCGGGGCGGCCTGGCCGACGCCGGTCACCCACGACCAGCGCGAGCGTTCCGTGCCCGGCGCCCCGCTCGGCTACACGGCGGCGGTGGAGCTCTCCTCCGACCGGCTCGTCCGGGGCAAGCAGAAGGCGAAGAGCAGCCGTACGCCGTCCGGCGCGGCCCGCTTCAAGCTGGGCGGCAAGAAGGAGGAGGCCGAGCGGCAGCGCAAGCTCGAACTGATCCGTACGCCCGTGCTGTCCTGCTACCGGATCGCCGTCATCAGCCTCAAGGGCGGCGTCGGCAAGACCACGACGACCACCGCCCTCGGCTCGACCCTGGCCACCGAGCGGCAGGACAAGATCCTCGCCATCGACGCCAACCCGGACGCGGGCACGCTCGGCCGCCGGGTGCGCCGGGAGACCGGAGCCACCATCCGTGACCTGGTCCAGGCGATCCCGTACCTCAACTCGTACATGGACATCCGCCGCTTCACCTCACAGGCGCCCTCCGGTCTGGAGATCATCGCCAATGACGTGGACCCTGCGGTCTCCACGACGTTCAACGACGAGGACTACCGGCGCGCGATCGATGTGCTGGGCAGGCAGTACCCGATCATCCTCACCGACTCGGGCACCGGTCTGCTCTACAGCGCGATGCGCGGAGTGCTGGACCTCGCCGACCAGTTGATCATCATCTCGACGCCGTCGGTCGACGGTGCGTCCAGTGCGTCCACCACTCTGGACTGGCTGTCGGCGCACGGGTACGCGGAGCTTGTGCAGCGCTCCATCACCGTCATCTCGGGCGTCCGCGAGACAGGAAAGATGATCAAGGTCGATGACATCGTGCAGCACTTCGAGACACGCTGCCGCGGCGTGGTCGTCGTCCCGTTCGACGAGCACCTGTCGGCCGGTGCCGAGGTCGACCTCGACATGATGCGCCCCAAGACCCGCGAGGCGTACTTCAATCTCTCCGCCATGGTCGCCGAGGACTTCGCGCGCGCCCAGCAGCAGCAGGGACTGTGGACGTCGAGCGGCTCCAACCCGCCTCCGCAGTACGCCCCGCCGATGCCCGGCCAGCAGCAGTACGCCCCTCAGCCGCCGCAGCAGCCCTACCCGCCGCAGCAACAGCCGCCGTACGGCGGCCCGCAGCCCCAGCAGCCCTATCCGCCGCACCTCGGCCCCGGAGTGCAACAGAACGGCTGGCAGCAGTCGTTGCCCTCCCAGGCCCCGTCCGCGGCGGACCCGGCCGGCCCCCAGCCGCCTCACCAGCAGCAGCCCGGCCTGCCTGGTCAGCCCGGTCAGCCGGTCCCGCCCGAACTGCAGGGTCCCGTACCGCCCGTGGGCTGGCAGCAGCCGCCGCCAGCGCCTCAGCAGTAAGGCAACAGAGGTCTGAACCAATGAGGGCCCGCATCGTCTCCACGGTGCGGGCCCTCCGCGCATTCCCGCAGACCACACGCCGTTTCGATGACCGTTGACGCGGCTCGACAACCGCTGATAAACCTTCGCTTCACCAGCTGGCGAACCACAGATCAACCCGCCTTCTCCGTGCGAGTCATGACGCGAGGTCCCTGACCATGGTCGAAAGAGTTCCACCACCCTCCGCCCAGCCACGCTCTCGTCTGCGTGTCCTGCTGGCCTCCGGCGCCGCCGCTCTGGCACTGACCGCCGGTTCCGTCGTCGGCGTGCCCCTGGGTGCCGCGCCGCAGCAGGCGCAGGCCGCCGACAGCGGCAAGTCGACGCTGACCGTCGCCGTCGCTCAGAGCGTCGATTCCCTGAGCCCGTTCCTCGCTCAGAAGCTGATGAGCACGAGCGTCAGCCGGCTCATGTACGACTTCCTGACGAACTACGACCCCAAGGACAACCACGCGGTCCCCGCCCTCGCCACCAAGTGGGAGCCGTCCGCGGACAAGTTGACCTGGACGTACACCATCCGGTCCGACTCCAAGTGGTCGGACGGCCAGCAGGCCACCGCCGAGGACGCGGCATGGACGTTCAACAAGATGATGACCGACGAGGGCGCCGCGCAGGCCAACGGCAACTTCGTCGCGAACTTCAAGAAGGTGACGGCTCCGAGCCCGACGCAGCTGGTCATCGAGCTCAAGGAGCCGCAGGCCACCATGGCCGCGCTCGACGTGCCGATAGTCCCGAAGCACGTCTGGGAGAAGGTCGGTGACTTCTCCAAGTTCAACAACGACACGAAGTTCCCGATCGTCGGCAACGGGCCGTTCATCCTGACGGACTACAAGGTCGACCAGTATGTGAAGCTCAAGGCCAACAAGGACTTCTGGCGCGGTAAGCCGAAGTTCGACGAGCTGGTCTTCAAGACGTACAAGGACCAGGACGCCGCGGTCGCCGCGCTGCGCAAGGGCGAGGTCTCCTTCGTCGCCGGCTCCCCCGCCCTGACGCCCGCCCAGGCCGCCTCCCTCAAGGGCGAGAAGAACGTCAAGGTCAACGAGGGTCCGGGCCGCCGCTTCTTCGCGCTGGCCGCCAACCCGGGCGCGCAGACCAAGGACGGCAAGAAGTTCGGCGACGGCAACAAGGCCCTTCTCGACCAGAAGGTGCGCCAGGCCCTCTTCCTGTCCATCGACCGCAAGACCGTCATCGACAAGGTCTTCCAGGGCCACGCCGTCGAGGGCCAGGGCTACATCCCGCCGCGCTTCTCCACGTACTTCTGGCAGCCCTCAGCCGACCAGAGCCTCGCGTACGACCCGGCCAAGGCCGCCAAGCTCCTCGACGAGGCGGGCTACCGGCTCAAGGGCGACCAGCGCGTCGGCAAGGACGGCAAGCCGCTCGACCTGCGCATCCTCTGCCACGCCACGGACCCGAACGACAAGGCGATAGGGAAGTACCTCAAGGAGTGGTGGGGCAAGCTCGGCATCGGGCTCAAGGTCGACTGTCTCGACGACGTCTCCGTGCCGTGGTACGCCGGTGAGTACGACCTCGCCTTCGACGGCTGGTCGGTCAATCCGGACCCGGACTTCGTCCTCGGCATCCACACCTGCGGCGCGCTGCCCGTCAAGGCCAAGGACAGCGCCACCACCGACAACTTCATCTGCGACAAGACGTACGACGAGCTCTACAAGAAGCAACTCGCCGAGTACGACCCGGCCAAGCGTGCGGACATCGTCAAGCAGATGCAGTCGTGGATGTACGACTCGGGGTACATGAACATCATCGCGTACCCGAACGCGGTCGAGGCCTACCGCACCGACCAGATCAAGTCGATCAAGACCATGCCCGAGGCGGCAGGCAACATCTACGGCCAGGACGGGTACTGGAGCTGGTGGTCGGCCGTTCCGGCGGGCAGCAGCAGTTCGGACAGCTCCGGCGGATCCGGCTCCACCGGAGTCGTCGTAGGCATCATCGTGGTGGTCGTGGTGCTCGCCGGTGGCGGGCTGTTCATCGCAAAGCGCCGTCGTACCACCGCGGACGACCGCGAGTAATCACACGGAAGGGTTGAGAGGGGCCGGCCGGGGCGGCGCGCAGCCCCGCCGGTTCCCTCTAAGTGCAGCACGAGTAACGAGAGTTCCCCATGACAGCTGAAAGCACTCCGGCGCTCGTGCAGGTCGCGGACGCGGGCACTGAAGGTCCGGCTCAGGCCGGGCCGTCGGCCGCCCGCGGCCCACGGGCGCGTAACACCAAGGCCTACCTCCAGTACGTGGCGGCCAAGATCGTGGGAGCGGCCGTCTCCCTGTTCGCGGTCCTGGTCACCAGCTTCTTCCTCTTCCGGCTCATTCCCAGCGACCCGGTGAAGCAGATGACGGGCGGCCGTCCCGTCTCCGCGGAACAGCTCCAGTCGCTGCGTCATCAGTTCGGCCTCGACCAGCCGATGTGGCGGCAGTTCACCAGCTACGTCGGCGACGCCCTCACGGGCGACTTCGGCACTTCGTTCCAGTTCCACGCGCCCGTCATCGACAAGATCACCGAGGCGCTCCCCGCGACCCTGCTCCTCACCGGCACGTCGTACGTCCTGTACACCGCGCTCGGCATCTGGCTCGGCACCCGTACCGCGTGGCGCAACGGCTCCACGAGCGACCGCTTCAACACCGCCTTCGCGCTGACGCTCTACTCGGTGCCGTCGTTCTGGCTGGGCCTGCTCCTGATCATCGTCTTCTCGGTGGGCATTGGACCGATCCCCGGGATGTTCCCGACCGGCGGAATGCAATCGGGCGGCGAGAGCGGATTCGCGTACATCCTCGATGTGGCGCATCATCTGGTCCTCCCGGTGATCACGCTGGTCGCGGTCGGGTACGCCCAGACGCTGCTGGTGATGCGCTCCTCGCTGCTGGACGAGATGGGCAGCGACTATCTGACGACGGCCCGCGCGAAGGGGTTGCGGGACGATGTCGTACGCCGCAAGCACGCCGTGCCGAACGCCATGCTGCCGACGTTCACGCTGATGTTCGTGAACCTGGGGCATGTGGTCGCCGGGCAGATCCTGGTCGAGACGGTGTTCTCCTGGCCCGGCCTCGGCGGTCTCTTCTACCAGGCGCTCAGCGTGCCCGATCTTCCCCTCGTGCAAGGGCTGTTCTTCGTCTTCGCCACCGCTGTGATCCTGGCGAACACCCTTGCCGACGTGCTCTATCCGCTGCTCGATCCCCGGGTGGGCCGATGACGACCGAATCCATGCCCACGCCCACGAAGGCCGAACCGGCCGGGAATCCGCGCGCGCTCGCCCGCGCCCGCAGGCGGCAGTCCGCCGCCCGGTTCTGGCGGGAGTACCGCAAGTACAGGAGCGGATTGTGGGGTCTGGGCGCCCTCGCCCTGATCACGCTGATCGCCCTGTTCGCGCCGCAGCTCGTCGGCGCCGACTCGCAGAGCGTCACCGACGCGCCCGGCGGGGCGCTGGAGTCTCCGAGCGGTGAATTCCCGCTCGGCACGGATCAGTTCGGACGCAGCGTGCTGGCCCTGCTGGTGTGGGGCACCCGTGTCTCATTGACGGTGGGCCTGCTCGCCGCGTTCCTGTGCGTCGCCATCGGCACGGTCGTCGGCATCGTCGCGGGGCACTTCCACGGCTGGTACTCGACGGTCCTGATGCGGATCACCGACTGGTTCCTGGTGATGCCGACCCTGGTCCTCGCGATCGCCCTCGCCACCGTGATGGACCGCTCGATGTGGACGGTCATCATCGCGATCGGCGTCACGACCTGGCCGACCACGGCCCGGCTGGTCCGTGCCCAGACCCTTGCCGTGGAGTCCCGCCCGTACATCGAGCGGGCCCGCGCCCTGGGCGGCGGCCACGGACACGTCATGATCCGGCACGTCCTGCCGAACGTGATGCCGCTGGTCCTCGCGCAGACCACGCTGGCGATCTCCAGCGCGATCCTTACCGAGGCCACTCTGGCGTTCCTCGGCCTGAGCGACCCGACCACCACCTCCTGGGGCGGCATGCTCCAGGACGCCCGCGAGGCGGGCGCGGTGAGCGCGGGCGACTGGTGGTACCTGGCGCCTCCCGGCATCGCCATCGCCCTGGTGGCCCTGGCGTTCACGCTGTGCGGGCGCGCCATCGAGTCCGTCCTCAATCCCAAGCTGGGGGTGGCCCGTTGAGCACGACGAGCATCCACAAGTCGCCGCTTCTCGACGTGCGGGACCTCACGGTGACGTACCCCGGTGGGGCGCAGGCGGTCCGCGGCGTGAACCTCGCCGTCGACGCGGGGCAGAAGCTCGGCATCGCCGGTGAGTCGGGCTGCGGGAAGTCGACGCTGGCGCTCGCCCTGCTGCGACTGCTGCCCGCCGGGACGAAGGTCTCCGGCGAGATCCTGCTGAACGGCGAGGACGTCCTCACCATGAAGTGGGGCCAGGTCAGGGCGGTGCGCTGGGCGGGGGCGTCGATCGTGTTCCAGGGCGCGATGCACTCGCTGAACGCGGTGCACCGCATCGGGGACCAGATCGCCGAGCCGATCCTGCTGCACCGGAAGGCGACGCAGGCGGGGGCGGCGAAGAAGGTCGGCGAGCTCCTGGAACAGGTGGGGCTGCCGGCCGCCCGCGCGAGCGCCTATCCGCACGAGCTCTCCGGCGGGCAGCGTCAGCGCGTGATGATCGCGATGGCGCTCGCCTGCGATCCCGGACTGGTCATCGCGGACGAGCCGACCACGGCTCTCGATGTGATGATCCAGGCCCAGATCCTGCGGCTGATCGAGCAGTTGGTGTCCGAACAGGACCTCGGTCTGATCATGATCAGCCATGACCTCGCGGTGCTCTCGGACACCTGTGACCGGCTCGCGGTGATGTACGCGGGCCGGGTCGTGGAGGAGGGCCCGGCGTCCGAGGTCTACGAGAACGCGCACCATCCGTACGGCAAGGCCCTGTCCGGCGCGTTTCCGCGCATCGGCGACCCGGCCTCCCGGTTCGCGCCCCGCGGGCTGCCCGGCGACCCGCCGGACCCGTCGGCGCTGCCCGGCGGCTGTACGTTCCACCCGCGCTGTCCGGTGGCCCTGGACTCCTGCACGACGCAGGACCAGGTGCTGCGGGAAGCGGGGCCGGAGCGGCGGGCGGCCTGTGTGCTGGTGGAGCCGGGGTCCACCGCGGCCCCGGCCCTGCCGGGTGCCGAGGAAGCAAGGAGCACATCATGACCACCACCACTCCCCTGCTCAGCGCCGAGGACCTGAAGGTCACCTTCCCCGGCCGCCGCGGAGCCGACCCGGCGCGGGCCGTGGACAGCGTCGACCTGGACATCCGGCCCGGCGAGATCGTCGCGTTGGTCGGCGAGTCGGGCTGCGGCAAGACGACGCTGGCGCGTTCGCTGCTGGGCCTGGTCCCGCCGACGTCCGGGCGGGTCACCTTCGACGGGCAGCCGCTCGACTATGCAAGCCGTGCGCTGAAGGCGTACCGCAAGCGGGTCCAGTTGGTGCTCCAGGACCCCAGCGGTTCACTCAATCCGCGGCACACGGTGTACGACGCCGTCGCGGAGGGCCTGCGGATCCACGGGTACGCGGGCGACGAGCGGGTCGCGGTGGCCGAGGCGCTGTCGCGGGCGGGACTGCGCCCTCCGGAGCGGTTCTTCCTGCGCTATCCGCACGAGCTGTCGGGCGGTCAGCGCCAGCGGGTCGTCATCGCGGGCGCGCTCGTGCTGGAGCCCGAACTCATCGTGGCCGACGAGCCGGTGGCCTCGCTGGACGCTTCGGTGCGCGGCGAGATCCTGGCCCTGCTGCTGCGGCTGCGGGATGAGCTGGGCCTGTCCGCACTGGTGGTCACGCACGACCTCGGCCTGGCGTGGAACATCGCCGACCGGGTCGCGGTGATGTACCTCGGGCGGATCGTGGAGACGGGCGAGGTGGAGCAGATCCTCACCTCTCCGCGACACCCTTACACGCAGGCGCTGTTGTCGGTGCTGCCGGAGTCCGGGGACGATCCGGTGATTCTGACCGGCGAGCCGCCGGACCCGTCCCGGGTGCCGTCCGGGTGCCGGTTCCACGTCCGCTGCCAGGTACTGGCCTCGGGCGAGGCGGAGCGGGCGGGCGTCGCGGACGCGTGCCGTACAAAGGATCTGCCGGTGCTCGCGGGCGGCGGGCAGACCCAGGTGGCGTGCCACTGGGCGACCGCGGCGGCGAAGGCGCGGGCGTAGCGCGGTGCCGGGGAGCCCGCCTCCCCGGACCGATCCGCCCGACCCAGCCCGATCCGCCCGACCGGCCCGATCCGCCAGACCGGCCGTACCACGGCCCCGGGGCCCGTCCGCCGGGCGGGTCGGGGCACGGCCTGCCCGGCGGCCGCGAGGGAGTTCCGTCAGGCTCCGGACCGGCCCGGTGCGGCCTCACCCCGGGGCGATGCCTCAGCAGCCGGATGGTGACCACGGGTCCCTGCGGGTGGAACCGGCTCGGAGTCATCCTCGGCCCGGTCGTGGTGGGCGCGATCACCGGTTCGGGCAGCAGCCTCGCGATGGTCTTCACCCAGCTGGGCCGCCTCGCGGTGGTTGGTGCGGTGATCGCGTGGTTCGCCGTGGAGATCAAGGGGCGCATGCTGGAGGAGCTGGACAGCTGACGCTTCGCGCGACCGGGCCGGGACCGTCCTCGACGGTCCCGGCCCGGTCGCGTACGGCGAAGAGGTCAGCCGCGCTCGTACGCGGAGACCAGCTCGCTGCACCGCTTCACATCGGCGGCCATCGCCACGAGCAGCTCGTCGATCGAGTCGAACTTCAGCATCCCGCGCACGTACGCGAGGAAGTCCACCGAGACGTGGAGCCCGTACAGGTCGAGGCCGACGCGGTCGATCGCGTACGCCTCCACCGTCCGCTCCGTGCCGTCGAACTGCGGGTTCGTGCCGACCGAGATCGCGGCGGGCATCGCCTCGCCGTCCACATTGAGCCAGCCCGCGTAGACGCCGTCGGCGGGGATGGCGGTGTGCGGCAGGGTCTCCACGTTGGCCGTGGGGAAGCCCATGTCACGGCCGCGCTGCGCGCCGCGGACCACGATGCCCTCGACCCGGTGCGGCCGGCCGAGGATCTCGGCGGCGCCCGCGACATCGCCCTCGGCGACCAGCCGCCGAGTGAGCGTGGAGGAGAACGGCTGGCCACCGCCCGCCTCACCGCTCACGTACAGGTCGATGACCTCGACGCGGTAGTCGTAGGTCTCGCCGAACTCGGTGAGCAGCCGCACGTTCCCGGCCGCTTTGTGGCCGAAACGGAAGTTGGGGCCCTCGATGACCAGCTGCGCGTGCAGCTTGTCGACGAGCACCTTCACGATGAAGTCGGCCGGTGCCAGCTTCGAGAACTCCGTGGTGAACGGCAGGATCAGCACCGCGTCCACCCCCAGCTCCGCCATCAGTTCGGCGCGCCGGTGGTGCGGGGCGAGCAGCGGCGGGTGGCTGCCGGGCCGCACGACCTCGCTGGGATGCGGGTCGAAGGTCACCACGACCGACGGCACGCCCAGCTCGCGGGCCCGCTCCACGGCCCGCCCGATGATCAGCTGGTGCCCGCGGTGCACCCCGTCATAGGAGCCGATGGTGACGACGCTGCGTCCCCAGTCCTGGGGGATGTCCTCCAAGCCACGCCAGCGCTGCACTGTGACCGCTCCTCGCCCGAACCTGTGTACGTGAGATTGCCTGTTACGCAGGTCTAAGACTGCCATGCTCACGCCCCGCGGCCCGCATCGGCATCGTCTTGGGGCTCGCCAGGGCCTCCACCGTCCGCCGTGCGCTGGGGCCGACGAGCGCCGCCCACTCCTGCGGGGCGTCGGCCAGCCACCCGGTCACCAGGGCGGCGAATCCGGGGACGTCACGAGCCAGCTCGACCAGCCGGCCGTCGAAGCGGACCGCGCCCTCGGGCGTGCGGACCAGGAGCATCCCGGTGCGGTGGACCAGCGCACGGGTACGCGCCTGCGCGCGGGCGCCGGAGCCGGTCGCGGCGGCCCGCAGCAGCGCGTCGAGCACGGCCGGATCGCGGTGGGCCTCCTGCTCGAAGTCCAGCAGGACCTCCAGCAGCTCGCCCCTCAGCTGTGCGGAGGCGGGGCTGCCCGGCGCGGCGAGCACCCCGGCGAGCGCGCCGCGCACCGGCGGCGGCACCGGCCGGTCCCGCAGCAGTCCGGTCACCAGGGGCAGCAGCAGGGCGCGGGCGGCGGGTCCGTGCTCCAGCCTCCGGTCGATGTACGAGGCGGCGTGCACGGCGTCGTCCGGGTGGCTGTCGATGTACGCCCGCACGAGCCCGGCGGCGTGCAGGGCCAGCGCGGGCGCGTCGATCCCGGCGAGCGCGCACAGTGCCTCGCCCGCCCCGTCGCCGGGCCGGGTCAGCCGCTCCCGCAACGCGGCGAGCACCGGCTCCGGATGGGAGGGCAGCGCGACGGCCAGCGCCTGCGCGGACAGCTGCGGCTCGCCCGCGACGAAGGCCCGCAGCGCCTGCGGGAGATGGCGGTCCCGAGTCCGTGGATCCTGTACGAGGAGGGTGAGCGCGGTCCCGTGCAGGGGGGCGTCGGCCGGGCGGGCCAGCAGGGCGAGGGCGGCCCCGCGCAGCAGCTCGCGGTCGGTGTCGCGCGTCGCATGCACGGCGGTGAGCGGGGCGTACGAGGCGGCGGCGGCCCGGCGGCCGGGCCTGTCCTCGTCGCGGGCCCAGCGGTCGACGGCGCGGCACAGCGCGGCGGGCTCGTCCTCGGCCAGCGCGGCCAGCAGCTCCTCCGCGCGGGGGTGGGCGGTCGAGACGAGTGCTTCGGTCAGGTCGTCGACGGCCAGGTCCCGACGGGCGTAGAGCAGCGCCTGAGCGGCCGCGGCCACGGTCGGGCGCATCGCGGCCCCCTCCCCCTCCTCGGCGGGCAGCGGTCGCTCGTCGGTGAACCAGTCGCAGAGCAGCGGCTGCACGGTCCGGGGCTGGGCGGCGAGCCGCCGCGCGACGGCATCCAGGAAGCGCTCGCCGCCGTCGCCGTCGGGATGCGGGTCACAGCTGTGGTCCTCGTCATCGCGCGGGCCGCCCCGGTGCGGGCCGTCGGCGGGGACGAGACGCCGGAACAGATCGATCCGGTCCGCTTCAGGCAGCCTCAGGCGGCGCCAGAACCACGGACCGAACTCCGCGTACGGCCCCGCGCCCACCGGCTTTCCCGCCGCGGCGCTTGCGACGACGCGGTCGGCCAGCAGCCGCAGCACCCCGAGCTGGGTCCGGAGGTCGGGCACCCGGAGCAGGGTCTCCGAGAGCAGGTGGACCGCCCACCAGCGGGCGTCGTCGCGGGCCCCGGCGGGCGATCCCGGCGCCGGCCGGTCGAGGGCGTCGACGAGGCCGGTCAGCCGGTGTGCCAGCGCAGCGGGCCCCTGCCTGCGGCCCAGGAGCAGCAGGGCCTGGATGACCGGGCCGGTCCGATGGCGCGGTACGGGCAGGGCGCGCGGTACGGTCGCCGGTGCGGCCTCCCCGGCGGTGTCCGGCGCGGGGACGCGGCTGAGCTCCGCCGGGGGCCCCTTCGGCCCCCGAAGCGCCGCCACGACGTCCTGCCCAGGCCCCCGGCCGCGCCCGGTACGCGGCCTCCGCGGCTGCGGAACACGGGCCTCCACCGCCCCTGCCCCGCCCTCCGCCGCCTGCCACCGGTGGACCAGCGCGTACAGTGCCGCGTCCAGGTCCAGGTGGGCTCCCTGCACCCAGTCCCCCAGCTCCTCGTGCGCGAAGCGGTAACCCGCGCCCGCCGGCACGAGCAGGCCTTCGGCGAGGACGGCCGACGCCCAGCCCGTACGCCAGGGGAACACCGCCTCGAACGCCACCCGGTCCAGCTCCCCCTGTCCGGGGCCCAGGCAGCGCCGAGCCGCCTCGTGTACCTGCCCGGCCACTCGCGCGGCGAGCCGGCGGACCGCGGTGCCCCCGGGCACCGGGCCCGACAGCGCCGCGATGCGGACCGCGACCCGCAGACACATCAGATCCAGGTGAGCACCGAAGACGTCCTCGGCGTCGGGCCGCCCCGCGACGTCCGCGGGCAGCGCCTCGCGGACCTCCGCGAGCAGGCGCAGGGTGAGCGGGTGCCGGTCATGGCCGGGGGCGAGCGCACCGGACGGAATGGCGTACCGCTCCCGGGCCCGTTCGGCCTGGCGCGCGGTGAGCTCGCCGAGCCGGACCGCGGACGGCAGTCGTCCGGCCGGCCTGGCGGGGCGGTGCAGCGCACCGGCCGGGCAGAGCGCACCGGCCGTCTCCCAGTGCTCGGGCGTGCAGGCCATCACGAGCCGCGCCCCGTTGCCCCGCAGCCAGTCGACGGTGCCCGCGGTCCACCGGGCCGCCCCCTGGGCCAGTACGGGCGGCATCTCCTCGGGGCCGTCCAGCAGGACGAGCAACGTGCTCCCGGACTCCGCGGCCAACCGGGCCACCCCCTCGGGGGTGACGGTCGTCATGTCGCCCCTCGCCCCGGCGGCGGTGACGATCCGGCAGGACCGCCGGAGCGTGCGGGCGATCGCGTCGGCGACCGAGGAGTCGTCGGCCAGCAGATCGGCACCGCGGAGCCAGAGCGTGGGCGCGGGCACGGAGCCGCGGGCCCGGCGGGCGGCGAGCGCGGCCAGTTCGGTGGTGCGGCCGGTGCCCGGCGCTCCGACGAGACCGAGGACCACGGCGGGAGGGGGCGGCACGGACGAGGGGCGGCCGGGCGTCGAGAAGGCCGTCAACTCCGCGATCACTTCCGGGCGTTCGACCGGATCGGAACAGGCGGCCGGACCGCCCGCCGAGCCGAGCGAGGTCGCGGTGAGGTGCAGAGCGCCCGCGAGATTCAGATCGCGTCCGTATCCGGGCACGCACGTCGCGTTGCGCCGCAGCAACGCGCCCAGCGGGCCGTCGGCGTTCGCGCTCCCGAGCGGCACCGCGAAACCGGCGGCGTGATGCCCGGCACGCAGCGCGGCACCCAGCACGGCGAGGACCGCGCCGCTGTCCGGGTCGAGGACGGGCCCGCCCACGGCGGTGCCGCCGAGCCGCAGCGCGTCCGAACCGTCCGTGCCCAGCGCCAGCTCCAGCGCGGCACCGATCCGGAGGGCACGGCCGTTCGCGGTGTACGTCACCGGGGCGGTGCCGAGCACCCGCGCCTCGCGCCAGCCGTGGGCGGCGATCGTCACATACGTACCGGCGTCGATCCGGTCCCGCGACGCGATCGGCGTCGGCTCGACGCCGAGCGCCAAGGGCTCCCCGGTGCGCAGCAGGGCGAGGTCCTGTTCGGGCAGCGCGGTGACATCGGCGGCCCCGACGGTGCAGCCGCGGCCGCCCGTTCCGTGCAGGACGAGCCGCGTGAGCCCGTCGACCGCTTCATGACTGGTCACCACCGTGCCCCGGTCGTCCGCGACGAACCCGGTCCCCCGTGGCCGGCCGGCCTGATCGCAGATACGTACCAGCGTTGCCCGGTCCCCGCTTCCCATGGTCCGACGTTAGGGCGGCGGCCATCGGCACGTGTACCACTCGGAGTAAAAGCGCCCCTGAACGCTCCCCTGATTCACTCCGAGCGCCTGCTCATCGGGGTGAATTCATGGCGCCCGGTGGACAGGAATCGTTGGGGGGACCGTGGAGCGGGCGCGGGGGCTCCGCCCGCTCCACGATGGGGTCTTCCGGCCCCGAGCCGCCCGTCAGGCGAAGACGGCGAGGCTCTTGGCCTTGCCCTTCTGCTCCTCGACGAGAACCAGGAAGCGTCCGTCCGGCCCGAAGACCCCGACCGGTCCCGGCGGGAAGGCGGGCATGTCCAGCCGCACCCCGTTCAGCAGCAGCTTGGCGCGCTTCTCGTCCACGTCCCAGCGGGGGAACGCCGAGGCGGCGGCCTCGGCCACCGGCATCACGGTCAGCTCCTGCTGATGCTGGTCGAGCGTCCGCGCCATGTCGAGACCGTACGGCCCGACCCGGGTGCGCCGCAGCGCCGTCAGATGGCCGCCGACGCCGAGCCCGGCGCCGAGGTCGCGGGCGATCGCGCGGATGTACGTGCCGGAGGAGCAGACGACGGAGACGACCAGATCGACGACCGGCGTGCCGTCCTCGGCGACCTCCTGGCGGACGTCGTAGACATGGAAGGACGAGATCGTCACCGGCCTGGCCGGGATCTCGAACTCCTCGCCGCCGCGCACCCTCGCGTAGGACCGCTTGCCGTCGATCTTGATGGCGCTGACCTTGGACGGCACCTGCATGATCGGTCCGGTCAGGGCCGCGACCCCGGCGTCGATGCCCTCACGGGTCACACCGGAGGCGTCGGTGGACGAGGTGATCTCGCCCTCCGCGTCATCGGTGACGGTGTTCTGGCCGAGCCGGATCGTGCCGAGGTACTCCTTCTCGGTCAGCGCGAGGTGGCCCAGCAGCTTGGTGGCCTTCTCGACACCGAGCACCAGAACGCCCGTCGCCATCGGGTCCAGCGTGCCGGCGTGGCCGACGCGGCGGGTCCTGGCGATGCCGCGCATCTTGGCGACGACGTCGTGCGAAGTGAAGCCGGACGGCTTGTCGACGATGACCAGGCCGTCCTCCCGGCGCCCACCACCACCCTTGTCAGAGGTCGCCGCGCTCCCGCGCCCCTGACCGGGTGTCCTGTTCTGCGCTGTCATTCGGAGGCGGTGTCCTCGTCGTTCTCGTCATCCGCCTTGCGGTACGGGTCCGCGCCACCGGCGTACGTGGCGCCCGAGGATGCCTCGCGCACCCGCGCGTCCGAGGCCCGCGCCCGGTCGAGGAGGTCCTCGATCGCCTTGGCGTTCTCCGGAAGGGCGTCGGCCACGAAGGCCAGCGTGGGGGTGAACTTCGTCCCCGCCGCCGCTCCGACCGCCGAACGCAGGATGCCCTTGGCGCTCTCCAGGCCGGCCGCCGCGCTCGCCCGCTCCTCGTCGTCGCCGTAGACCGTGTAGAAGACCGTGGCCTCCCGCAGGTCACCGGTGACCCGGGTGTCCGTGATCGTCACGTGCGTACCCAGACGCGGGTCCTTGATACCGCGCTGCAGTTTCTCGGCGACCACCTCCTGGATGAGGTCCGCCAGCTTTTTCGCCCGCGCGTTGTCGGCCACTGGTCCGTCTCCTTCTCAGCCTTGCTCAATCGTCTTCGTCGCTGTGCAGCCGCCGTCGTACGGACAGCAGCTCCACTTCCGGCCGGGCGGCCACCAACCGCTCGCACCGGTCCAGAACGTCTGTGAGGTGTCCGGTGTCCCCGGAGACCATGGCAAGGCCGATCTCGGCCCTGCGATGGAGATCCTGATCGCCCACCTCCGCCGCGCTCACCGCGAATTTGCGCTGGAGCTCGGCGACGATCGGGCGGACGACGGAGCGTTTCTCCTTCAACGACCGTACGTCGCCGAGAAGCAGATCGAAGGACAGTGTCCCCACATACATGTATGTCCGGATGTCCCGCCGGTTCGGGTTCGCGCCCTGCCAGTGCTTGGCAGGGACACAAGAACCGTACACGGAACGACCGGGGCCGATCGACGGAAATATGACCCGCCGACCGGCCCCGACTCTTGAAGAGAGGTCCGGGGTCTCCCCCGGAAATCCCCGCGGATCAGCCTCGCGGCTTCTCGCGCATCTCGTACGTCGCGATGACGTCGTCGATCTTGATGTCGTTGAAGTTTCCGAGGTTGATACCACCCTCGAAGCCTTCGCGGATCTCGGTGACGTCGTCCTTGAAGCGGCGCAGACCGGAGATGTTGAGGTTCTCCGCGATGACCTTGCCATCGCGCAGCAGGCGCGCCTTGGTGTTGCGCTTGACCTCGCCGGAGCGGACCAGCACACCGGCGATGTTGCCCAGCTTGGACGAGCGGAAGATCTCGCGGATCTCCGCCGTACCGAGCTCGACCTCTTCGTACTCCGGCTTGAGCATGCCCTTGAGGGCCGCCTCGATCTCCTCGATGGCCTGGTAGATCACCGAGTAGTAGCGGACGTCGACACCCTCGCGCTCCGCCATCTGCTGGGCACGCCCGGCAGCCCGGACGTTGAAGCCGATGACGATGGCGTCGGAGCCGGTCGCCAGGTCGATGTCCGACTCGGTGACCGCACCCACACCGCGGTGCAGGACCCGGATGTCGACCTCGTCGCCGACGTCGAGCTGGAGCAGCGAGGACTCGAGAGCCTCCACCGAACCGGACGCGTCGCCCTTGATGATGAGGTTGAGCTCCTGGACCAGACCGGCCTTGAGCGCCTCGTCCAGGTTCTCCAGGGAGAACCGGACACCCTTGCGGGCGAAGTTGGCGTTGCGCTCACGGGCGGCACGCTTCTCGGCGATCTGACGGGCCGTACGGTCCTCGTCGACCACCAGGAAGTTGTCGCCGGCACCCGGGACGTTGGTGAGACCCAGCACGAGGACGGGGGTCGACGGACCCGCTTCCTCGACGTTGTTGCCGTTGTCGTCGAGCATCGCCCGGACACGGCCGTACGCGTCGCCGACCACCATCGTGTCACCGATGCGCAGCGTGCCGCGCTGGACCAGGACGGTCGAAACGGCACCGCGGCCGCGGTCGAGGTGGGACTCGATCGCGATGCCCTGCGCGTCCTGCTCCGGGTTGGCCCGCAGGTCGAGCGAGGCGTCGGCGGTGAGGACGACGGCCTCCAGGAGAGCCTCGATGTTGAGGCCCTGCTTGGCGGAGATGTCGACGAACATCGTGTCGCCGCCGTACTCCTCGGCCACCAGACCGAACTCGGTGAGCTGACCGCGCACCTTGGTCGGGTCCGCGCCCTCGACGTCGATCTTGTTGACCGCGACCACGATCGGCACGTCGGCCGCCTTGGCGTGGTTCAGCGCCTCGATCGTCTGGGGCATCACACCGTCGTTCGCCGCCACCACGAGGATCGCGATGTCGGTGGACTTCGCACCACGGGCACGCATGGCGGTGAACGCCTCGTGACCCGGGGTGTCGATGAAGGTGATCCGGCGGTCCTCGCCGTTGACCTCGGAGGAGACCTGGTAGGCACCGATGTGCTGGGTGATGCCGCCGGCCTCGCCCGCGACGACGTTCGTCTTGCGGATGGCGTCCAGAAGACGCGTCTTGCCGTGGTCGACGTGACCCATGACGGTCACGACCGGCGGACGCGGGATGAGCGCCTCTTCGCCGCCCTCGTCCTCGCCGAACTCGATGTCGAAGGACTCCAGAAGCTCGCGGTCCTCCTCCTCCGGGCTGACGATCTCCAGGACGTAGTTCATCTCATCGGCGAGCAGCTTCAGCGTGTCGTCGGAGACCGACTGCGTCGCCGTGACCATCTCGCCGAGGTTCATCATCACGGCGACGAGCGACGCCGGGTTGGCGTTGATCTTCTCCGCGAAGTCGGTGAGGGAGGCACCGCGCGACAGACGGACGGACTGTCCGTTGCCGCGAGGCAGCATGACGCCGCCCACCGACGGGGCCTGCATGGCCTCGTACTCCTGGCGCCTCTGCCGCTTCGACTTGCGGCCACGACGCGCGGGACCGCCGGGACGACCGAACGCACCCTGTGTGCCACCACGGCCACCGGGGCCGCCGGGACGTCCACCGAAGCCGGGACGGCCGCCGAAGCCACCGCCACCGCCGGGACGACCCGCACCGCCACCGCCGCCACCGCCACCGGGACGACCGGCGAAACCGCCGCCACCGCCACCGGGACCGGCCGGACGGCCTGCGAAGCCGCCACCACCGGGACGACCGGCGCCGCCACCGGGACGACCGCCGCCGCCACCGCCGGGACCGCGGCCACCGCCGGGGCCACCACCGGGACGCGGACCCGCGGCGGGACGCTGCGGCATCATGCCCGGGTTCGGACGGTTACCACTGGGGGCACCGCCCGGACGGGGAGCCTGCGGACGGGGCATGCCGCCCGGAGTGGGACGGGCACCGCCCTGACCCTGGGGACGCGGGGCGCCACCGGGGCCGCCCTGCGGACGCGGGGCGCCCGGACGGTCCTGACCGCCACCGGGACGCGGGGCGCCGCCGGGACGGGGCGCCTGCGGACGGGCCATGCCCGTCGAGCCACCGGAGGTGAAGGGGTTGTTGCCCGGACGGGGACCGGCCGGACGGGCGCCGGGGCGCGGGGCGCCCTGACCCGCGGGACGCGCGGGACGGTCGCCACGCTCGCCGCGCTCGCCACCGCGACCGCCGTCACGCTGACCGCCGGACGGAGCCGGACGGGCGGGACGCGGGCCGGGGGTGGCACCGGTGGGACGCGGGGCCTGCTGCTGCGGGGCAGCGGGCTGGGCCGGAGCCGGAGCCGAGAACTCGGCAGCGGGGACCGGAGTCACCGGAGCGGGCTTGGGCGCGGGCTTCGGGCCCGGCCGCGGTCCGGCGGACGGCGCGGAAGGCGCCTCGGGGGTGCTGCTCGCCGCTGCGGCGGGGGCCGGCTTGGGGGCCGGGGCACCGGGCTTCGGGGCAGCGGGACGTGCCGCAGCGGCCGGGGAGGGCGCTGCGGGCTTCACGGGCGCCGCCTTGCGGGGCGCGCCAGGCTTCGCAGCGGACTTGCCGGCGTTGCCGCCGGGCCCCTGCAGTGCGTCAGTCAACTTGCGTACAACCGGCGCCTCGATCGTCGAGGACGCCGAACGGACGAATTCACCGAGCTCTTGGAGCTTGGCCATGACGACCTTGCTCTCGACGCCGAACTCCTTGGCGAGTTCGTATACCCGGACCTTAGCCACTTCGCTCCTTTTAGGTCCGGGTTACCGCCGGACCGTCGCTACTTCATGGGCGTACTCATCGCGTACTCATCGAGTGCTCATCGCAATCTCGACCTACTTCCAACTCGCGAGGTACCTGACCGCACGGGGTCCCGTGCCGTTCGTTTCTTACGGTGTCACCCGCTCGACGAACCGCTGCACTGCGGCGGGGTCGAACGGCCCCTTGGCCTTGAAGGCCCGAGGGAATGCCCGGCGGCGAACCGCCAGGTCCAGACAGACGGGGACGGGGTGTACATAGGCACCCCGGCCGGGCAGCGTACCGCGAGGATCGGGAACGCAGGCGTCCCCGTCCGCGACGATGCGCAGCAGCTCGCTCTTGGCCGCCCGCTCCCGGCATCCCACACAGGTTCGCTCAGGGCAAGCGCGGGCGTGCGTCCGGCCAGACACGGCTAAGTCTACCTCCCCGCACCGACCTCACCCCTTTGGGGCAAAAATCGAACGGATGTTGTCGTTTTCTCAGCGGCGTGCCGCTCAGATGTATTCCCTGCGGCCCGCGCCACCGCCCCGGACGGCCGTTCCCAACGGTGTCCGGTGGTCCCGGCGCGGGCCGGCCGGCCCGCGCCGGGTCAGCCGCGCTCGGAACGCTCGCGGGCCCGCTCGGCCCGCTCACGGTCGGCGACATCGCGCTCGGCGTCGGTCTCGGTGTCCGGACGGATGTCGATGCGCCAGCCGGTGAGGCGGGCGGCTAGGCGGGCGTTCTGCCCCTCCTTGCCGATCGCCAGCGACAGCTGGTAGTCCGGGACGGTGACCCGGGCGGACCGTGCGCCGAGGTCCACGACCTCGACCTGGCTCACCCGCGCGGGCGACAGGGCGTTGGCGACCATCTCGGCCGGGTCGTCCGACCAGTCCACGATGTCGATCTTCTCGCCGTGCAGTTCGGCCATGACGTTGCGCACCCGGCCGCCCATCGGGCCGATGCAGGCACCCTTGGCGTTCAGCCCGGAACGGGTCGAACGGACCGCGATCTTGGTGCGGTGACCGGCCTCGCGGGCGATCGCGCAGATCTCGACGGAACCGTCCGCGATCTCCGGGACCTCCAGCGCGAAGAGCTTCTTGACCAGGTTGGGGTGGGTCCGCGACAGCGTCACGGACGGACCGCGGACCCCCTTGGCCACGCGTACGACGTAGGTGCGCAGGCGCAGACCGTGGGTGTACTCCTCGCCCGGCACCTGCTCCTGCACCGGCAGGATCGCTTCGAGCTTGCCGATGTCGACCAGGACGTTCTTCGGGTCCTTGCCCTGCTGGACGACGCCGGTGACGACATCGCCCTCGTGGCCCGCGTACTCCCCGAAGGTCCGGTCGTCCTCGGCGTCGCGCAGCCGCTGCAGGATGACCTGCTTGGCGGTGGTCGCGGCGATCCGGCCGAAGCCGGACGGGGTGTCGTCGAACTCCTTGGGCTCCTGGCCCGGTTCGAGGTCGGCCGGGTCCTCCTTCGCCCACACCGTCACATGGCCGCGCTCGTCGAGCTTCACGCGCGCGCGGCGGTGGCTTCCGTCCGTACGGTGGTAGGCGATGAGGAGGGCCGACTCGATCGCCTCGACGAGCACGTCGAAGGGGATCTCCTTGTCCTGTGCCAAGCCCTTCAAGAGCTTCACATCGATGTCCACGGCTACGCCTCCTCTTCCTTCTTGTCCTTGCGGCTGAATTCGATCTCCACGCGCGCCTTGGCGATCTCGTCGAAGGCGACCCGGCGGGACGTGGGCTTGCGGCCCTTGACGCCCGGGACTTCGAGGTCGAGCCCCTCTTCGTCCACGGCGAGGATGCGGGCCACCAGCTCAGCGCCCTCGCGCAGCTGCAGCTTGGCCAGGCGGCCCGTGGCACGTACGTAGTGGCGGTGCTCCGTCAGCGGACGGTCGGCACCGGGCGAGCTGACTTCGAGGACGTACTCGTCGTCGCCCATCGCGTCGGTCTCGTCCAGCTTCTCGGAGAGCGCGCGGCTCAGCCGGGCACAGGCGTCCAGTTCCACGCCCTCATCGGAGTCCACGACGATCCGCAGCACCCGGCGGCGGCCGGCCCGGGACACCTCGATCTCTTCGAGATCCAGCTGCTCGGCGCTGACGAGCGGTTCGAGCAGTCCGCGCAGCCTCTCGCTCTGGGTGGTGCTCATCCGGGTGACTCCTCGGCCGCGTGTGCTGTTGTGGGGATCTCGCGTGTCAGGTCAAAGGGTATCCGGTCCCGAGGGGTGTTGCCGTCCGCGTGCTCCGCGACCGCGGGTACGCTCGCCTGCGGTGATCACTTCAGGACAGATCCAGTCAAGACAGGTCCAAGCCCGAAGGAGAACAAGTGCGGCGCACGGGGACGACGCGCAGAGGTGCGTTCACCGCGACGGGGGCGATCGCCATGGGGGCGGTGCTGGCCGGCTGCGGTGACGGGTCCGGGCAGCGGGAGGGATCGGCCCGGCCCGACGGGGCGACCCCGGCCGAGCAGGCCTCGGCCGCACGGGCGGAGCGGACGCTCCGGGCGACTGCCGCCCGTACCAGCAGGGACCTGCTCGCCCGGTACGAGCAGGTGGTCAGGGCCCACCCGGCCACCGCCGCCGGGCTCTCGCCGCTGCGGGACGCCGTACGGGCCCACGCCCAGGCGCTGGCGCCCGACGGCGACGGTACGCCGGTGTTCTCGCGCACCCCCGCCACCGACGCCAGGGCCGCCGTCAAGGAGCTGGCCGGGGCGGAGCGCCGCGCCTCGGACGCCCACACGGCGACGCTGCTGAAGGCCCCGCCGGAGCTGGCCCGGCTGCTGGCGTCGATCGCGGCGGCGGGCGCGGCACACGCCTATCTGCTGACCGAACTGGCCAAGGAGACCTCGTCATGAACGCCGGGACACGGAAGGCGGCGCAGGCGGCCCTGGCCGCCGAACACGCGGCGGTGTACGGGTACGGGGTCGTCGGCGGCCGGGTCGCCGACGGCCGCCGGGCCGAGGCCACGGCGGCTTACCACGCGCACCGCGCCCGGCGCGACGCGCTGCAGCGGACCGTGCGTGACCTGGGCGGTGAACCGGTGGCCGCGCAGGCCGCGTACGCTCTGCCGTTCGCGGTGCCGGACCCGGCCGCGGCGGTGCGGCTGGCCACCCTGCTGGAGGACCGGGTGTCGGACGTCTACTCCGATCTCGTACGGGCCGCCGAAGGGCCGCTCCGGCGGGAGGCCGCGGACGCGCTGCGGGAGGCCGCGGTGCGCGCGGTCCGCTGGCGGGGCAGCGGCGTACCCTTTCCCGGGCTCGCCGAGCGGACCGCCGACGGGTCCGGCGCGAAGGCCGGGTCCGGCACGAAGGACGGGGCCGGTGTGAGGAACGGGACCGGCGCGACGCACTGAAGAAGCTCTGAAAGGGAACAAAGCACGTATGGGTTTCGAACCGCCGCAGCGTCTGGTGCGAGCGCTGGGCGAGTCGTACGGGGATTCGGCCGCCGACTGGCTCGCGCGCCTTCCCGCACTGACCGAGGAAGCGCTGGCCTCGACCGGGCAGGAGCTGACCGTGGACCGGGTGGCCGCCCCCGGGGGCCGCAGCAGTCTGGTCCTGTTGGTGACGTGCTCCGACGGCACCCCGGCGGCGCTGAAGATCGCTCCGTCCGGAGCCGCGCCCGAGCTGGAGCAGGCGGCGCTGGAGCACTGGAACGGCTGGGGCGCGGTGCGGCTCGTCGGCACCGGCCCCGGTGCGCTGCTGCTCGAACGGCTGCACCCCGAGGTGTCACTGCGCTCACTGCCGGAGGCGAAGGCGCTGCTGGAGGCGGCGGGGACGGTGCGCCGGCTGTGGGTCGAGCCCCCGGCCGGCCACGGGTTCGAGACGGTCACCGAGCGGACCGCGCGCCGTACGGAGCCGATGCGGGCCTTCGCCGCGGCGGACCCGGGCCTGGAGCCACTGGTCTCCGCGGCGCTCGCGGCGCGTGCGGAGCTGGTCGCCGACTCCTCCGAACTCCTGCTGCTGCACGGCAACTTCCGCCAGAGCAAGGTGCTCGCGGGCGAGCGGGCGCCCTGGCTGACGGTCGGGCCGGAGCCGCTGGTCGGCGAGCGGGCCTACGATCTGGCGCGCCTGGTGCGTGACCGGGTCGAGGACCTGATCGCCTCCCCCGGCGGCGCAGTGACGGCACGGCGCCGGATCAAGAAGCTCGCCGATTCGCTGGACGTGGACCGGGAACGGCTGCACGGCTGGACGCTGTTCCGTGCGGTGGAGTCGGGCACCCGGGCGCTGGCGGTCGGCCGTCGCCAGGAGGGCGAGCTGACGCTGGAGTTCGCCAGCTGGCTGTAGCGGGCACGGCAAGCCGCAGGCCCCCGCGCGGTGCGCGGGGGCCTGCGGCTTCGTCCGTCCGGTGTCAGCCCTGGACGGCGAGGCGGGCGATCGCCTCGTCGACCGTGATCTCCTCGCGCTCGCCCGTACGGCGGTCCTTGAGCTCCAGGACGCCTTCGGCCGAGCGGCGGCCCGCGACCAGGATCTTCGGGACGCCGATCAGCTCGGCGTCGGTGAACTTCACACCGGGCGAGACACCCGCACGGTCGTCGACCATGACCCGCACACCGGCGGCGGCGAGCTTCTCGGCGACATCGAGCGCCAGCTCCGTCTGGAGGGCCTTGCCCGCCGCGACGACATGGACGTCGGCCGGGGCGATCTCGCGGGGCCAGCACAGCCCCTGCTCGTCGGCGGTCTGCTCGGCGAGCGCGGCGACGGCGCGGGAGACGCCGATGCCGTACGAGCCCATGGTGACCCGGACCGGCTTGCCGTTCTGGCCGAGCACGTCGAGCTGGAAGGCGTCCGCGAACTTGCGGCCCAGCTGGAAGATGTGGCCGATCTCGATGGCGCGGTCCAGCTTGAGGCCGGTGCCGCACTTGGGGCACGGGTCGCCCTCCTGGACGACGACGACGTCGAGGTAGTCGTCGACCTCGAAGTCACGCCCGGCGACGACGTTCTTCGCGTGGGTGCCGGGCTTGTTCGCACCGGTGATCCAGGCGGTGCCGACGGCGATGCGCGGGTCGGCGATGTAACGGACCTTCTCCAGGCCCTGCGGGCCGACGTAGCCGCGGACCAGGTCGGGGCGGCCCTCGAAGTCCTCCGCGGTGACCAGCTCGACGACGGCGGGCGCGAGGTGCTCGCCCAGCTTGCCGAGGTCGACCTCACGGTCGCCGGGCACGCCCACGGCGACGATCTCGCCGTCGACCTTGACCAGCAGGTTCTTCAGCGTCGCGGAGGCGGGGACGCCCAGGTGCGCGGCGAGCGTCTCGATGGTCGGGGTGTCGGGGGTGTCCAGCTCCTCGACGGAGCCGTGGGCCGAGCCGTCCACGGCAGTGGCCTTGAAGGTCACGGCCTCGGTGTTGGCGGCGTAGTCGCAGGCGGGGCAGTCGACGAAGGTGTCCTCACCGGCCGGGGCGGGGGCCAGGAACTCCTCGGAGGCCGAGCCGCCCATCGCGCCGGAGACGGCGGAGACGATGCGGTGGTCGAGGCCGAGCCGCTCGAAGATCCGGATGTAGGCGGCGCGGTGCAGCTGGTACGCCTCGACGAGCCCCTCGTCCGTGGTGTCGAAGGAGTACGAGTCCTTCATCTGGAACTCACGGCCGCGCAGCACTCCGGCGCGCGGGCGGGCCTCGTCCCGGTACTTGGTCTGGATCTGGTACAGGATCACGGGCAGGTCCTTGTAGGACGTGATCTGATCCTTGACGACCTGGGTGAAGATCTCTTCGTGGGTCGGGCCGAGGAGGTACTCCGCGCCCTTGCGGTCCTTGAGCTTGAAGAGCAGATCGCCGTACTCGTCGTAGCGACCGCTGGCGTCGTACGACTCCTTCGGGAGCAGCGCGGGCAGCAGTACTTCCTGGCCACCGATGGCGTCCATCTCCTCGCGCACGACGCGGGTGATGTTCTCCAGGACCTTCTTTCCCAGCGGCAGCCAGGTCCAGATTCCGGCCGCCGTGCGACGTACGTAACCGGCCCGGACGAGCAGCTTGTGGTTGAGCGTCTCGGCGTCCGCCGGGTCGTCGCGCAGTGTCTTGATCATCAATCGGGACATGCGCTGGACCTGGGCCATGATGAACTCCTGCTCGGAAGGGTGATGAGCGTGAGGTTAGCCGGGCGGCACCGGTGGGCGGAAATCGATTGGTTCCGGCCCCCTGGTTCTTTCGCCGGACGAGAGACCTGGTGCTGTGGCCGGAAAGGTTTGCCGGGAGCTCGGGGCGACGCCCCGGGCCCGCGAAGATCGGCAGGACAGGGCCTAGCCCTGGCGGCGCAGCGGAAGCGGGGCTCCCATCACCGCGTACGGCTTGGGAGCGCTGGGGAAGAGCACCTGCCGGGCCAGGTCCTGGTATCCGAGACTGCGATACAGACCCCGTGCCGGGCTCTCCGTGTCGATGGCGGAGAGGATGGACCGGGGCTGGTCGGCGGCGTCCGTGATGGTGGTGATCAGCGCGCGGCCGATGCCCCGGTTCTGGAATTCCGGGAGCACGTGCAGCTCGGTGATGACGAACGAGTCGTCGAGCCAGTGCGCGGAGCCGGTGGCGCGGAGGTAGGGCTCGACGACGGTGGACCACCACTGGTGGCGTTCGTTCGGCATGCCGTAGACGAAGCCGACGAGCCGGCCGCCGGGGGTGGTGGCGCCCAGCGCGCGGGCATGGGGGTGTTCGAGGTGTCTGAGAACGATGTGGCGTCGTACCTCGATCTCCTCCGGGGCCAGGCCGAAGGCGACGGCCTGCACGGCGAGCGCCTCGTCCACGCGTGCGGCGAGATCGATCGGTCCGATCCGGACGCTGGGAGTGCGGGGACCGCCCCCGGGAAGTGCTGCCATGGGCCGACCCTACTGGCCCGGACGGGGCGGGCGGTACGGGGTGGTGGAGCCGGTCGTCGACCGGTCAGAACAGCACGCTCATGAACACGCCGGTCTCACGGAAGCCGACCCTGGCGTACGCCTTGCGCGCGGGGGTGTTGTAGTCGTTCACGTAGAGGCTGACGACGGGTGCGACGTCGGCCAGTGCGTAGCGCAGGACGGCCGCCATACCGGTTTCGGAGAGCCCCCGGCCGCGGTGTTCGGGGGCGACCCAGACGCCCTGGATCTGGCAGGCCTGCGAAGTGGCCGCGCCGATCTCCGCCTTGAAGACGACCCGGCCGTCCTCGATCCGGGCGAAGGAGCGGCCGGCGCCGACGAGTTCGGCGACGCGTGCCTGGTAGAGGAGTCCGCCGTCGCCCGCGAGCGGGGAGATGCCGACCTCCTCGGTGAACATCGCCACGCAGGCCGGCATCAGAACGTCCATCTCGTCCTTGCGGATCCGGCGGACCAGGGGGTCGGGAGTGACGTCGGCGGACGGGCTCTCGGTGACCATGAGCGGCTGATGGGCCCGGACCTCGCGAGCGGGGCCCCAGCCGGGTTCGAGCAGCCGCCACAGCTGGGCGGTGGGCTCCGCGGGGCCGACGATCGAGGAGCAGCGGCGGCCGGCCCGGCGGGCGCGGTCGGCGAAGGCCCGGACCGCCTCCGGGGTGGCGCAGATCGGTACGAGGTTGGCGCCGGAGTAGCACAGTGAGCGCAGCCTGCCGTCGGCGTACCAGCCCCACATCTCGCCGCCGAGGCGCCATGGGTCGAGACCTGCGATCTGGACCCGGGACGTCACGAACGCGTTGGCGACGGGTTCGCTCTCCAGAATGGCGAGAGCGGCGCCGAGGTCGCTGGGTTCGAGGACCCGGGTGGTGGTCTGCGTCAACACGAGGGGGCCTCACCATGCGGTCTGCTGATTTCCGCACTGTACCCAAAGAGGCTCGGTGGCGCCGCCCATGCCCGGGAAGAGCGTTTGCGGGGCACCGTGAGGTCGCTCACGACCGCGCCCCGCCGGACGGTGTTCGTCCGGCGGGGCGCGGTGGGGCACATCGTGGTTCAGCTGATGGAGACCTCGGGCTCGCCCGAGGCGACGCCGTCCTTCTCCATCTGTTCGGCGATCTTCAGGGCTTCTTCGATCAGCGTCTCGACGATCTTCGACTCCGGCACGGTCTTGATGACCTCGCCCTTCACGAAGATCTGCCCCTT